>CAYLNK010000067.1:0-22926 GCA_964384675.1 uncultured Holophagales bacterium | reverse complement strand
CCGGCGTTGCAGTGCGTCAGGACGGTCGCCGGTCCCGGCGGGACGCGGGCGTCGAGCCACGCCGCGCCGTGCCGCCCGATCGCGAGACACGCGAGGCGGTCCTCCTCCGCGATGGCCCGCGCCTCGGCTTCCACGCGTGCCACCCGCTCCGGGACGGGAGCGAGGACCCCGGCGCGGACGACCTCCATCACCCGGGCCACGGCCCCCGCGAGGTTGACCGCGGTGGGCCGCGCCGAGGCCAGCCGCTCCGACGCCAACTCCAGGGCGACGTCCAGGTCCGCCGCGGAGCGTGCCGCGACACGGTGCGCCTCGGCCGCCAGGCCGAACGCCGCGGCCACCCCGATCAGCGGCGCGCCGCGCACCGCGAGGCTCCGGATCGCGGCGGCCGTCTCGACCGCCGAGTCGCAGTCGATCCAGAGCTCCTCGTGGGGCAGGAGCCGCTGGTCGAGGAGGCGGAGGCGACCGGGCTCGTACGCCCACGGGGTGACGGCGGTGGTGAGGTCGTTCACGCGCGGATATTCCCCCGCCCGGGCCGCCGGTGCCACCGGCGTGATGCATCTGGCGGATCGAAGCGCCCGCCCGGGCCGCCTTGCGGGGAACTAAGATCACGGCCGAGGGCGTCCGCCTTCAGGAGCTGCAGATGAGCACTCTCCCCCGCTCGATCCGCGACCTCTCCCTGTCCGGCCGGCGCGTCTTCGTCCGCGTCGACTTCAACGTCCCCGTGAAGGACGGGGTGGTGAAGGACGACACCCGGATCGTCGAGGCTCTGCCCACGATCCGGTTCGCGCGAGACGCCGGCGCCACGGTGATCCTGGCGTCGCACCTCGGGAAGGCGAAAGGCGTCCCGGATACGAAGTACACGCTCGCGCCGGCCGCCAGCCGGCTCGCGGAGCACCTCGGCGCGCCGGTGGCGTTCGTCGGCGACTGCGTCGGGCCCGCGGCGGAGGCCGGCGTCGCCGGCCTGCCCGCCGGAGGCGTCGCGCTCCTGGAGAACGTGCGCTTCCACGCGGGCGAGGAGAAGAACGACCCGGTCTTCGCCGAGGCGCTCTCCCGGCTCGCCGACGTCTACGTGAACGACGCCTTCGGGACGGCGCATCGCGCGCACGCCTCCACCGCCGGGATGGCGGCGTTCTTCACACCCGAGAACCGGGGGGTGGGCTTCCTGGTGGAGAAGGAGCTGTCCGCCCTCTCGCGTGTCCTCGACGAGATCGAGCGCCCCTTTGCCGCGATCCTGGGCGGCGCCAAGATCCTGGGCAAGATCGCCGCGCTCGAGGCCCTGGTCGAGAAGGCGGACGTCGTCCTGATCGGAGGCGGGATGGCCAACCACTTCGTCGTGGCGCTCGGGCTCGGCGTGGGGAAGTCCCTGCTGGAGCCGGAAGGGGTCCCGATCGCCCGCAAGGTGATCGACCGCTGCCGCGAGCGCGGGGTGCAGCTCGTCCTCCCCTCCGACTTCGTGGTCGCCCCCTCGCTCGACCGCGCGGCCGACGCCTCGACCGTCGCGATGAACGCGCTTCCGGACGACCAGGCCGCGTTCGACATCGGGCCGAAGAGCCTGGAGATGTTCCGCAGGATGACCGCGCCGGCGAAGACCATCTTCTGGAACGGACCGATGGGCGTCTTCGAGACGAAGCCGTTCGACGCCGGAACGCTCGGCGTGGCGCGGATCCTGGCCGAGTCGAGCGGCTTCACGGTGGTGGGGGGCGGGGAGAGCGTCGAGGCGATCCACGCGGCCGGCCTCGCCGACCGGGTCTCGCACGTCTCGACGGGCGGCGGCGCCTCGCTCGACTACATCAGCGGCAAGCCGCTCCCGGGGGTCGAGGCGCTCCGGTGAGACGGCGCCTGGTCGTCGCCAACTGGAAGATGCACAAGACGCCGACCGAGGCGGCGGCGTTCGCGGCGACGCTGCTGCGCGAGCGAGACGGCCTTCCTCCGGGGGTGACGGTCGCGATCGCGCCCGCGTTCCCGGCGCTCGAGCGGCTCTCCCGGATGCTCGGTCCCCTCCCCGTACTCCTGGCGGCCCAGGACGTCCACGGGGCGCGCTCCGGCGCCTTCACGGGCGAGGTGAGCGCGGCGATGCTGGCCGACCTCGGCGTCACGCTCTGCCTGGTCGGCCACAGCGAGCGCCGTCGCGATCGTCTGGAGGGCCCGGCCCTCGCCGGAAAGCTGGAGCGCCTCGCGGAGGCGGGGATCGCGCCCGTTCTCTGCGTGGGCGAGACGCTGGAGGAGCGGGAGTCGGGGCGGACCGAGGAGGTCCTGACCAAGCAGGTGGCCGTGCTCGACGCGTTCCCCGCCGGACCGCCCCCCGGTCTCGTCCTCGCGTACGAGCCAGTCTGGGCGATCGGGACCGGGCGCGCGGCCACCCCCGCCCTGGCCGGCGAGGCCCACGCGGTTCTCCGTGGCTTGCTGGCCGCCCGGTACGGGAGGCCCGCGGCCGAGAGCACGGAGATCCTGTACGGAGGCTCGGTCACCCCCCAGAACGCGGCCGAGCTCCTGGCCCGGCCCGAGATCGACGGCGGCCTGGTCGGCGGGGCCGCTCTCGAGGTCGCGGGCCTCCTGGCCATCGCGAAGGCCGCGTCCCCCTAGCCCCGCCCGGCGGCCGGAGAGGTTCCTGCACCTGGCCCGCCTCCGCCGTCACGCGATTTCATGGGGAAAGTCTGCTATCCTGCGCGGCCCTTCCCAGAGGGAAGGCGGAGCCATCGATGATCTACGTCCTCACGTTCCTCTACGTCGTCGTCTGCCTCTTCCTGGTCCTGGTCGTCCTTCTCCAGCAGGGAAAGGGCGCGGACGTGGCGAGCGCCTTCGGCGCTTCGTCGTCGCAGACGACCTTCGGCGCCCGCGGCACGGCCACGGTCCTCGAGAAGATCACCACGTGGGCCTTCGTGGCCTTCTCGGTGCTCGCCATCTCGATCTCCCTGATCCAGTCCCGGCCCCGCTCGCTCAACCTTTCGAAGGTCGCCAAGCCGGTGAGCAAGCCGGTCGCCCCGGCCCCGGCCTCGCCCCTCGCGCCCGTTCCGGCGACCGGCGTCCCGATGGCGGTTCCGTCCACGGCGGCCCCGGCCCCGGCCTCCGCCGTGCCGGTCTCCCCGGCCCCCGCGCCGGCGACGTCCGCCTCCCCGGCAGGGACCGCCAAGTAGTCCTTGATTCCGGGGAGGGCGGCGTTATCATCTCCGTCCCTCGCGTTTCCCGGCCCTGGTGGCGGAATTGGTAGACGCGCACGTTTGAGGGGCGTGTGGAGCAATCCGTGCCAGTTCGAGTCTGGCCCAGGGCACCACTAGAATGAATCGGCCCGGGTCGCGAGACCCGGGCCGAGCTGCTTCATGGCGGCGTCCGCCTGGCGGACTCCCTACCCTCAGTCCTTCTTCGCGACGGCCGGCTCGGCCACCTGGAGCCTCACCTCGCCGTTGACCGTCTCGACCGCCAGGTGCTCCCGGCCCCCGTTCAGCTCGCCCTTCGCTTCCTTGGGCCCCCACTTGCCCTCCACGACGAGGTCGCGGAACTCGGAATGAATGCGGCCGTTCACCGTCTGGAGGTCGTAGCGGATCGAAGAGGCCTTCGAGCAGGAGACCGTCACCGAGCCGTTCACCGTCTCGAGCTCGGAAGCCCGCACGTCACCGGCGAAGGCGGCGTCGACCGAGCCGTTCACCGTGTTGACCCGGAGGGGGGCGTCGTGCCCCTCCACGCGGACCGCACCGTTCACCGTGCTCAGGCAGAGGGCGCCCGTGCGCTTCTCGGCCGTGATCCGCCCGTTGACGGTCTCGGCGTCGACCGAGACGCCGGTCGGCAGGAGCAAATCGTAGGAGACCTCGGCCGCGTTCCGGCCGTGCAGGGTGAAGTTGAAAAGGCCGAGGACCCTGCCGCGCTTCGGCAGGATCGTCTCGATCTCGATCGTCGGGCCGTTCTTCGTCACCCGAATCTCGGTCTCGCGCAGGATCTGGTCGGCGTTTCCGTCTCGCACCTTCTTGACCGCCACGACCTTCAGGTAGTCCTTGTCCCAGGTGGCGATGTGCACCGGGCCGTTCACGTTCTGGACCCGGATCTTCGTCACGCCGCTCAGCTCGTACGCCTTCTCGAACCGGTCCTCGGCGGCCGTTGCGGGCACGGCGGCCGCGAGGAGGAGAAGGAAGAGGGGAAGGAGGCGGGTGGGTCGGATGGCCGGGATGTTCATGGGCGTACTCCGCTTGAAGAAACGTAGCGTACGCTCGAAAAGTTTTCGCCGTGGGCTCAGACCTCGACGACCTTGGTTCCGGCGAGGCGATCCCCGGGCCGTCCCCCGCGCCGGATCAGGATCACCGCCTCGACGACGTTCCAGAGCGGGATCAGCAGCGTCGCGTTCCGGAGGAGCGAGGTCCAGAGGGTGGCCGGACCCGCCCGGGTCTCGACTCGCAGCCCGAGGAGCCGCTTCCCCGGGCTGAGCCCCGGCCGGGCATCCCGCAGGAGGAACGCCAGGACGAAGGCGGCCTGGGCGACACGGAACCCGACGGCGAGGTAGACAGGGGGCTCCTCGACCACCAGGAGGATCGCGAAGACGATCACCGTGGCGGCCAGGAGAGGCCCCCCGGCCAGGAGGACGAGATCGATGCCGAGGGCCGCGCCGCGCATCCAGAGGCGCTCGGGCGGGAGCGTGGCGCTCGCCGGTCTCGCATACCATGCGGGACCGTGCTCTCCGCCGACGTCTCGCGTGTCCTCGCCGGCCTCCGCCGTCGCCCCAAGGCCGAGCTCCACCTCCACCTGGAAGGGGCGGTCTCCCCCGGGACCCTCGTCTCGCTCTCGGGGCGCGGGCCCCACCGCCTCTTCCCCGACGCCGGGGCGGTCGTCCGCCGGCGCCGGCGGCTGGGGAGCCCGGAGGCCTTCCTCGGCTTCTACCGCGACGTGTGCCGCCTGCTGCGCGACCCCGCGGACTACGCCTTCCTGGCTCGCGATCTCGTCCGGCGGCTCTCCCGGGACGGCACGCGCCACGCCGAGGTGTACGTCTCCCCCGCCATCGTCGAGCGGATCGGCCTTCCGTGGCGGAGCGTCGTGGCGACCCTCGAGCCCGTATTCGGCGCCTGGGAGCGCCGGAGCGGGGGCCGGCTCCTGGTGCTTCTCGACTCGGTCCGTCACTGGGGCCCCGCCGTGGCCCACCGCGTGCTGGACCTTCACGAGAGCACGCCGTGGGGCCGCGTGGCCGGATTCGGGCTCGGCGGGGACGAGACGTCGATTCCGGCGGCGGCCTTTCGGGATGTCTACGCGCGGGTCCGGGCGCTGGGCCTCGCCCCCCTCGTCCACGCCGGGGAATGGGGGGGACCCGACTCCGTCGCGGACGCCCTCGAGCACCTTCGTCCCGTCCGGATCGCGCACGGCATCCGCGCGGTGGACGACCCGGCGCTTCTTCGGCGCCTGGTCCGCCGGGGGATCGCGCTGGACGTCTGCCTGCGGTCGAACGCGGCGACGGGCGCCCTTCGACCGGGGGAGGTCCACCCCGTCCGACGGCTCATCGCGGCCGGGGTCACCGTCACGCTGTCCACCGACGATCCGGGCCTCTTCGGGACGAGCCTCCTCGCCGAGTACCGGGGGCTCGCTCGCCTGGGGGCCAGCGGGCGCGACCTCCGGGCCGTCGCCGCGTCGTCGCTTTCGGCCGCCCTTCATCGTCCGGCGAGCACCCTCTCGTAGACCGCCAGGTACTCGGCGATCACCATCTCGACGTCGAACGTCCCCGCCGCGCGCTGGCGCGAGGCCACCGCCATCCCGGCGTACCGCTCCGGCGAGAGCAGCAGCTCCGCCCCCGCGGCCGCGAGCCCGTCGACGTCCCCGACGGGCCGGAGGAAGCCGGTCTCGCCGTCGGCCACCACCTCGGGCAGACCGCCGGCGGCGTAGCCGAGCACCGGAACTCCGCACGCTTGCGCCTCCAGGGCGGAGAGGCCGAACGACTCGGAGTCGGACGTCAGGATGTAAAGGTCCGCGGTCGGCATCACCGTCTCGACGGCCGGCGTGTTGCCGAGGAAGTAGGCGTGGCTCGAGAGGCCCTTCTGGCGGCAGAGCGCCTCGGCGGCGGGCCGGTCCGGCCCGTCCCCGATCATCACCAGCGAGGTCGGCACCCTCCGGTTGATCCGCTCGTACACCTCGATCACGTCGAGGACCCTCTTGACGGGCCGGAAGTTCGAGACGTGCATCAGGATCTTCCGCCCGTCGCCGCCGAAGCGGTCCCCCAGGTGCGGCTTGCGCTGCGGCCGCCAGCGGCCCGGGTCGATGAAGTTCGGGACGACGACGATCTCCTTGCGAGGAGAGAAGACCTCCTCGGTCACCCGCTCGAGGTAGTGCGAGACGGCCGTGACGGCATCCGACCGCTCGATCCCGAAGCGCGTGATCGGGAGGTAGGACGGGTCCTGGCCCACGATCGTGATATCGGTGCCGTGCAGCGTGGTGACGACGGCGAGGTCGTGCTGGGGCTTCAGCATCTCGCGGGCGAGGTGGGCGGAGATCGCGTGCGGCAGCGCGTAGTGGACGTGGATGAGGTCCAGCTTCTCGTGGAGCGCGACGTCCCCCATGCGCGTCGCGAGGGCGAGGTCGTACGGCGCGTACTGGAAGAGCGGGTAGGTCGGGACCGAGACCTCGTGGTACGAGATCCGCTCGGCGAAGACGTCGAGCCGGGAAGGGGGCGCGTAGGTGATGAAGTGGACGTCGTGCCCACGCCGCGCGAGCTCGTGCCCCAGCTCGGTCGCGACGACCCCCGACCCGCCGAACGTCGGGTAGCAGGTGATGCCGATCCTCACGCGATCCTTTCCCGGGCGCTCACGCGGGCCGGCCGCGCGAGGTCATCCGCCGAACCCGGGCTCGTAGCCGGCGAAGGCCGCCACCGGGTCGGGCAGGCAGGGCGGCAGCGGAGAGACGAAACCCTCGGCGTAGGCGACGTTCGCGATGCGTCCGTAGCCCTGGGCGCGCGCCGTGATGCCATCGAAGTAGCCCCGCGAGGAGATGTACGTCTCGGGGTCGTCCAGGTTCGCCCCGGGACGGTGGAACTGGCTGGCGTACGCCCGGATGGCGGCGAGCTTCCGCTCGAACGTGCTCGAGATGTCCACCAGGAACGTCGGCTCCATGGGATAAGACGACGGGTAGTAGAGGACCTGCTGGGGCCGGTGCGCCCGTCCCGGGATCGAACGCAGGCCCGAGTAGAACGCCGCTTCGGTGACCAGCCGCGAGGCCCGCGCGTGGTCGGGGTGGCGGTCCCCGGCATGCTGCGCGAGGACGATCCGGGGCGTGAGCCGCCGGATCACCTCGATCACCTCGAGCTGGGCGGCCCGGTCGGTCCGGAGATCCCCGTCCCCGAGGTCCAGGTTCGTCCGCTCGGCCGCCCCCAGGATGCGGGCCGCTTCGGCCGCCTCCCGCGCCCGGGTCTGCGGCGTGCCGCGAGTGCCGGCCTCCCCGCGGGTCAGGTCGAGGATCGCGAACGTCTGCCCCCGAGCGGCGAGGACGGCCAGCGTCCCGCCACACCCGAGCTCCACGTCGTCCGGGTGCGCGCCGACCGCCAGGACGTCGACCGTCATATCTCGAGGACCTGCAGGCCGCCGACGTCCCAGCGGGCGGTCCCGAGCACGTCCAGCACACGCTCGCGCCCGTACCGCAGCACCCACGGAAGGGGCGGGTAGATCCGTTCGGCCAGCTTCCCGCCGGGCAGGACGCCGTCGACCAGCCGGGTGACCTGCCTGGCCAGCGTCTCGTCGGCCCGGCCGGCCGCCTCGGCGACCCGCTCGCCCAGCTTCTCGAAGCCGAAGTCGACCTTCTCGCGCGTGGTCTGGAGGGGCTTCACGAGACCCGGGTCGAGCGCCGCGAGCCGGGTCTCGAGCGCAAGGAGCCCGCCGCTCGCGGCCTCGCGAAGCCCTTGAAGCTCCTCGAGCAGAGCCCCCGAGCGGCCGGCCCCCTTCTCGCGCAGCACCGCCTCGGCGCCCCCGAGAACGCTCGCCATCGAGACACCGAGCTTCGACTGGACCCGGAGAAGGGCCGTCGGGACGAGCGCCACCATCGGGCGAGGGACCAGCACCGGCGGCACGAGCCCGGCCCAGGTGAAGAGCGGGAGCATCTGCGCCCAGTAGGCGAGCTCGGCGGGCCCCAGGATCGTCGCCGCGACCGGATAGAGGGTCGAGGTGCCGAGCGGACGCGTCAGCGCCGAGAAGGAGGGGAGCCACTCGCCGCTCTCGAAATACGCGATCACTTCCTCCGGGTCGTGCCTGCCGTCGCGGCCCTTCAGCTCGAGCCGGTCTCCGGTCTCGCGGAGCAGCAGGCGCTCCCCGTCCACGATCGCGAAGAGGGGGAGCGCGGCCGGGTCGGACGTCACCTGGAGCGCGAAGCCCGCCCCCTCCAGAGCGGCGGCCCGCTCGGAGAGCAGGCGCCGCACGACGGCCCGTTCCCGCACCAGGCGCGTCGCCAGCGGCACGAGGCGCGGCTTGACGTCCCGACGCGCCGCGTCGAGGACGGGGAACGCTTCGTCGTCGAGGAGCCAGCGCAGCGTCGCGGTGAAGGCCGCGCGGTAGGTGGGGCCGGAGGCGCGCTCCCGGAGAGCCGCCAGGGCTTCCGGGTCCGCAGACCCGGCCTCGCCCGCCGCGGCTTCCAGGATCGCCGCGACGTCGACCGCGATCGGGAGCTCGCCGACGGGACGCCGGTTGCCCGCGAGCGGTCCCGGCTCCGGACCGTACTCCCGCGGGCCCTCCGGCGACGGGAGCGGCAGGCGCGAGACCTCGACGAGGTCGTGGTCCTCGGAAGCGCACCAGAACGCCGGCGCAGCCGGAAGGCCCTTCCCCCGGAGCTCCGCCGCCAGCTGGCGCGTGGCCTGCGCCTTGACGAGGGTGAGCAGAGGCCCGGTGAAGAGGCCCGCCTGCTGGCCGGTCTGGATGGCGGCCGTGGAGCCATCGGCCAGAGCCGGGGCCGCCGAATCGCTCCAGACCCGCCCGCCGAACGCGGCGAGGACCTCGCGGGTCCGCACGCCGATCGTCTCGAGGTCGGGCCGGTCCGGGTAGAAGGGGGACGCCGCCGGATCGCCCGCCACGAAGCGGCGAGACAGCTCGGGTATTCCGGGCAGGACGGCGAGCGAGACGACTTCGCTCAACGCGGCCGTCAGGTGGACTTCACCGCGAGGAGGATCAGCCGCGGGGACTTCTGGACGTCGAACGGCGACCCGTCGAAGTCGCCGTAGGCCGCGATGACCTCCAGCCCAGCCTTCCGGTGCAGGTCCCGCAGCTCGGCCTCGGTGTAGGCGCGCACGCGTTCCCGAAACGTCCGGGCGTCGCCTTCCATTCCCATCTGGATCTCCTTCTCGATCATCCGGGTCGTCGGGTCGTATTGACGCCGGATGGAGACCCGCTCGCCCGCGATCGTCTTTTCCTCTCGGGACGCGAGGGTCGAGAGCACTCGCTGCGCGTTGAAGACGTCCGAGAGGAACGCCCCGCCGACCGCCAGGCTCCGCCGCACCTCGAAGAGGACGCGGAAATCCTCCTCGGGACGCTCGAAGTAGCCGAAGGAGGTGAAGAAGTTGACGACCGCGCCGAAGGAGCCGGGGCGGAACGGCAGGTGGCGCATGTCCCCTCGCACGTATCCCGGGATCGGGCGCTCACGCCGCGTCAGTGCGCTCGCCAGGAGGTGCGCGGAGAGGTCGAGCCCGACGACGCGGTTCCGTCCCCCGAAGAGAACGACGGCGTGGCGGCCCGTCCCGCACGCGAGGTCGAGGAAGCCGACGCGCCCCCTCTTGGCGTACGACGAGAGCAGCTCCTTGACGAAGATCGCCTGCAGCTCCGCCTCTCGGTCGTCCCGGTTCGGGTAGAGCGCCAGGTACTCCTCGCCGAACCAGCTCGCGTACCAGGGGTCTCGATCCGGTGGCGTCACGGCCGGGGATCATACGCGGCGCGGCGCCGCCGGAAAGGACGAAGGGCCCCGGGGAGGGGCCCTTCGTCGGGAGGAGGAGGGGAGGTTCACGTCCGAATCGGTGGGGACGTCAGGCTGGCGGTGCCTCTCGACCCGGTCCGGTCGGCACCATCGAACCTCCGCTTCCCACCTAGCATTCGGCATGCCACGTCATCGACGCCACTTCGGCACCCGGGGGGGACACGGATCTCGTGTTCTTACGCGCGCACGACCTTGAGGCGGGCCTCGGCGAAGGCGACCTCGGCGTTGACCGCGTCGAGCTCCTCGGCCCCGACGACCGAGAGGCGGCGAGCCTCGGCGGCGTCCTTCTGCTTCGTGACCGCGGCTGGGTCGATTGCGGCCGGGCCCGCGGCGTCGTCCGCGAGCACCCGGACGACGTCACCGGCGATCTCGGCAAAGCCCCCGCGGACGGCGACCGCGCCGGGAGCGCCGCCCGTGCTCCGGTACGCCACCACTCCGGTGCCGAGCAGGGTGATCAGCGGGGTATGGCCCGGGAGCACCCCGATCTCGCCCTGCTCCGCCGGCAGAGTCACCTCGTCGCAGGGCGTCTTCTCGACGACCGAGCGCTCCGGCGTCACGACCGTGAGGGTGAGCTTTCCGCCCGTGGCGCTCATCGGATCAGGCCTCGCCGGCCTTCTTCATCTGCTCGTACTTCTCCACCACCTCGTCGATCGTGCCCTGCAGGTAGAACGCCTGTTCCGGGATCTGGTCGTGCTTCCCCTCGACGATCTCCTTGAACGAGCGGATCGTGTCGGCGATCTTCACGAACTTGCCCGGGATGCCGGTGAACTGCTCGGCCACGTGGAACGGCTGGGAAAGGAACTTCTGGATCTTCCGGGCCCGGGAGACGATCAGCTTGTCGTCCTCCGACAGCTCGTCGATCCCGAGGATCGCGATGATGTCCTGCAGGTCCTTGTACTTCTGGAGCACCTGCTGGACCGCGCGGGCGACCGCGTAGTGCTCCTCGCCCACGACCATCGGGGAAAGGATCTTCGAGGTCGAGGCGAGCGGGTCGACCGCGGGGTAGATGCCGAGCTCGGCGATCTGACGGGAGAGGACCGTGGTGGCGTCGAGGTGGGCGAACGCCGTGGCCGGCGCCGGGTCGGTCAGGTCGTCGGCGGGGACGTAGATCGCCTGCACCGACGTGATCGAGCCTTTCTTCGTCGAGGTGATCCGCTCCTGCAGCTCGCCCATCTCGGTGGCCAGGTTGGGCTGGTAGCCGACGGCGGACGGCATCCGGCCGAGGAGGGCCGAGACCTCGGAGCCCGCCTGCGTGAACCGGAAGATGTTGTCGATGAAGAGGAGGACGTCCTTGCCTTCCTTGTCACGGAAGTACTCGGCCACCGTGAGGCCGGTCAGGCCGACGCGCAGGCGCGCGCCCGGCGGCTCGGTCATCTGACCGTAGACCAGGGCGGCCTTCGACTTCTTCCAGTCGTTCGGGTCGATGACGTTCGACTCGGTGAACTCCAGCCAGAGGTCGTTCCCCTCGCGGGTCCGCTCGCCGACGCCGGCGAAGACGGAGTAGCCGCCCGACGCCTTCGCCACGTTGTTGATCAGCTCCTGGATGAGGACGGTCTTGCCGACGCCCGCGCCGCCGAAGAGCCCCGTCTTGCCGCCCTTGGTGTACGGCTCGAGGAGGTCGATGACCTTGATGCCGGTCTCGAACATCTCGACCGACGTCGACTGCTCCTCGTAGGAGGGGGCGTGCCGGTGGATCGGCCACCGCTCGGTGGTGTCGACCGGCCCCAGGCCGTCGACCGGGTCGCCGATGACGTTCATGATCCGGCCGAGGGTCTGTGGCCCGACCGGGACCGAGATCGGCGCGCCCTGGTCGATCGCCTTCATCCCCCGGACGAGTCCGTCGGCCGGCTTCATCGAGATGCAGCGGACCCGGTTCTCGCCGATGTGCTGGGCCACCTCGGTGATCAGGTCGATCTTCTCCGTCGAGAGCCCCTCGTCGTCGAGGATCCTCACCGCGTTGAGGATCGTCGGGAGCTTGCCGGGCGCGAACTCGACGTCGACCACCGGGCCGATGACCTGGACCACTCTGCCGATGTTTTCCATGAGGTGACCTCTTGCTCCTGCGATCTGCCTGTCGTGCCGTGCCCCTGTCGGGCCCTCGGCCGGTGTGCTCCGGGGCGCGACGTGCTCCGGGGCGCGACGTGCTCCGGGGGCGCGGTGTGCTCCGGGGCGCGGTGTGCTCCGGGGCGCGGTGTGCTCCGGGGCGCGGTGTGCTCCGGGGCGCGGAGGGGTCTGGGGAACCCGGCCCGGGTTCCCCAGGAATCTACAGCGCCGCCGCGCCCGAGACGATCTCGATCAGTTCCTTGGTGATGCGCGCCTGCCGCGCGCGGTTGTAGGTGAGGGTGAGCGAATCGATCAGCTCACCCGCGTTCTTCGAGGCGCCGTCCATCGCCGACATCCGGGCCGCGTTCTCCGCGGCGTTCGACTCCAGCAGGATGCGGTAGAGCTGGAACTCGAGGTGGCGCGGCAGGAGCCGCCCGAGGATCACGTCGGGCCCCGGCTCGTAGAGGTAGTCGACGCCATTGCCGTCGCCCCTGGCGCCCGCCGGGGTCCCGGGGGGCGGAGCGCCCCCGGGTGCTCCGCTCAGCTCGATCGGGAGGAGCCGCTTCGTGCGCACGATCTGGCTGATGGCGCTCTTGAACTCGTTGTAGATCGCGTAAACCGCGTCGATCTCGCCGGCCACGAACCGCGCGGCCTGGGCGCGAGCGATCTCCGCCGCCGTCTCGTACCCGAACTTCGCGAAGATCCCGGGGCGGGGGTCGATGAGCTCGACGGGGCGCCTCCTGAAGAAGTCGTTCCCCTTCCGCCCGATCGGCTGGATCTGCAGCGTCACGATCCCCCGCTCCGCCGCGTCGCGCACGAAGAGCGTCGCGGCGCGGTTCACGTTCGTGTTGAAGGCCCCGCACAGGCCCTTGTCCCCGGTGACGTGCAGGAGGACGACGCGCTTCTCCTCGCGGGTGACGAGGAGGGGATGGGCCGGAGAGCCGTCCTCGCGGGGCGGGATCCGCGCGGCGACGGACGCGAGCGTCGCCTCGAGCGTGGCCGCGTACGGGCGGGCCGCGATGACGCGATCCTGCGCGCGGCGTAGCTTCGACGCGGCGACCATCTTCATCGCCTTGGTGATCTGCTTGGTGTTCTTGACGCTCTTGATCCGGCGCCGGATGTCGATCAGGTTCGCCATGCGAGTCCCTCGGGGCCGCCCCCGGTCACGCCTTCGCCGTCGGGTTCTCGCCCAGGTAGACCTTCTTGGCCTCGGTCATCGCCGCGCGCAGCGCGTCGTCGATCTCCTTGGTGAGCTTGCCCGCCGTGCGCAGCTCCCCGAGCAGGGCCTCCTTCTCGGCGGAGAGGTAGCGGTGGAGCATCTTCTCGAAAGGCCGGACGGCGTCGATCCGGAGGTCGTCGAGGAAGCCCTTCGTTCCCGCGAAGATCGACGCCACCTGGAGCGCGACGTCCATCGGCACGAACTGGTCCTGCTTGAGGAGCTCGACGAGGCGCTGGCCGCGGTTGAGCTGGGCCTGAGTCGCCTTGTCGAGGTCGGAGCCGAACTGCGCGAACGCGGCCAGCTCGCGGTACTGCGCGAGGTCGAGGCGGAGCGTGCCGGCGACGGCCCGCATCGTCTTGATCTGCGCCGAGCCGCCGACACGCGACACCGAGATGCCGACGTTGATGGCCGGACGTACCCCGGAGTAGAAGAGGTCCGACTCCAGGAAGATCTGCCCGTCGGTGATCGAGATGACGTTCGTCGGGATGTAGGCCGAGACGTCGCCCGCCTGCGTCTCGATGATCGGCAGCGCCGTCAGCGACCCGCCGCCCAGCTCCTTGGAGAGCTTCGCGGCGCGCTCCAGCAGGCGGCTGTGGAGGTAGAAGACGTCGCCGGGGTACGCCTCGCGACCCGGCGGCCGGCGGAGGAGGAGCGAGATCTCGCGGTACGCCGCCGCCTGCTTGGAGAGGTCGTCGTAGATGCAGAGCGCGTGTCCGCCGTTGTACATGAAGTACTCGGCCATGGCGCAGCCGCCGTACGGCGCGAGGTACTGGAGCGGGGCCGGGTCCGAGGCAGCGGCCGACACGACGATCGTGTGCTCCATCGCCCCGTTGGTCTCGAGCGCCTGCACGACCTGAGCGACGGTCGAGGACTTCTGCCCGATCGCCACGTAGACGCAGATGACGCCCTTGCCCTTCTGGTTGATGATGGTGTCGACGGCGATCGCGGTCTTGCCGGTCTGGCGGTCTCCGATGATCAGCTCGCGCTGGCCACGGCCGATCGGGATCATGCCGTCGATGGCCTTGATGCCGGTCTGCATCGGCTCCTTGACGGGCTGCCGGCCGACGACACCAGGTGCGATGCGCTCGATCGGGTAGTACTCCTTCGATTCGATCGGGCCCTTGCCGTCGAGGGGCTTCCCGAGCGGATCGACGACGCGGCCGACCAGCGCGGGCCCGACGGGGACCGAGATGATGCGGCGGGTCCGCTTCACCTGGTCGCCCTCCTTCACCTTGGTCGTGTCGCCCATCAGGACGCAGCCGACGTTGTCCTCCTCGAGGTTCAGCGCGAGGCCGGCGACGTCGTTCGGGAAGACGAGGAGCTCACCGGACATGACCTTCTCGAGGCCGTAGACGCGCGCGATGCCGTCCCCGACCGAGACGACGGTCCCGACCTCGGCGACGTCGATGCCGCGGTCCACGCCCGCGAGCTGGACCTTGATGAGCTGGGCGATTTCCTGCGAGGTGATCGTGGCCATGGGGAGCTCTTCTCTTCCTTCCTCGCTCCGGCCGGCCGGCCGGAGGACCGGGTCTCGGGGCGGCGCCCCGGGTTCGTCAGACGGCGTGGAGGGCGGCGCGGGCCTTGGCGAGTCGCTGGGCGAGGGAGGCGTCGTACACCTCGCTGCCGATCTGGATCACGAAGCCGGCGATCAGCGCCGGCTCGACCGCCGCCTTCAGGCGGACGTTCGTGCGGGTCGTCTTCTGGAGGAGCTCCCGGATCTGCTCCCTGGTCTTCTCGCCGATCGGGACCGCGGTGCGCAGGACCGCTTCGACGGTTTTCCTCTCCTTGTCGAGGCGCCCCCGGAGCGCGGCCAGGACGTGCGGAAGCTTGTGGAGCCGCCGGTTGTGGAGGAGCGTCGTGAGAAACCGGAGCGCGAGTCCGCCGTCCACGGCGCAACGGGCGGCGAGCTCCTCGACCACCTTCTGCTTGCGCCCACGATCGATCCCGGGGTTCTGGATCAGGCGCCGGAGGTCCTCGGAGGAGCCGAGCATCGCCTCGAACTCGACGAACGCCGGCAGGAGGGCCTCCACGGCGTCGGGAGAGCCCGCGACCTCGAAGAGGGCGTCGAGGTACGGTTTCGTGAAACGCTCGATCATCGTCGCCTCAGCGGCCCGGCACCCGGCCGGCCTGCATCTTCCCCATCGCCGCGAAGCCATCCTCGAGGAGACGCCGCTGGTCCTCGGCGGTGACCGACTTCTTCAGGAGCGCGGCGGCGGCGTCCACGGCGAGATCGCCCGCGTAGGCGGTGAGCTCCGTCCGGGCCGCGCGCACGCGGCTGTCGATCTCGGCGGTCGCCCGCGCGAGGACCTTCTCGGCGTCGGCCTCGGCCTGCGCGAGGAGCGCGTCCTTCTCCCGCTCGGCCTCGCGAACGGCCTGGGCGCGGATCTCCTTGACCTCGGTCTCGAGGTGGAGTAGCCGCTCCTCGACCTCGCGGCTGAGCGCCTCGGCCTGCCGGCGGCTCTCGTCGGCTTTCCGGAGCGCCTCCTCGACCGAGCGCCGCCGCTCACCGAAGAAGTCGACGAGCGGTTTCCGGAGGAGATAGACGAGGAGGCCGACGAAGAGGATGAGGTTGACGGCCTGCCAGAGCCCCATCGGGAGGCCCAGGAACCTGGCGGCCCCGCCCTCGCCCCCTGCGTGGCCTTCCCCCTCGGGAGCGAGGAGCAGGCGGGCGACGTCTCCGAGGAGTCCGGCGTCGAGGCGCATCAGGCGACCTTCCGGCCGAGCGCGAGGCTGGCGATCTCCGCCGCGGTCGTGGAGACGCTCGTCTTGAGGTCGGCGCGGGCGGCCGCGATGTCGGCGTCGAGCCGGCGCTGCGCTTCTGCCATCGATTCCTGGGCCCTGGCGCGGGCGGCGTCGAGCACGGCGTCCCGGCGCTTGCCGGCCTCTCCCTTCGCCCCCTCGCGCTTCTCCATCGCCTCCCGGCGGGCGGCGATGACTTGAGCGTCGAGCTCGGCGAGCGCGCGGCGCTGGCGCTCGAGCGCGGCAGACAGCGCCGACGCGGCCGCGTCGCGCGCGGCATCGCGCTCGGCGAGGATCGCGCCGAGCGGACCGAACAGGCTCTTCTTGAGGACGAAGAACGTCGCCCAGAAGAGGCCCACGATGACGAGGAGAGAGAGGTCGGGTGGCTGCATCGTCTGGTTCTCCCGCGGGCTTGGCGTTCGGGCAGGGCGGTCAAGGCCGAGGGGATCCGCGGGACCGAGGTTTATGCCACATCGGAGCGCGACCGGTCAATTTCGAGGAGTCGATGGGAGAATCTCCGTGTGGCGCACGCTGAATTGATCGATCGGTTGAAAAAGCGGTTTCTGATCGCCGACGCTCTGTGGTCCGACCAGGCCGGACGGACGGCGCCAGGCGAGCTGGCCTGCCGGGGGGGCTGTTTCGGCTGTTGCGTCGGGCTCTTCGAGATCTCTCTCGCGGAGGCGCTCGTCGTGCGCGCGGGGCTCGAGCGCTTGCCCGAGGAGACCCGCCAGGAGATCCGGGCCAGAGCCGAACGGATCGTGGCGCGAACGGGCGAGGACTACCCTGGCGACCCCGCGCTCGGGCTCCTCGATCCCGAACGGACCGAGGAGGCGGATGACCGCTACTTCGCCACGGTGGCGGACACCGCGTGCCCGATGCTGGAGCTCCCCTCGGGCCGGTGCCGGATCTACGAGGAGCGCCCGATCACCTGCCGGACCTTCGGGCTGCCGTGGATACGCGGGCAGAAGCTGGTGCACCCCGCCTGCCCCCTCAACTTCGTGGGGGCGCCGGTGGCGCGGCAGCGGGAGGTCGGCATCGACCTCGGCCTGATCGCCGAGGGAGACCAGGCCCTTGCCGAGCTGGCCCTCGCCGCCGGACTCCCGGCGGGGGCGGAGACGACGGTGGCCCACGCCCTCACCGGTTCGGCGTTTGACTGCCTGGAGGAGCGCGACGGAACGCCGGGGGCGCCGCGAGCGGCAGGCTGACCGCCGCCCGGCGCCTGCGTCAGGCTTTGCGGGGTGCCGCGTCCGGGGCCCCGATCTTCTCGGGCGGCGCGTTCTTTCCCGCAGAGGGGCCGGTCTCGACCGGCCCCTGGATCACGGCCCCCTCCTCGACGAGGAGGGCCGGGGTGTGCAGCTCCGCGAAGATCCGGGCGCCCGCGTGGATCTCTATCCGCTCGCGTGCATGGACCACTCCGCGCACCGTCCCGGAGACGGCCAGCCGTCCGACCCGGATCTCCCCCTCCACGGTGGCGCCGTCCCCGATCACGAGCTCGTGCTCGGAGAGGATGGTCCCCTTGACGATCCCGTCGATCCGGAAGACGTCGTCGAACGTCAGGGTCCCGTCGACCCGTGCCCCTCTGTCGAGGAAGCCGTTCAGGACACCCGTCGATTTTCCTTTCGAGAGGAGCGCCACCTCAGATCTCCTCGCCGTGGCCGACGATCCGCTCGAAGAGGCCGATCAGCTCCGGCTCCGAATAGAAGACGATCCGGATCTCGCCGCCCTTTCGCCTCCTGTGGATCTCGACCTTCGTCCCCAGCACACGCTGGAGACGGACCTCGGCATCGCGGGTATGGGGGTCGGCCGGCTTCGGGCCACCCGATTTGCGAGGCTCCCCTTCCAGGAGCTCCTGGATCCGCTTCTCGGTGAGCCGGACCGACAGGCCCTTCTCGATCACCTCGCGGCACAGCTTCTCCTGGTCGTCCGCGGACGGGAGCGCCAGGAGCGCCCGCGCGTGACCGGCGGAGAGGAGCCCTTCCTCGACCGCTTGTCGGACCCGCTCGGGGAGCTTCAGGAGACGGATCGCGTTGGCGACCGTCGCCCGATCCTTGCCGACACGCTCGGCGATCTGGTCCTGGGTCATCCCGAAATCGTCCTTCAGGTGGCGGTACGCCTCCGCCTCCTCGAGGGCGGTCAGGTCACGGCGCTGGACGTTCTCCACGAGGGCCAGGAGCAGCCGGTCTCCGTCCTCGAGCTTCTCCCGGACGACGACCGGGACCTTCTCGAGGCCGGCGAGCTTGGCGGCGCGAAGGCGCCGCTCGCCCGCCAGGATCCGGAAGTGGTCCCCGTCCCGGGTGACCAGGATCGGCTGAAGGATCCCGCTCGACCGGATCGACTGCGCGAGCTCGGCGATGCCGGCCTCGTCGAAGAGGCGGCGCGGCTGCTGGTCGTTGGGCTCCAGGCGGGCCACCTCCACCATGAGGAGGCCGTCCTCCTTCGCCGGCGCCACCGGCGTCGATCGCGCGGTGGGGATCAGGGCGGACAGGCCGCGGCCCAGGACCGGTCGCTTCGTCATCACGGCTCCTCCGCCGCCACCGGCTCGGGCTTCTCCGTCCGGACCAGGAGCTCGCGGGCGATCGAGAGGTACGCCTCGGCGCCGCGCGACTTCACGTCGTACAGGAAGATCGGCTTGCCGAACGAGGGGGCCTCGCTCAGCCGGACGTTTCTCGGGACCGCGCTCTTGAACGTCTTCTCCCCGAAGAAACGCCGGATGTCCTCGAGGACCTGTCGGGAGAGGTTCGTCCGGTCATCCCACATCGTGGCGATCACCCCCCCGATGACGAGCCGGGGGTTCAGGGCTTCCTGGACCCGCTCGATCGTGGCCAGGAGCTCGGAGACCCCCTCGAGGGCGAAGTACTCGCACTGGATCGGAAGGAGGACGCCGTCTGCCGCCGTCAGCCCGTTCACGGTGAGCAGACCCAGGGACGGCGGGCAGTCGATCAGGATGAAGTCGAACCTGTCGCGCAGCGGCTCGATCCGCTCGGCAAGCCGGAACTCCCGCCGCTCCGTGCCGACGAGCTCGACTTCGGCCCCGACGAGCTCCCGGCTCGACGGCAGGAGCTTCAGGAACGGCAGATCGGTCTCGATCACGGTCTCCTCGTAGGTCGCATGAGCGAGCAGCCACGGGTAGACGGTGGAGCGGAGGGATCCCTTGTCGACGCCGAGCCCGCCGGTCGCATTGCCCTGCGGATCGAAGTCGATCAGCAGCACCTTTCTCTCGAGGACCGCCAGGCCGGCGGCGAGGCTGATGGCCGTCGTCGTCTTGCCGACCCCGCCCTTCTGATTGGCGATCGCGAGGACGCGGGGAGGAAAAGCGGTGGACTCCCCTGTGGAATGTTTCACGTGGAACTCTCCAGAACCGCTATTCCACGGCTCTCGGCCCCCGGGGCCCTGTGAAATTCGATCTTGTGGATTCCCCCGTCCCGGCGGCGGATCTCCCGGAGCAGCGGTTCCGTGGTCCAGAGGAGCGACCGGGCACCGGGGCGCAGGAGCGGGCGCGCCGCCCGGACCAGAGCCCCGGCGTCCGCGACCGCGCGGGTGGTCAGGACGTCGAAGCGCGGGGAGCGGTTCATCGGGAAGGAACCCGGGAATCTAGCGTTCACGATTTCAACCGTCAAACCGAGCGCTCGCGAAGTCTCCTCGAGGAACCGGGCCTTCTTCCCCGTCGCCTCGAACAAGGCCCCCGTCAGATCCCTCCGGACGATCAGGAGCGGCAGTGCCGGAAAGCCCCCTCCCGAGCCGATGTCGAGCAGCGCTCCCTTCCCCGGAGGGAGGAGGCGAAGACCGAGGAGCGAATCGAGGAGGTGGCGGTCCACCAGGTCTGGCCCGCCGATCGTGGCGCGGGAAACCAGGTTGATCCGGGCATTCGCCTCTCGCAGGAGACCGAGGAGCTCCCCGAGCGCGGAAACCGCCGGAAGCGCCTCCCGGAGGTCCAGCGCCTCGAGGCCCTGGCGGATCCGGTCCTGCTCCGCGAGCGTCACGCCGCCGCGCCCCCCCGCGACGCGGCCACCAGCCGGGCCAGGAGGAGCGTGATCGCGGCCGGCGTGACACCCGGAATCCGCCCCGCCTGACCGAGGGTCCGCGGCCTGTGCCTCTCCAGCTTCTCGACCGCCTCCGCGGAGAGCCCCGGGAGCCCGCGGTAGACGAATCCGGCCGGGATCCGGCGCTCGGTCTCCCGGGCCATACGCGCGACCGCTTCCGCCTCTCGCTTCACGAAGCCGGCGTACCGGAGCTCGTGAACGAAGCGCTCCCGGTCCTCGGGGGCGAGCTCGGAAAGCCCGTCGAGCGCCGCCTCCAGGGACGGGCCAATGCAGGCCTCCGGGCGCCGGAGCAGCCCGGCAACGGTCGTCTGCTCGCGCAGCTCGACACCCTCTTCGGCGAGCCGCGCCACCGTTCCGGCGTCCGGGCAGATCGCGGTGGTCTCGGCCCGCTCCCGGAGCCCCGTCAGGCGGGCTTCCCTCTCCAGGATCGGTCCGGCCTCGGCCGGGGAGAGGAGCCCCAGCGCCAGAGCGCGGGGGGTGAGCCGCCGGTAGGCGCTGTCCGCATCGAGGAGCAGGCGGTGCTCCGCCCTGGAGGTGAGGAGCCGGTACGGCTCCTCGGTCCCGAGCGTCACGAGGTCGTCGATCATCACCCCGATGTACGCCTCGTGCCGGCCCAGCACCAACGGGTCCCGGTCCAGGACTTCCTGGGCGGCGTTGACCCCCGCGACGAGGCCCTGGCCCGCGGCCTCCTCGTACCCCGAGGTGCCGTTGATCTGCCCCGCCAGGAAGAGGCCCGGAACGTCACGCACGGCGAGCCGGTCGTCGAGCTGGTCCGGCTGCACCATGTCGTACTCGACGGCGTAGGCGGGCCGCAGGATCTCGGCCGCAGACAACCCGGGCAGCGTCCGGACGATCGCTTCCTGCAGCTCCGGCGGGAACGACATCGAGAGCCCGTTCAGATAGATCCAATCGGTGTCGAGGCCCTCCGGCTCCACGAAGATCTGGTGTCGCTCCCGCTCCGGAAAACGCACCACCTTGTCCTCGATCGACGGGCAGTAGCGCGGGCCGCGGCCGACGATCTCTCCGGAGTAGAGCGGGGACCGCCCGAGGCTCCTTCTGATCAGATCGTGGGTTTCCTCCTGCGTGTAGGTGAGCCAGCAGAGCCCCTGGGGAAGCTGGGGAAACGGCCGACCCCGGGTCCGGAACGAAAAGGCCGTCGGCCGCGCGTCACCAGGAGACGCCATCATTATCGATCGATCGATCGAATTGCTCTGGACCCGCGGGGGGGTGCCCGTCTTCATCCGTCCCAGGCGCAGGCCGAGTGACCGGAGCGCGTCGGAGAGGCCTCGCGCCGGGGGCTCGCCCCAGCGGCCCGCGGCGCTCTTTTCCGCCCCGACGTGGAGGAGCCCCCCGAGGAAGGTCCCGGTCGTCACCACCGCGGTACGGCCCCGGAGCTCCCGGCCGTCCGCCAGCACGAGGCCCGACAGCCGGCCGCGCTCGAGCCGCAGTCCCGCCACCAGGCCCTCGACGACCGTCACGCCGGCGGCTCGCTCCACGAGACCCCTCATCGCCCCTGCGTAACGCGCCTTGTCCGACTGGCACCGCAACCCCCGGACCGCCGGGCCACGGGAGCCGTTCAGCACCTTGAACTGGATCCCGGTCCGGTCTGCCACACGCGCCATCGCCCCGCCGAGGGCGTCGACCTCCCGGACCACCTGTCCCTTCGCCAGGCCGCCGATCGCGGGATTGCAGCTCATCCTTCCGATCGAGCCAGGGTCTCCCGTGACCAGGAGCGTCCGCGCACCGAGACGAGCCGCTGCAAGCGCCGCCTCACACCCGGCGTGCCCCCCGCCCACGACGACGACACCCCACTCCTCGCTCATCACTTCCCCAGGCAGAACCGCGCGAAGATCCGGTCCAGCAGCTCCTCGGTGGCGGTCTCGCCGGTCACCTCACCGAGGGCCCCGAGCGCACGCCGGAGTCCTCCCGCCAGGAGCTCCGGTCCGCCGGCGGCCAGCTCCGCGAGGCCCGTCTCGAGCTCCTTCGCCGCCCGGGAGACGGCGCTCCTGTGTCTCTCCAGGAGGAGCGGCCCTTCTCCACGCTCCTCGAGCCGCAGGCGGCGCACGATCTCGGCCCTGACCTCCCCGATCCCCGCGCCCGAAGGAGCGCTGACCACCGCGGCGCCGTCCTTCAGCCCGGTCGAGAGCCCGCGCAGGTCGGCCTTCGTCCGCACGAGGAGTCCGGTCGCCTCCGGCGTACCGGCGCCGCCGTCCTCCACGACCAGCGCGAGGTCCGCGCCGGCGGCCACCCGGCGCGCCACGGCCACACCGTGCCGCTCCACCTCGTCTTCCGTCTCCCGGAGCCCGGCCGTGTCGACGAGCCGGACCCGCTCGCCGCCGAGCTCGATCTCCTCCGAGACCGCGTCCCGGGTCGTGCCCGGAATCGCCGTCACGATGGCTCGATCGCTCCCGACGAGAGCATTGAAGAGGGTCGACTTCCCGGCGTTGGGCGGGCCGACGATGGCAACCGTCGGGACCCGGGCGCCGGCCTCGAGGCCCCGGCCCCGCCGCGCCAGGTCCGCCAGCTCCGCGGCCACGTCCTCCACCCGGGAAACCGGCAGCGCGAGCTCGACGTCCTCGGGGAAGTCGAGCCCGGCCTCGACTTCCGCGAGGGCGTCGAGCAAAGCCTCGCGCGCCACGCTGACCCGCCGGGAGAGCTCTCCGTCCACGAGGCCCAGCGCCCTCCGGGCCGCCCCGCGGCTCTCGGCGGCGGCGAGCCGCTCGATCCCCTCGGCGGCCGCCAGGTCGAGCTTTCCGTGAAGGAGCGCCCGGCGGGTGAACTCTCCGGGCGCGGCGAGGCGCGCACCGGCTGCCTGCGCTGCCGCCACCAGCGCGGCCACGATCGCCGGCGAGCCGTGGCAGAAGAGCTCCACGACCTCCTCGCCGGTCGCGGAGCGCGGCGCCCGGAACGGCAGGACCAGCGCGTCGTCCAGCGCCTCCCCCTCCGCGTCGACGAGCCGGCAGAGCCGCGCCCGCG
>CAYLNK010000066.1:7224-23030 GCA_964384675.1 uncultured Holophagales bacterium | reverse complement strand
GGGAGCGAGGCTTCTTCCGGAGCGCCTCGGCGTCGCGTTCGCGGTCCTCGAGCTTCGAGAGGGCCTCGCGGTACTTCTCGTTCCCGGCGGCGAGCTGGATCGCCTCCTCGTAGTAGCGGCGCGCGGCACGGGTGTCGCCCAGGGCCTCGCACACCGCGCCGAGGTTGTACTGGAGCGCCGCGGAGCCGGCGGAGGACTTCAACGCTCCTTCCCACAGCACGCGGGCCTGCGTGTAGCGCCCCGCCTCGATCTCCTGGATCCCCTCCTTCGCGAGCGGGGCGTCCTTCTCGAGCCGGATGTCCTCCCGCACCGTGCGAGGCGTGAACTGGTCGACGGCGTGCTGCCCGGCTTCGTCGATCGCCTCGTCGAGCGTGATCTCCTCCTTGTACGACTCCGGCTCGTCGCTCTTGTACGAGCTCTCGTCGCCCTCCACCTCGAACGCGGCCACGTCCCGGCCCTTGGCGTCGACCAGGGTCAGGCTCGCGCCGCACTCGGCCCGGTACCAGTACTTCGTCCTCGAGACCTTGTTGCCCTCCTTGTCCTTCTCCTTGACGACCTCGCTGTTCAGGCGGGAGCGGCAGCCGTAGAGGCGCGCCTCCAGGTAGACGTCGGCGTTCACGTCGCGGCGGAGCTTGTCCGTGGAGCGGGACGTCTCGCGCAGGTCCGCGACCCGCGCGCCGTACGGGCGGGCGTCGACCACCTGGTAGAAGCCGCGTCGGCTCGACTCGTAGAGGATCTCGGTCAGGAACCGCTCCTGCTCGTGGTCGGAGGAGCCGCGCACGTCCACGATCGCGACCTTCTTCACGGGCCCCAGGTTGTACGGGGCGGGCACGGTCCGGGTGAGGGTGACGCCCGGGCCGCACGCCGACAGGAGCGCGGCGCACCCCAGAGCGGCGAGGACGGGGACCGTTCGATCGTGGCGCATGGAGCCTCCTCGGCGGCGACATTCTGGGAGCGGGTGCCCCGGCCCGTCAAAGGTCCGACGTGGACTATGCTTGCTCGATGCCGAAGCGTGGACTGGAGCTGGCCAGAGCGGGGCGCGCGCGATGAGCGCCGCACCGCCCGCCACGCCGTTCCCGAACCTCGTCGCGATGATGGTGCGCAAGTCCGACAAGGTGTCGGACCTGATCTTCTCTCCGGGCCGTCCGCCTCAGGTGGAGCTGCTCGGCAAGCTGGAGCCGGTCCCGGCCCCGGGCTGGGAGATGCTCACTCCCGAGGTCACCGCGGCGGTCGCCAACCACCTGATCGGGGACAACGCCCACGCCCGCAAGATGCTGACCGAGGACGGGGCGGCGGACGTCGCCTACTCGCTCCAGAACTTCAGCCGCTTCCGCGTCAACGTCTTCATGCAGCGCGGGACGCACGCGATCGTGATGCGGGTGATCCCGATGCGGGTCCCGACGTTCGAGGAGCTGAAGATCCCGGAGGCTCTCCGCGAGGTCTCCCACCTGAAGAACGGCATCGTGCTGGTGACCGGGCCCACGGGCTCGGGGAAGTCGTCGACCCTGGCGGCCATCATCAACCTGATCAACGAGACGTACGGCTACCACATCGTCACGATCGAGGACCCGATCGAGTTCCTGCACCCGCACAAGAAGTCGACGATCCACCAGCGCGAGCTGTACCGCGACTGCCCCACGTTCTCCCGGGCTCTGCGTTCGGCGCTGCGCCAGGCGCCGAAGGTGATCCTGGTGGGCGAGATGCGGGACGTGGAGACGATCGAGATCGCGCTCGAGGCGTCGGAGACCGGGCACCTCGTGCTCTCCACGCTGCACACGACCGACGCCGCCAAGACCGTGGATCGGATCATCGGGGTCTTCCCCAAGAGCGAGGAGCACGTCATCCGGACGCGCCTCTCGAACTCCTTCCGGTACATCGTCTCCCAGCGCCTCCTGCCGCGCGCCGACGGGACGGGCCGGGTGGCGGCGATCGAGATCCTGAAGTCGAACGCCCGCACCCGCGACTACATCGAGAAGGCGGCCAGCACCGAGGAGGGGCGATCCCTCGTCGACGCGATGCGGGACGGCGGCATCGAGGGGATGCAGACCTTCGACCAGGTGATCGAGACGCTCATCCGGACCGGGGTCGTCACGATGGAGATGGGCCTGCTGTACGCCACGAACGCCGGGAACCTGAGGCTGGAGCTGGCCGATTTCGGCTGAGCCCCGGCGCGCGGTACCCTGAGGGCCTCTTGAGCCCGAATGCGTCCAGACGGCCGTGCGCCGTCCGGCTTCCGTGAAGCCGCAGACCGGAACCCGCGTCGGCCGCTACGTCCTGAAGTCGAAAGTCGGCCAGGGCGGGATGGCCGAGGTGTGGGCCGCCGACGACCCGCACCTCTCCCGGGTCGTCGCGGTGAAGCTCGTCCTCGACGCGCTCGACAAGGACGACAAGGCGCTGAAGCGGTTCGTCACCGAGGCGCGGGCGCTCGCCGCGCTCGAGCACCCGCACATCCTGCCCGTCTACGACTTCGGTGAGGAGGAGGGGCGGCTCTTCATCGTGATGCCGCTCGTGAAGGGAGGGACGCTCACGACGCGGATGAAGGACCCGACCCCTCCGGAGACCGCGCTCCCGTGGCTCCGCGCGCTCGCCTCGGCCCTCGACTTCGCGCACGCGCGCCGCGTGATCCACCGCGACGTGAAGCCCGGCAACGTGCTGTTCGACGAGTTCGGCAAGGTGCTCCTGAACGACTTCGGGATCGCCAAGAGGGAAGGGGAGGACCTGACGACGAAGGGAGGCTTCGTCGGCACCTTCGGCTTCATGCCCCCCGAGCAGATGCTGGGACAGGACCTCGACGGCACGGCGGACCAGTACTCCCTCGGCGTCGTGGCGTTCCAGCTCCTGACGGCGTCGTTCCCGTTCCCGGCCCGCACGATGAGCGAGCTGGTGGAGCGGGCGTTCAAGCAGCCACCCGCCTCCGCGCACAAGGCCTGGCCGGCTCTCCCTCCCGACGTGGACAAGGTCTTCCTGAAGGTCCTCGCCAAGAAGGCGCCCGACCGCTACCGCTCCTGCCTCGATTTCGTCGAGGCGCTGGAGGCGTGCACGCTCAGTCCCTCGGCGCGGATGCGCGCCATGGCGGCGCCCGAGGGGGAGGACGGCGGGACCGAGGTGATCACGGCCGAGGACCTGCGGCGGCTCACCGTGGGCGCGAGGTCGGTGGGTCGCGAGCCGGCGCCGGCGGTTCCTCCCCCTCCGCCACGTCCCCGGAGCTCCGCGGTCGCCCTTCCTCCGGTTCCTCCGTCCGGGCCGCCTCCGGCGCCTCCGCGCGCCCGCTCGGGCCCGGTCGAGCCGGTGCCGCCCAAGAAGAGGGTCCCGTCCCTGGCGACGGCCCCGATCCTCCACCCGCGTGCCGCTGCCCGCGCGGCGGCCCGACCCCGTTCCGAGGCCGCGGTGTCCTCGCGCAGCGGCCCACCGGTCTGGGTCGTGGCGCTCGCCGCCCTGCTCGTCTCGGTCGGGCTCGTCTTCGTCCTCGTGAAGTTCGTGATCCAGCCGGCCGAGGAGAAGAAGAGCGGCAGGCCGAAACCCGTGCCGGCCGCGCCGCGCCCCGCGATCAGGCCCGTCCGACCGTGGTGACGACGCGGCCCGTGCCGCGCCCGTCGCGCCGGTAGGAGGGGAAAAGGTCGGGCCGACCGGCGGTGCAGAGCCCCACGTCGTGGATGCGATCCGCCCGGACGCCGCGCGCCGCGAGGGCCGCCCGGTTGAAGGCCGCGGCGTCCAGCCAGCTGCGGTCGCCCGTCCCTCCGCGCACCGCTCCCTCCGGGACGGGCGTCCCCACGTACGCGGACGCCATCGCCGCGACCACCTCCGGCCCCACCTCGTAGCGGCTCCCGCCGATCGACGGGCCGAGGACCGCCGTGAGGGCGGACGTCACGACGCCGCGGGCCTCCAGCAGATCGAGGACGGCGTCGACGATCCGGAGCGCGGTGCCGCGCCAGCCGGCGTGGACGGCGGCCATCCAGCCTCCCGCCTCGTCCACCAGGAGGATCGGAACGCAGTCCGCCGTCTGGATCCCGAGGAGCCGTCCCGGCCGATCCGTGAGTACGGCGTCCGCCTCACCGAGGACCGTGTCCCGCCCGATCCGGGGCTCGCCGTCCACCTGAAGCACGGCCCGGCCGTGCACCTGGCGGACCCGGACCGTCTCGGCCGCGGGCATCCCGAGGGCGGTGGCGAGGCGGCGGTGGGCCTCGCCGGCGGGGAGCCCGTCGGGAGCGAGGCGCCTCGTCGTGAATCCGGCGACGACCCCGCGCGGGAGCCCCTCGATCCGGACCGCACCCTCGGGCGTGAGATCGACGACGTGGTCCAAGCAGGCCTCCTCTGCCGAGTGTCCCTCATCGGGGAGGAGCGTGGCGGGCCGAGCCTCGCGAGCTCTTCCCGTGACCGGCGTGGAGGCGGCTGTCCTCACCGTCGACGGGCCGGGCCGAGGTCGAGGGAGCGGCTACAATCTGGCGCTTCTCGCGGAGGACGTGGATGGCCGACCTGGAAGGGACGTACACCGGATACCTGCCGGTTTCCCCGAAGACTGCCTGCGAGGCCGTCGTGAACGTGTCCGACTACCCCCGCTGGTGGTCGCGTTCCGTCACGACGACCCTGGCGAAGGGCGTCAACGGAAAGGTGGTGGTCGGCTCGCGGCTCGAGGTGAAGCTCGAGAAGATCACCTTCGACTACGAGGTGAAGAAGCTCGAGATGGGCAGGCGGATCGACCTCGACTGCGTGGGCGGGTCCTACCGCGGCACGGCTGCGTGGACGTTCGAGGCGGAGGGGAACGGGACGCGGGTGAGCTACCGCGTCTCGCTACGCCCGCACGGCCTCCTGATGAAGGCGCTCGGGCGCACGGTGGACGCCGGCGCGATCCACGAGCGCGTGATCGTCTCGTCGCTGGAGCGCCTCGCGGCGAACCTGGCCGGGTAGAGATGGCCAGGGGTGGTCGTCGGCGGGAGCCGCGGGCGTAGACTCGCGCGTCGCGAGGTGACATGAGCGGGCTGGCAGAACGGAGATCCACCTGAGGGCCCAGCTCCTCTTCTTCGACCTCGACGACACGCTCCTCGATCACCGGGGTGCCGAGGCGGCTGCTCAGCGCGAGACGTTCGAGTCGAACCGGAAGAGCTTCGACGGGGTCACGTTCGACGACTGGCTCCCGAGGTACCGCGACGCGAACGGTGAGGCGTGGCGCGCCTACGGCGAAGGCCGGATCGATCGCGCGGAGCTGGAAGAGCGGCGCTTCGCGCGGCCTCTCACCGCGCTCGGCCTCGAACCCGCGGAGGCGCCCGCCCTCGGGAGGTTCTACCTCGAGGCGTACGCCCGGCACTGGCGTCTGAACGAGGGGGCCGAGGAGATCCTCGCCGCCGCGTCGCGGCTCGGTACGGTGGGCCTCCTCTCGAACGGCTTCCGGGAGCTGCAGCGGGCGAAGGTCTCCCGCTTCCGGCTCGCGCGCTGGGTCCAGCACGTCGTCCTCTCCGACGACGTCGGGGCGATGAAGCCGTCGCGCGCGATCTTCGAGGCGGCCGAGCGCGCGGCTCTTCCCGCCGGCGGGCCGGCCCGCAAGGTCTACGTCGGCGACCACTTCGAGACCGACGTCGTCGGCGCCAAGAACGCGGGCTGGCTCCCGGTGCTCTACAACCCGGCCGGACGGGGGGTGCCCGGTCCCGTCCTCCACGTGAAGCGTCTCGTCGACCTCAAGCCCCTCCTCGAATAGTGCGGCGCGCGGCCGTGCTGATCGCCCTCGCGGCGACGGGCTGCGCGCCGTCTCTCTGGGAGAGGCGTCTCGCTCTTCCGGACGGACGGCTCCACGTCCCGCGCGCGTTCGCGCCGCTCCGGCCCGGCTCCCTCTATCCCGATCGCGCGCGACCGGCTTCGGCGACGGGCCGGCCCGGCGTTGCGCTCGCCGGGAGCGCCGACGCGCTCGCGCCCCTCGGACGTCGCGGGATGGTCGTGCTACGACTGCGGCGGGCCGACCTCGCGTCGCTGGGGAGGGCCGCGAGGGCCCTGCGCGAGCGCCCCGAGGCGGGTGGCCCGATCGGGCTGGTCCTGGAGGGCGCCACACCGGAGCTCGCCCGGAGCGTGGCGGGGAGCGGACTCTTCGATGCCGTCGTGCTCGCCGGGCTGGAGCCGTCGCAGGGAGCCTCGAGCACGGCGCCGCGCGCGCCGGTCCTCGTGCTCGGGCGCTCCCGTCACGGCGATCCACCGGGGGACTTCTCGGAGCGGGCGGCCCGCGCGCTCGGAGCCCCTCCCCTGGAGCGGTGGTACCGGGCCCCCGCCGCCTGGCCCGACGAGGCGTGGCGCGACGCCGCGGAGTGGCTCGCGGGCGTCCTCGGGGCCCGGGGCCCCGTCGCCTGAGCGGCGCAGCGGTCGACTCCTGCTAGATTCGCCCTGGAGACAGCCCGATGTCCGAGAAGAAAACCGAAGCGTCGGTCCGCACCCGAGGGGTGCTCCTGCCTTGGCAGCGGGCCCTGTACCAGTTCGTCCTCCTGCCGCTCGTCTGCCTGATGGCGGCGAACTCGATCTACCTCGCCGCGTTCACCAGGATCTCCTCGTTCTTCATGGCGATGCTCCTCGTCCACCTCGTCGTCGGTGTCATCCTGGCCCTGCCGTTCCTGGTCTTCGCGGCCACCCACGCGCCCCGGATGATGTCGATCCGGAACCGGAAGGCGAAGGCGGCCGGCCTCACGATCGCCGGGCTCGCGCTCGTGTGCATCGGGACCGGGATCACGATGGCCCTGAAGGGCGCGACCCTCACGAACCGCCCGGTCTACGTCGCGCACGTCGCCGCGATCCCGCTGGCGCTCGTCGCCTTCATCCTCCACCGCCGGGCCGCCGTCCACCAGCTCCACTTCCGCAGGCTGTTTCAATGGGGAGGCGCCGTGGCGGCGTTCCTCGCCGCGATGGCGCTCCTCCACAAGCTCGAGAAGCCGCCGCGGCGGATCGTCAACACGAACGGCGACACGCAGTTCTTCCTCTCCTCCGCCGAGACGTTCGACCAGGGCCTGCTCGACGGCCGGAGGCTCGCGGCGAACGAGTACTGTGCCGACTGCCATCCCGATTCGTTCGCCCGCTGGGAGAGGTCGGCCCACCGGTTCTCGTCGTTCAACAACCCGTTCTACCGGCGCTCCGTGGAGCTGATGGCCGACCGCGTCGGACGCGAGAAGACGAAGTGGTGCTCGGGCTGCCACGACCCGGTCGTCCTCTTCACGGGCCAGATGGGGAAAGCGACCCTCCGCACCTTCTCGTACGACCAGTTCGAGGCGCAGCAGGGGCTCACCTGCATGTCCTGCCACTCGATCGTCGAGCTGAAGGACAACCGCGGCAACGGCGGCTACGTGATCGAGGAGGCGAAGCAGTACCCGTTCACGTTCACGAAGAGCCCGGCCCTCAAGGAAGTCAACAAGCTCCTGATCCGGATGGAGCCCTCGCTCCACCGCCAGACGTTCCTGAAGCCGTTCATGCGCCAGCCGGAGTTCTGCGCCACCTGCCACAAGGTCGGGCTCCTGCCGCCGCTCAACGAGTACCGGTGGATGCGCGGGCAGAACCACTACGACAGCTGGTTCGACTCCGGCGTCTCCGGCTACGCCGTCCGCTCGTTCTACGACCCGCCGAAGTCGAAGACGTGCCGCGACTGCCACCTGCCGGAGATCCCGTCCAAGGAGTTCGGGAACCGGGACGGGAAGCTCCACGACCACCTCTTCCCGGCCGCCAATACGGCTCTGCCTGCCCTCCGGAACGACGCGCAGACCGTCGAGGACGTGCGGAAGAAGGTGCTGGAGAAGAGCCTCTCGGTGGACCTCTTCGCGATCCGTCGCGACGGCAAGGTGCTGCCGCTCGGGCCGGCTCTCCCCGCGCTCCGGCCGGGCGAGACCGTCGACCTCGAGGTCGTCATCCGGACCCGGACGCTCGGGCATCCGTTCACGAACGGCACCTCGGACAGCAACGAGGTGTGGGTCGAGCTCCACGCGGACCTCGGGGAGCGGCCGCTGCTGACGTCGGGCACCCTCGACGCGAGCGGCCGCGTCGACCCCGCCGCCGACCGGCTCGCCCAGGTCGCCATCGCGCACGACGGCTCGGTGATGGACCGGCGCCAGCCGCAGGACATCCACGTGCCGCTCTACCACAACTTCATTCCCCCCGGCGCCGCGCGCACCGTCCATTACCGCTTCACGGTGCCGAAGGACGCGCGCGGCAGCGTCGCGCTGCGCACCGCCGTGAACTACCGGAAGTTCTCGCGCGACTACTCGATCTTCGTCGGCGGTCCCGACGCGCCCGCGCTGCCGGTCACGGTCATCACGTCCGACGCGGTCACGCTTCCCGTCGCTCCCGCGCCGGACGGCGTGCTCGCGGCGGACGTGAAGCGCGGGAATCCGGACTGGCCCGAGAAGGGGTGGATCCGCTGGAACGACTACGGCATCGGTCTCTTGCTGCAGGGCGACCTGAAGGAGGCGGGCCGCGCCTTCTCCGAGGTGGCGCGCCTCGCGCCCGACAAGCCGGACGGCCCGCTGAACCTCGCGCGGGTGAAGGTCCAGGAGGGCGACCTGCCGGCGGCGAAGGCCACGCTCGCCGAGTCGGAGCGTCGGAAGCCGGGCTGGCCCAAGACGGCGTTCTTCCGCGCCCTCGTCTCCAAGGAGGAGGGGCGGGTGGACGACGCCCTGGCCGACCTCGCGCTCGTGGAGGCGAAGTACCCGAAGGACCGCACCGTACTCAACCAGAGGGCCCGGCTTCTCTACGTGGCGGGCCGGTACGAGGAAGCCCTCCCGTTCCTCGACCGCGTGCTCGCGATCGACGGCGAGGACCTGACCGCGCACTACAACGCGATGCTCTGCCTCAAGGCGCTGGGACGCGCCGACGAGGCGGCTGCCGAGGAGCGGTGGTACCGCTACCACAAGGAAGACGAGGCGGCCCGGTCGATCCTGGCCGACGTGCGGCGCGCCGATCCGCTCCTCAACCGCGAGTCGCAGCCGATCCACGTCCACGACGACCCGGCGCCCGCGAAGGCGCCGGCCCCGCCCTGGATCGCCGAGATCGGTCCGAAGGGGTACGCCTACAAGGGAGCCGCTCCGCCGGGAGAGATGGTGCTGAAGGACGACCGGCCCCAGGGGGCTCCGCGGCCCTTCGCGCGGCCGGCTGCGGCAACCCGCGCGACGGCGTCCCGCGAGGGCGCCTCGCCGGCCGCGCCGCTGTCGCCCCTCGCGCTCGCGCGCTAGCGTGCTCGACGTCGGGGCGGTCTTCGGGCCGATCGACATCTACCTGTTCGACCAGCTCCTGCGCGGCCGGATCGCCCCCGGGATGTCGGTGCTCGACGCCGGCTGCGGCGGCGGGCGGAACCTCGTCTTCTTCCTGGGGCAGGGCTACCGGGTCTACGGGCTCGACGCCGACCCCGCCGCGATCCGGGCGGCCCGCGCCCTCGCGGAGCGGCTCGCGCCCGGCACGCCGGCGTCGAGCTTCCGGGCGGAGCCGCTCGAGGCGAGCAGCTTTCCCGACGGCGTGGCGGACGTCGTGCTGTCGAGCGCGGTGCTCCACTTCGCGCCGGACGAGGCCCGGTTCCACGCCATGCTCGCGGGCTCCTGGCGCCTCCTCGCTCCGGGTGGGCTCTTCTTCTGCCGGCTCGCGTCGACGATCGGGATGGAGGGGCGGTTCGCCCCGCTCGGCGGGCGCCGGTTCGCGCTTCCCGACGGGACCCAGCGATTCCTCGTGGACGAGGCGTTCCTGCTGGAGCTGACGTCCGCGCTCGGCGGCGTCCTCGTCGACCCCCTCAAGACGACGGTGGTACAGGACGCGCGCTGCATGACGACCTGGGTGGTGCGGAAAGGCACCGCCACTAGAACCGCGCGGTGAGGCCCACCTTCACCGTGCGGGGCGAGCCCGGGGTGATGTTCGTGTTGCTGTCGGCGTTCGCGTAGTAGGTCCGGTCGAGGACGTTCTCGACGTTCACCTGGAGCCGGAGGTTCGCCATCAACGTCGCGTGGACGGCCGCGTCCACCCTGGCGTAGCCAGGTAAGGTGACGGTGTTGTCGATCGTCGCGAACATGGCCGAGCGGTAGATCAGGCCGAGCGCGGCGCCGACCCTGGAATGGACCTGGACGTCGTTCCACAGAGAGAACGAGTGGTACGGCACCTGCCCCACGTGGACCCCCGCCCGGGCCGCGGCCGTGGCGCTGGTGACGTAGGCGTCCTGGTAGGCGTAGCCGCCGGCCACGCTCCAGAGCCGCGTGACCTGACCGTTCACCCCGAGCTCGAAGCCGTTCGTCCGCTGGCTGCCGGTCTGGACGATGCGGGTCGGGTCGTTCGGGTCGGTCGAGCGGGTGTTCGTACGGTCGAGGCGATACACCGCCATCGTGAGCGAGAGGGCGTTCGACGCGGACCACTTCGCGCCCACCTCGTAGTTTCGGAAGCTCTCCGGCTCGACCTGCTGGGTGACGCTGGTCAGCGAGGAGAACTGATCGCCGGAGCTCGGCAGGTACGACACGCTGTAGCTGCCGTAGAGCGAGAGCGCGTCGACGGGCTTGAAGACGACGCCGGCGCGTGGCGATACCAGGTCATCGACCCGGGTCAGGTCATCGCCGTTCCGGTTGTTGTGGTAGTCGAGCTCGAAACGATCGAAGCGGACTCCGGCCACGACCTGCAGGCCGCGGGACAGCTCCACCTGATCCTGCGCGAAGAACGCGCCGACGCTTGCCCGGAGGTGATTGTCCGCGTCGGTCGCGCTCTGGCGAAACGTGGCCGGTGTCGTGATGGTGGGGCTTCCGTACGGCACGGAGATCGACGTCGTCGAGCCGTTGAAGTAGCCGGTGTTGCGGAAGCTGTCCGTCGACTGACGCCCGAGCTCGAACCCGGCGAGGAGCGTGTGCTTCACCTCGCCGGTGCGGAGACCGTAGGTGAGGTCCGTCTGATTGAAGAGGTTCTGGCGCCGCGTGGCGTTGTTGTAGGCGGTCAGGGCGACCCGGCTCTTGTCGGAGGTGACGGCCCCCGGCACGTAGTTCTGGTACCCCCGGTCGTAGTCGCCGAAGAGCGTCCGGTTCCGGATCGTGAGCCCGCCGATCCGATGCTCGACGGCGGCGGACGCGAGGTCGACGATCGCCCTCACGTGGCTGTCGTCGGGGTTGCCGTAGAACGTCGCGACGTCGACGTCGGCGGGACGGCCCTGGAACGACGAGATGCCACGATCGGCCACGCGATCGTCGCGGAAGTGCTCGTACCCCACCGTGATCTTCGTCGCCTCGCCCGGCTGGACGGTGACGGTCGGGGCGATCCCGAACCGCGCGAGGTCGACGCCGTCGCGGAAGCTGCCGGACTTCTCGTAGAGCCCGTTCAGGCGCAGCGCGACCTTCTCCCCGATCGGCTGGTCGACGTCCGCCGTGACCCGCTTGTTGTCGTTCGTGCCGCCCTGCAGCGACACCTCACGGGTGACGTCGAAGAACGCCTCCTTTGTCACCCGGTTCACGACACCTCCGGCCCCGCCCCGTCCGAAGATCATCGCGTTCGGCCCCTTCAACGCCTCCACGCGATCCAGGTTGTAGAGGTCGCGGTAGTACTGGACGTCGTCCCGCACGCCGTCCACGAAGAAGTCGGCCGAGGAGCTGTTGCCGCGCACGATGATCTGGTCCCGGTTGCTCTCGCCCTGGTGGAGCGTGATGCCGGGCACGTAGCGGACGACGTCGCCGATGCTGGTCATCAGCTGGTCCTGCATCAGCTGTCGCGTGACGACCGTGACCGACTGCGGCACGTCCTGAAGGGAGGTCTCGGTCTTCGTGGCGCTCCTCACGGAGGGCGTCACGTAGCCGTTCGGGGCCGTCACCGTGATGGCCTCCCGCACCCCCGCGAGCCGGAGGACGAAGTCGCGGGTGACGGCCCCGCCCTCCGTGACGACGAGGCTCTCGGCGGTCTCGATGAACCGGTCCATCCGGATCCGGACGACGTAGGGGCCGGCCGGGAGGTCGAGAGCGAACACGCCGTCCCGGTCCGTCGGTACGACGGAGACGGGCGCCGGCCCCCCTCCGTCCCGGATCGCCTCCACACGAGCCCCGGGAAGGGGCGTCCCGTCCGCGTCGAGCACGCGCCCCCGGAACGAGGCCCGGGGGGCCGTCGCGGACGCCGTCTGACCGGCCGCGCGCGACGCGCGAAAGAACGACGTCAGGAGGAGGACCGAGGCGAGGGCGACGAGGGAAGCGCGAGAGGACATGTCGACTCCTGAGGAGCGGATTTCGATCGCCGAGGGTCTGATTTCCCGTCGACCTGCCGATTATTGTATTGAGACTCAGTCTTAATGCAACTGAAACAGATGCATCAGTGACGGGCCGTCGCGGGCGCTTCAGGGGAGAGGCCACCGCCGTCGCCGGCCGGTGACCGGGGCCTCGCCTATCCCGTTCCGGCCGCTCCCTTGAGCCGCAACGGCGTCGCGGCGTCGGTGACGGCGCCGATCTTCGCGGCGGGTCCGGACTGCTTGGCGATCTCGTCGGCGGTGACGATGCGGACGTCGAGGAGTCCGGGTGTCGCCACGCCGGTCCTCCGGTAGTTCAGCTCCGAGAGGCAGAGGCTCCAGCCGTCGAGCCAGGCCAGCAGCTCACGCCGCCTCTCCTCGGGCGCGTCGACCTGGAGGAGGAGGTCGATGCGGCTGGCGGGTCCCGCCGTGCCGCTCTTGACGCTCCCGATGAGCCACATCCCCCGTACACCGAAACGCTCGGGGTCGCATTCGGAGGCGAGCTTCTCGGCCATCCGGAGACGCCAGCGCCAGTGGTCCTCGGGAGCCGCCTCCAGCGTGAGGCGGCGCTCGGGGATCGGCTCCTGGTCACCCGAGGGCGTCGCGAGGAACGCGACGGCCCGGTCGAGGTCGGCGTTGAGGAGGACCCGCAGGATGCGCCCGCCCGCGGCACGCGGGACGTCGATCACCCGCAGCACGCCGGAGAGGTCGGCGAACTCCGGAGCCACGTCGGCGAGGACGTTCGGCGCGCCGTGGAGGAAGCCCTCGTTGAAGACCACCTCCGGCTCGTCGGGGTAGAGCGGCAGGTAGCGGATCGCCGACTCGACCAGGTCCTGGAAGAAATGTGTTCCGAAGGAGAGGTCGGGGACGTAGTCCCCGCGCCGCCGGGCGATCTCGACGAGCACCGACGAGTTGTTGATGTCCGAGTACGTGACGCTCACGCCGAGCTTCACGTCGCCCCGGCTCCCCCAGCGGCCCGGCCCCATCAGCACGAAGCGCCGCTTGGGCAGGAGCTTGTTCAGCTTCCCGACCGCGCGCCCGACCCGCTTCAGCGACGGCAGGTCCGGGACCCTCGCGTACGCGTCGGGGTCGACGTAGACGACGTGGGTGACGTCGGGAACCCGCCCGTTCGAGACGTAGCGATTGGCGGTGAAGACGACGCTCTCCGGGGGGAGGTCCGCCGGGATCGGCGCGGAGACGGCGTGCTCGGCGTGGCTCTGCGGCCGGCACTGAAGGAGATAGAGGTCCCGGCCGTCCGACGCGAACTCGATGTCGACCGGTCCGCCGGTCTTCTCCTCGAGGACCCGGAGCAGGACGCGCATCTGCTGGACGAAACCGGTGCCGGAGGCGAGGCCGTCGAACGTGGCGACGAGGCGCCGCGACGGAGCGTCCCAGTCCATGAGCGTGGGGCGGTGGAAGCGTCCGTCCTCGTCGCAGATGGAGACGACCTGGGAGATGCCGGGGATGTCGGGTCCCACCTCCCGGAGGAGGGTCTCGAGGTCGATCGTCTCGAAGCTCCTCCTCTCGAGATCGATGACGTCGAGACGGCGCGGCGAATAGCGGGAGATCTCGTCGGGCGTGATGTTGACGCGCAGGCCCGGCTGGCCGGGCGCGATGAGGACCGGGTAGTCGTCGCCGATCCGGTCGACGGCACGTGTCCCGAGGCCGGGCACCAGGCGAAGCAGGCCGTCCTCGCGCCGGATCCGGGCCGACCACCGGAACTCGTTCTTGCTGAACGCCACGCCGGCGAACGTCGGGAAGAAGTACTTGCCGACGCGGCTGCCGACGACCTCCTGGAGGAGGATCCCCATCTCCTCGTGGACGTCGAGGAGCCCCCGCTCGGCGCGGTACTCGATCGGGTCGGGTCCGAAGATCGAGGCGTACACCTCGGCGATCGCGTCCATCAACGCGGCCAGGCGCTCCGGCTTCGTCCCCTGGTTGGCAAGGAAGAGGCTCTTGTACTTGCCGGAGAACGCGGCGCCGACGCGGTCCTCGAGGAGGCTCGAGCTCCTCACGATGATCGGGCGCTCGTCGAAGTCGTCGAGGGCGAGGGAGAGCCCCTTGACGATCTCGCTCGAGAAGAAGGAGTTCTTGAAGACCTGGATGATGTGCGGGTACTCCCGCCGCACCTGCTCGATCTCCAGGTACTTGCGGTTGTACAGGTCCTCCAGGTGGTTGTGCTCGATGAAGTCCAGCACTCCGTCCGAGGCGATCCACCACGTCTTCGGCATCCGGATGTGCCGGAGCGCGTCGGCGTACTCGGCCGACTTCCTCACGATCTGCCCCGCCAGATAGAGCCCCGCGCTCTTGCCCCCCAGCCTCCCGTGGCTGCGCGGCGGGCAGATGACGCGGCGCGACAGCTCGTAGAAGTCGGCGACGTCGATGTAGTTCTTGGCGGCGGCGATGAACTCCAGCTCCTCGGTCAGGAGGCGACGGGCGAGCGAGGCCCGCAGCTCGAGCTGGATCGTCAACGACAGGTCGGCGTCGTCGAGGGCCGCCTGGTGATAGCGCTCCAGCGCCTGCCCGATCTCGGTCAGGGACGTCCCCTGGTTCTCGACCGCCTCGCGCAGGAATCCGGAGCGGTCATCCCGGATCCACCGCTGGATGCACGCCAGGATCTCGTCGGAGCTGAGGTGCTTCTCGGCGATCTCGAAGGTCCGCTGGGCGACCTTCAGGAGCGACTCGAGGCGCTCGCGCCGGAGCGGCCGGTTCTCGTCGGAGAGGTTGTCGTCCGCTCCCGGGCTCCCCGGGAAGCGGGGGAGGAGGTCCTGGGCCTCGGAGACGCCGTTCCAGCAGAGGTGGTTGATCATGCGCCGCGAGATCCGGGCGCAGAGGTGGTGGTCGGTCCTCCTCAGGAAGTCGACGATGACCCACCACTCCTCGCGGGGCCGGTCGGAGAGCACGTCGAGCGCGCCGTGCCATCCCTGGATGGTGTCGAGGAGCTTCCGCTGGAGGAGGAGCTGGCCGATCCGTTCCCCGATCGTGTCGATCAGCCGGCGCTCCTCGACGTGGAACGGGCCCTCGTCCGCGGCGGGATGCTGCCGCGTGTAGTAGACCTCGAGGCTTCCGACGATCTCGCCCTGTACCCGGATCGGGGCGGCCTGGACCCACGGCGTCTTCGTACAGCCGGGATGCTCGTAGGTCGAGCCTTCGACGAGGAGGCGTGCGAAGCAGTCGGCGGGGTACTGCCAGCCGCGCGGGATCGTCTCCACGATTTCCCGGAAGATCTCGTCCAGAGAGGCGCTGGCCCTATTGGCGATCTCGTGGACCCGGTAGAGGCAGTGGAGCTCCTTGGCACGCTCCTGCAACGCCACGAGGATCGTGTCGACCTGGCCGTCTGGAGGGGGGGTCACGTCGTGCGGCTCCGTGCCGCGATGATCCCACGCCCCTCCGCCCCGCCCGAGCGTCGACATGTGGGGCGCCACGGAGGGAGCCTCTCCAGGAACCCCGCCAGGGGGGAACGGGGGGGCGGGCGAAGGAGGCCCTCCCGATCGGAGGGAACCCCGCCAGGGGGGAACGGGGGGGCGGGCGAAGGAGGCCCGCCCGATCGGAGGGAACCCCGCCAGGGGGGGAACGGGGGGGCCGGCGATGGAGGCCCGCCCGATCGGAGGGAACCCCGCCAGGGGGG
>CAYLNK010000066.1:0-7124 GCA_964384675.1 uncultured Holophagales bacterium | reverse complement strand
CGGGGGGGCCGGCGATGGAGGCCCGCCCGATCGGAGGGAACCCCGCCAGGGGGGGGAACGGGGGGGCCGGCGATGGAGGCCTCCCGATCGGAGGGAACCCCGCCAGGGGGGGACGGGGGGGCCGGCGATGGAGGCCCGCCCGATCGGAGGGAACCCCGCCAGGGGGGAAACGGGGGGGCCGGCGATGGAGGCCCCCCCGATCACTTCAGACCCAGCCGCGGTCGCGGGACGCCTTCGCCACGCGGCTCACGGAGATGACGTACGCCGCGTCACGCATGTAGAGCTTGCGCTTGCGGGCGAGCTCCGAGACCGCGAGGAAGGCCGACGTCATGGCGAGGTCGAGCTTCCCGAGCACGTCGTCCTTGACCCAGTAGTAGTTCATGTTGCACTGCACCTGCTCGAAGTAGCTGCAGGTGACGCCGCCTGCGTTGGCGAGGAAGTCGGGGATCACGAAGATCCCGCGCTGCTGGATGAGCGCATCCGCCTCGGGGGTCGTCGGGCCGTTGGCGCCCTCGGCGATGACCTTCACGCTCGGCTTGATCCGCTGCGCCGTCTCGCCGGTGACCTGGTTCTCGAGAGCGCTCGGCATCAGGATCTCGACGTCCTGCTCGATCCACGCGTCGCCCGGCAGGACCTCGTAGCCGAGCTTCGGAGCCCGCTCGCGGTCGATACCACCGAAGCGGTCGGTGATGCCCAGGAGCTCGTCCGGGTCGACGCCCGACATCCGGCGGAAGCAGAACGAGGCCTGAGCTGCCTGGTCCCACGACGCCACCGCGATCACCTTGCCGCCCAGCTGCTGGTAGAGCCGGATCGCGTACTGCGCCACGTTCCCGAAGCCCTGCACGCTCGCCTTCGTCTTGTCGACGGGGATCCCGAGCTCGCGGAGCGTCTCGCGCAGCGTGTAGACGAGGCCGTAGCCCGTGGCCTCGGTGCGGCCGAGGGAACCGCCCATGCCGACCGGCTTGCCGGTGATGAAGCCGGGGTAGCGGCCGCCGTGGATCGTCTCGAACTCGTCGAGCATCCAGAGCATGTGCTGGCCGTTCGTCATGACGTCGGGCGCGGGCACGTCGTTCACCGGTCCCACGTTCTTGGCCACCTGCCGGACCCAGCCGCGGCAGATCGCTTCCTGCTCGCGCTGGCTGAGGTCGTGCGGGTCGCAGATGACGCCGCCCTTGGCGCCGCCGAGCGGGATGTCCACCACGGCGCACTTCCAGGTCATCCACATCGACAGGGCGCGCACCGTGTCGACGGTCTCCTGGGGGTGGAAGCGGATGCCGCCCTTGCTCGGGCCGCGCGCGTCGTTGTGCTGGACCCGGAAGCCGCGGAACACCCGGACCTTCCCGTCGTCCATCCGGACGGGGATGGCGAAGTGGTATTCGCGGAGGGGCCAGCGGAGCAGCTCGCGCGTCGGAGCGTCGAGCTCCAGGATGTCCGCGGCCTTGTCGAACTGCGTCTGCGCCATCTGGAACGGATTGAACGCACCCTTCATGGGCATCCTCCCGTGCTGTCTGTCCGTCGATCGCGCGCGAAGCGCGCTCCGATTCGGCCAGCAAAACGGAATCTAGCACCGGGCGTGGGACATCCCGACGATGCAGATGCACCAACTTTTCTGCGCCGCGTCAGCGGCCCCGCGAGGGCCTATCGGCCCGTGCTGGCCGCGGCTGCGGCCACGGGTGCCGCGGCAGTAGCCACGGGTGCCGCGGCGCTCGCCGGATCGACGTCGACTCCCAGGAGCATCGCCCCCCGGCGGTTCGGCGCGTCGCCGGCGAAGCCCACCTCGCCGTCGAACGTCTCCGGGTTCCGGAACGACCCGAACAGGATGTCCCAGATCGGGAGGTCGCTGTAGTTGTAGGCGTGGACGCCCCGGGAGTGGTGGATCCCGTGGGACTCGGGCCTCTGGATCAGGTACCCGAGCCAGCGCGGCGTCCTCACGTTGCAGTGCTGGAACATGCCGTAGAACGCGCCCACCAGTCCGGTGAGCGCCGCGGCCTCGGGCGTGAGGCCCAGCAAGAAGACCGTGACGCCGAGCCCGAGCGTCACGTTGGCCATCACGTCGAGCGGCGAGAAGTAGGCCGCGCCGCTCATGTCCATCCGGACGGGGCTGTGGTGGAGCTGATGGAAGAACCGCCAGAGGAGCTGGACCCGGTGCTCGGCGCGATGCCAGAGGAAGACCGTGAAGCTCAGGACGAGGTAGCCGACCACCGCTCCCCCGACGAGCCCGAGCCGGGTCCCGTCGAGGAGCCGGTGCTTCGCCATCCAGTCGAGCGGCAGGAGGAGCGGCAGCGCGGCGTTCATTCCCAAGAGGAGCGCGAAGAAGGCGATGCCGATGAGCCGCCAGCCGCGGATCTTCGGATAGGACCGGGCGGGCCGCCGCGCCTCGAGGGCGAGCAGCGAGAGGAACGTGACGACGATCAAGAGCCCGACGAGGTCTTCGGTCTTCATGGGGCGCCTCCCTGCGCGGGTCCAATCTGCGTCCCCCCTGGTCGCGGTTTCTTCGCCTCTTCCGGCCATGCGAGCCATGGCCGGATCCGGCCAGGCGTCAGATCAGGCCCGCCTTCAGGGCAAGGGCGGTCGCGGCCGTCCGCGACGGGACGCCGAGGCGGACCAGGACGTTGGCGACGTGCCGGTGGATCGTGTGCTCGCTCACGCCGAGGCGTTCCGCGATGGCCCGGTCGGGGAGACCGTCGGCCACCAGGCGAAGGACGTCCCGCTCACGGGGCGTCAGGCGGACGTCGGGCTTTCCCCCGCGCCGCGCGGCTCCTTCGCGGAGGAACGCCTCGACCTTTCGCAGCTCGTGGGCGGCGTCGAGGCGCTCGAACGACGCGCGCGCCGCTTCCGCCACGGTGCGCGCCTCGTCCCCGCGCGAGGCTGCGGCGAGGGCCTGCGCGAGCTGCAGCCGGGCTCGCGCCGCCTCGAACGGACCCTGGCTCTCCTCGAAGAGCGCCACCGCTTCGGTCAGCGGGGCGAGCGCCTCGGAGGGTCGGCCCGCCGCCGCCGCCAAACGCCCCTCGACGAGCCGGGCCAGCGCCCGCAGGGACAGGGACGGGAACCGGGAGGCGAGCGTCCGCAGCTCGGCCGCGTCCGCGGCGGCACCCTCCGGGTCCGACTGCGACAGCCTGACCCGGGATCGCAGGTCGAGGCCCGCGGCCCGGTCCATCGCCTCGGACGGGGGCGTCTTCATCAGGAAGCGATCCACGAGCGTCGCCGCGGACGCCGCGTCGCCACGGTCGAGCGCGAGGGCCGCCTTTCCGAGGAGCGCCAGCGGGTGCTCGGGCACCTGCGCGAAGAGCGCGTCGGCCTCGACGTCGCGACCCTGGCGGCGGCGGAGCTCGCCGAGCCGCGCGGTCACCGCGCGGTCCATGACCGGGCGCGTGGTGGCGAGGTCGCGAGCGGCCAGGAGCTCCGCCTCGGCCCCGGCGAGGTCTCCGCGCCAGGCCAGGACCGAGGCGTAGTAGGTCCGACAGACGGAGTGGAGGGGCCGGACCCGCCACCGCTCGCAGAAGTCACGCATCCGGGCGTTCCACTGGACGGCCCTGTCGTAGTCGCGGGTCTTCTCGCAGGCGTGGATCAGGAAACAGCAGGTCTGGCCCACGGCGTCGAGGTCCGTCATCTCCCCCGACACCGCCGCCGCGGTCGCCCCGTCGAGCCGGCGCATCCCGTCCTCGATCTGCCCCTCGGCGACGAGCACCAGGCCGTCGAGCGCGCGGGCCAGGAGCTCGAGGTCGACGAGGTTCAGCCGTCGCCCGAGGCTCTCCGCGCGCGCCGCACGACGGCGTGCCGTCTCCAGGTCCCCGTTCACAACCCGGGCGACGTGCCCCTCCCAGAGCGCGAGCCAGCCGTGCTCTGCCCCGGTGGGGAGGCCTCGGAGGAGGCCCCGCGCCCGTTCCAGCCACCCCGCGGCGACCGCGTTCTCGCCCCGCGCGTCGGCGAAGTCGACCGCCAGGGAGATCGCGCCGCGCGCCGCCCGCCGCCGGTCCCCGCGCCGGATCCGCAGCTCGTAGGCGCGGACCCTCAGCTCGAGAGACCGGTCGGGGTCGTCGAGCCACCAGTGGGCCCAGCCCAGCCCCTCCAGCGCCTCGGGCGACTCCCGCAGGCGACCGGCCCGGGCGAAGGCCTCCCGCGCCTCCTCCCACGCGCCGCGGCGCAGGGCGTCGTTCCCGGCGGACAGATCGGATCGGGTACGGTGCTCCGTCACGGCCCTGGGAGGATTATCCGGGCGCGTCACTCCCAGAGAAGGACGGAAGGGACCCGTTCGGGCGCGGCGAGGCGCAGCAGCGCGGTGCCGATGCCGGCGACGCCCTGGAAGAGCCCGGGGTTGTAGACGGCGCCGGGGACGTCGCCCGCGACGAGATGGCCGCCAGACCGATCGGCGCGCGCCACCACGAACGCGGCGCGTCGCCGCGCCTCGAGGTCGAGGTCCGCCCGGCCCAGGCGGCGCGCGGCCTCCAGGAGGAGCTCGACGCCGCCCATGGTCCCGCAGCAGAGGTGATCGGGCCCGCCTTCGCGGTGGGCGAGCGTGGCCCGCAGGGCGTCGTCGAGGTCGTCGCGCACGGCCGGTGTGTCCAGAAGCGGGAGCCCGCCGAGGCGCGCGAGGCCGACCCCGGCCGCACCGCCGCACCAGCCGTGGAGGAAGGTCGGGGTTCCCCCGGGCGCTTCCCCCGCGCGGAGATCGGGCCAGGAGCCGGCCGCCGGCACGAAGACGCTCCGCTCCCAGGCGATCCCCTCGCGGGCGGCGTCGAGCAGCGCGTCGTCCGGGGCCACGGCGTGGAGGCGCAGCAGCGCGTAGGCGATGCCCGCGGCCCCGTGCCCGAAGCCCGCGAGGTGCCGACCGTCGAGAGTCGCCCACGACCGGAGCCCTTCCGGCCCGCTCCGGCTCGCCAGGAGGTGGTGCCCCCCGTGACGCGCCAGCTCCAGCGCGTGCGCGTCTGCGGTGGCCGCGTGGAGAGCGAGGAGACCGAGCACGAGGCCGGCCGTGCCGCCCACCACGTCGAGGGCGCGGTCCTCCTCGACGTCTCGCTTCGTGACCCGACGCGCCAGGGCCCGCGCATCCGCCAGCGGCTCGCCGAGCGGCTCGTTTCCGCCCAGCAGCGCGGCGCACCGCGTGAGCGCGTGGATCAGCGAGCCGATCCCGACCGCGCCGCCGAGCCCCAGCTCCGCGACGAGAAGGTGCGCGGTGGCCGATTCGCGCGCCAGACGCTGGAGAGGGCGCAGCGCGGCCAGCGCCAGGGACCGGTGTCCGGCGCCCCCGGTGACGGCCTCCAGGGCGGACAGGAAGAGCGCCACGCCGCCGGTGCCGTCGTACAGCGAGGGCCCGATCGGGTTCAGCTGGAAGCGGCGCGCGTCGACGAGGTGCTCGAGCCCGATCCAGCCGGCGCTCCCGTCGGGGCCGCGGCTCGCCCGCTGCTCCAGGCCGTCCGCGATCCGCCTCGCCCCGGCGAGGAGAGCATCGCGGCCGAGCGGCTCGAGGTCCCACGGCCGGGACGGTGCGTCCGCCCCGAGCCGCGTGGCGGGTGGGCGCGCGCTGCTCCGTGCGGCGAGCGCCCCGCGGATCAGCTCGACCTGCCGCTCCCGGTCCCCGGAGTCGAGCCGGGCCAGACGCGCGCGCGCTCGGGCCGCGCCGGGCAGCGGGAAGAGACCCGGAACCCGGGCGTCCGGGCCGAGCGGCAGGTCGACGCCGTCCGCGCGGACGCTGAAGGCGGGGATGTCCTGCCGTTCCAGCGCGGCCCGCTCCGCGGCGACGATGGGCCAGAGGGCGGGAGGAGCGTTCCCGTCGAGGAGAGTGCGGGAGAGGAAGTCGAGCTCGAGGCTCCGCTCGATCCCGTCGCGCAGGACCTCCGGGCGAAGGGACCGCTCGAGCAGCAGGGCGTACGCCCGGGTCATCCGGAAGATGAAGCGGACGCTCTGTCGTCCGAGGGCCGCCAGCGGCCCCCCGGGATCCGCGAGCGCGTCGGCCCGGGAGACGAGAAAGTCGTACATCCCCCGGAAGCCGTCCACCAGCTCGTCCGCGTACGCCTCGGGCGCGAGCGCTCGCCGGTCGAGGCGCGGCACGTTGGCGGGGGGCCGCCGGGTGCCGTACGCCAGCTCCTTCTCCATCGCGTCGGTGTTGACGTGCCGGAAGCGCGGCTCGCGGATGAGCGCGGGACCCTCGTCGATCCCGCCGAGGCCGCTCACGTCGAGCACGGTCTTGCGGTCCGCCGAGAATTCCCAGCGCGGCAGGAGGCCGCTGCGGAGGACCGAGTCCCAGAGCTGCCGGAAGGCCAGAGGCTCCGGCTCCGTCGAGGCCGGCTGCGGGTGGAGCAGGGTCTCGGCGTCGATCAGGACCGGGTGCTCGCCGGCCGCGATCAGGTTCTCGCCGTGGCAGTCGGTGGCGTCGAGGAGGTAGGTGAGGGCGACCAGCATCCCGGCGCGCCGGTAGTAGCGGCGGGCCTCCGATTCATCGCGGCAAGGCTCCTGCCCGACGTGCTCGACCCATCCGTAGCCGTCGCGCGCCACGACCCGGGGAGCCCGGAGCGGGAGCGGCGCGCCGTTCCCGTTGCACCACGAGAGGAGCCCCGCGAAGGCCGCCTCGATGCCGAGGTCCTTCGGCTTGTAGACGAGGCGCGCGCCGCTTCCGAACGTCAGGATCGCGACGGAGCGGCCTCCGTTGTGGGGATCGGACTGGTCCGCCGCGAGCGCCGTCACCGGACCGAGGGGGGCTCCGTCGGCGAAGCCGCGGCTCAGTGTGGGGAGGTCCGCCGCGAGGCGATCGACGAGCTCGGTGGCGGAATCGACCCACCTGTCGACGGTCGTCGCGGCGAGGCGGGCGAGGGCGGCGTATTCGTGGAAGAACGTGGAGAAGCCGTCGGAGAGGAGCCGCACGACGAAGGCGCGGTACTCCGCGGTGGGGATCGGGGTCTCCCCCCGGGCGGCCGCGGCACGGATCATCAGCCGTTCCAGCGACGACTGCCGGCGCGCCAGGTGGAGGCCGAGCTCCATCTCCAGCGTCGGTGTGAGGAGGGCGCCGAGGCGCCGGAGCAGGCCGGCTTCGAGGTCGAGCCAGGCGGTCTCGCAAAGGAGGCCGCGCGAGCCGGCGACGCGCGGCGACAGGTGAACGCGGGCGACCGCGAGGAACGACTGGAGCTGGG
>CAYLNK010000065.1:0-23270 GCA_964384675.1 uncultured Holophagales bacterium | reverse complement strand
ACCGGATGGCGCCGCATTTCGGTGCGCCGGTGAAGGGCGCGGCGCGGGTCGCGGGGGTGCGGCCCCGCGCGGGCGGGGCCTCGTGAGGGCCGAAACTTCCCGGTCGCGCGCCCGTATCGGAGGAGAACCGATGCGTTCGCTCCGGGTTCCCGCGCTCCTCGCCGTGGCCGGCCTCCTGGCTGCTGGAGGCGCCCGCGCCGTCGAGCCGGGCGCGCCGGAGGACCCGCTCGCGAAGGAGCTCGCCCGCTGGTCGACGCTGGTGAAGTCCAGTCCGGCGACCGACGAGATGTGGACGCAGACGAGGGATGCGTCGGCACCGATCCTCCTGCGCGCCGAGGAGGCGCTTCGCGACGGCCGCAGGCTCCTGGCGCTGCAGCGGCTGGCCGCGGTGCGCGCCGGCCTCTGTGCGTTCACCTTCATCGAGGAGCACGGAGCCGAGGACCGGAAGAGCGCGGCGGTGTTCGAGGCGGAGTGGGAGCGGATGGGCCAGGACCTGAAGGCCGACCTCGCACCGCTCTCCGCGACCGCGCTCGACGGTGTCCGGCCGGCCGCGGTCCGCGCGCTCGGCGAGGCCGCCCTGCCGCAGGTGCGGGGGTACTACGAGGCGAGCCTCGAGTACGGTCGGAACACGCAGCCCGAGGTGGGGCTGTACTACATCGGCTCGGCACGGGCCCAGCGGGACTTCGCAGCCCTCTGCCGGAGCCTGTCGGTGCCGTCGGACCTCGCGCCCCCTCCGATGCGGGCGCTCGGCCCCGAGCTGGACGCGCTCGAGGGCGAGATCCTCGCGGCGTACCGCCCGCCGGCGTCCATCGAGCGCCACCAGGAGTTCATCCTGGCGAACTCGCTCCTGAAGGAGGCGCGCGAGCTGGACGCCGCGGGCCTCCGGTACGGGGCGCTCCTCCGGCTCCTTCAGGCGTCGCAGCGGTTCGCGCCGGTGCGCGCCTCGGCACCGAAGGAGCCTACGGCGCCTCCGAGCGTCGACGGGGTGAAGGCGGCGCTGGCCGCCCTCGAGAAGCGGATGGCTTCCGGGACGATCGACCACAGCCTCGGCCGGCTCTTCGTGGAGATGGTGGAATCGGAACTGGCCACCAGCCCCGGCACGCCGACGCCGAACGCCGTCGCCCTCGTCTCCGACGTCCTCCCGCGCTACCTCGCCGCCTTCGAGCCGGCCAGGGCCCCGCGTCCGAAGCCGCCTGCGGCAGTGCTCGGGGGCGCTCCGCCCCACGTGCCCCCTGGGGACGCCGTCGGCTCCTCCGTCGCCGCGGCGGTGACGGTGACGCTGGTGCGCTGGCCGTACACGTGAAACCTGTCGGATCCAGCAAGTTTGCTGGCTCGAAGCGTCGTCCAGGGGTTCGGGGGAAAGGCCCGCTTCGTCTCCGAGAACTACGGCGATTCGGCGCTCGCGAAGAAGCACGGCGTGACCCGCTATCCGGCGATCTTCGTCGGCGACGTCCTCGTCGCGACGCCCAAGGACTTCGGCTTCTTCGGCAAGGGTGAGGGGCCCGACGTGGGGCGCTACGCCCCGCTCAAGAGCGCGGCGAGCCACGACCGATTCCGGGCGGACCTGACGCGGATGATCGAGCTGCTCCTCGCCGGGAGGAAGGAGGCCGCGCGGCGCGTGCCGGCGCCGGGCCGGGCCGACGCACCGGTGACGTTGCCGGATCTCTCCTTCACCGATCTGGACGGCAAGACCGTGACCCGGGCCTCCCTGGCCGGGCGACCGGTCCTGGTCGAGCTGTGGGCCACCTGGTGCCCCCCGTGCCGGGGCACGCTCGCCTGGCTGGCCGAGCTGAAGAGGAAGCACGGCGACCGGCTCGCGGTGGTCGGCGTGGCGGTCGAGTCGGCGGAGGCCGAGGTGCGGAAGGCCGCGGCGAAGCTCGACCTGCCGTTCCCGCTGACGATCGGGACGCCGGAGCTGGTGCGCGCGCTCGGCGACGTCAGCGCCGTGCCGACGCTCCTCCTGTTCGACGGCGAGGGCCGCGCGAAGGCGACGTTCTTCGGCGCGCCGCCGACCCTGCACGGCGACGTCGAGTCGGCGCTCGCGCCGCTCCTCCCGGCGCGCAGGTAACATCCGGGGCTCCGTGGCCCGCCGTCGGGCCGCCCTGGAGCAAGACACCGCCATGACCGAGACCATCGCGCCGCCGGCCCCTGACGCCGACCCGAAGAAGCTCACGCTCGCCGGGACCCCCACCGCCCCCGACTTCATCCGCGAGATCGTCGCCGCCGACAGGGTCCGCGGCGCGCACGACGGCCGCGTCGTCACCCGCTTCCCGCCCGAGCCGAACGGCTACCTCCACCTGGGGCACGCCAAGTCGATCTGCCTCAACTTCGGCATCGCCCGCGACTTCGCGGGGCGCTGCCACCTCCGGATGGACGACACGAATCCGGCCAAGGAGGAGATGGAGTACATCGAGGCGATCCATCGCGACGTGCGCTGGCTCGGCTTCGACTGGGGGGAGCACGAGTACTACGCCTCCGATTACTTCGAGACGCTCTACCAGAGGGCCGAGGAGCTGATCCGGCGCGGGAAGGCGTACGTCGACAGCCAGTCCGCCGAGGAGATCCGGGCCCGCCGCGGCACCCTCACCGCGCCCGGGACGAACAGCCCGTTCCGCGACCGCACGCCGGAGGAGAGCCTGGACCTCTTCCGGCGGATGCGCGCCGGCGAGTTCCCGGACGGCGCCCACATCCTGCGGGCCCGGATCGACATGGCGTCGCCGAACATCAACATGAGGGACCCGGCGCTCTACCGGATCCGCCGCCACACCCACCCGCGCACGGGCGACGCCTGGTGCGTCTACCCGATGTACGACTACGCCCACCCGCTCTCGGACGAGCTCGAGGCGGTGACCCATTCGATCTGCACGCTGGAGTTCGAGGACCACCGTCCGCTCTACGACTGGCTCCTCGTCTCGCTGGACACCCCGAACCGCCCGCAGCAGATCGAGTTCGCGCGGCTCAACATCACGTACACCGTGCTCAGCAAGCGCCGGCTCCTGCAGCTGGTGAACGACGGCATCGTGAGGGGCTGGGACGACCCCCGGATGCCGACGCTCTCCGGCGTGCGCCGGCGCGGCGTGACGCCGGAGGCGCTCCGCGCGTTCTGCGACCGGATCGGCGTGGCCAAGCGGGACAGCTTCGTCGACGTCTCGCTCCTCGAGCACGCGGTGCGCGAGGACCTCAACGCCCGGGCGCCTCGGGCCTTCGGCGTCCTCAAGCCGCTGAAGGTCGTCATCGAGACGTACGCGGAGGGCGAGGTCGAGCAGTTCGACGCGATCAACAACCCGGAGGACGCCTCGGCCGGCACGCGGAAGGTGCCGTTCACGCGGGAGCTGTACATCGAGGCGGACGACTTCCGCGAGGACCCGCCGAAGAAGTTCTTCCGCCTGGCGCCCGGACGCGAGGTGCGGCTCCGCTACGCCTATCTCGTCACCTGCCGCGAGGTGGTGAAGGACGCCGAGGGGAACGTGGTCGAGCTGCGTTGCACGCACGACCCGGCCAGCCGCGGCGGCAACGCGCCCGACGGGCGGCGGGTGCAGGGGACGATCCACTGGGTGTCGGCGGCGCACGCCGTCGACGCCGAGGTGCGCCTCTACGACCGGCTCTTCACCGTGGAGAACCCGGGCGCCGAGGAGGCGTTCCTCGAGAAGATCAATCCGGCCTCGCTGGAGACGATCGCCCACGCGAAGCTGGAGCCATCGCTCGCGGGACAGCCCGCCGGCTGGTCCTGCCAGCTCGAGCGGCTCGGCTACTTCTGCGTCGACCCCGACTCCACGCCGGAGCGGCCGGTGCTGAACCGGACCATCACGCTGAAGGACACCTGGGCGAAGCTGGAGGCGCGCCAGCCCGCCTGATCGATCACGCCGCCGGCGCGACGCCGACGAGGCCGCGGATCTCCCGCACCAGGTGCTCCGGGGCGTAGGCGCCCTTCTGCACCAGGGCGCGGAAGCTCCCGCCCAGCCGGGCGCGATCCTCGGCGGTGAGGTCCCGCGCCGTGACCACGACGACGGGAATCGTCCGCCACTCGGTGTGGCGGTGCAGCGCCTCCGCCACCTCGAACCCGTCCATCTCCGGCATCGCGAGGTCGAGGAGGATCAGGTCGGGTCGGGCCTCGGCGAGCCGCGCCAGGCCGACGCGGCCGTTCTCGGCCTCCTCGATCCGGCACCCCTCCCGTTCCAGGATGCGCCGGGTCGCCTGCCGCGTCGCGGCGTCGTCGTCGATGACGAGGACGAGCGGCGCACCGCCGCTTCCCGCGCGCCGGTACCGCTCGAGGATGGCGGTGAGACGCGCCGCGTCGACCGGTTTCGTCACGTGGTCGACCGCTCCGAGCGCGAAGCCGATCGCCACGTCGTTCTCCACGCTCACGACGACGACGGGGATCGCGGCGAGCGCCGGATCGGCCTTCAGCTCGGAGAGCGTCGCCCAGCCGTCCACGCCCGGCATGACCACGTCGAGGGTGATCGCGTCGGGGCGGTCGGTACGGGCGAGCGCGAGGCCCTCCGCGGCGCCGGAGGCGGTCCGCACGCGGAAGCCCTCTCGGGAGAGGAGCCGCGCCATCAGCTCGCGCGCCGCCGGGTCGTCGTCGATGACGAGGACGCCGCCCCGCCCCGGAGGGACGCCGTGCGGCCCGGGAGGATCGGCGGCCGGGGCCGGAGCCAGCGCACGCGGCACGTCGACCGGGAGCCTCACGGTGAACGTCGAGCCGGCGCCGGGGGCGCTCGCCACCTCGATCTCGCCCCCCATCAGCGTCGCGAACCGGCGGCAGATCGTCAGCCCGAGACCGGTGCCGCCGAACCTCTTCGCCGTCGACGACTCCGCCTGGGTGAACGGGTCCCAGATCCGCTCCATCTGCCCGGGCGTCATCCCGATCCCGCTGTCGACGACGCGGAACACCAGCGTGGACTCGAGCCGCTCGGCTTCCAGGCGCACCACGCCCCGATCGGTGAACTTGCTCGCGTTGGCGAGGAGGTTGAAGAGGATCTGCCGCACCTTCGTCACGTCCGCCCGCATCGAACCGAGTCCCGGCGTGACGGCCACCTCCAGCGTGTTCGCGCCCTTGGTCACCAGCGGACGGATCGTCTGGACCACGTCCGCGACCATTCGCTCCACGTCGAAGAGCTCAACGAAGAGGTCCATCTTCCCGGACTCGACCTTGGAGAGGTCGAGGATGTCGTTGATCAGGCCGAGGAGGTGTCGGCCGGCCGAGTGGATCTTCTTGAGGTCCGTGCCGAGGTGGGCGAGCCCGAGCTCTCCCGCGTCGTCGTGGAGCAGCTCGCTGTAGCCGATGATGGCGTTGAGCGGGGTCCGCAGCTCGTGGCTCATGCTGGCGAGGAACGCGCTCTTGGCGCGGCTGGCGTCCTCGGCGAGGGCGCGGGCCTGCTCGGCGTCGAGCCGGGCGCCGTCCAGCTCGGCGGTGCGCTCGCGGACCCGCTCCTCGAGAGTGCGCCGGTGGAGCTCGATCTGCCGGTAGAGGAGCGCGTTCTCGACGGCGACGGCCAGCTCGTTGCCGACCGTGAAGAGGAGGTCGGCCGACTCCTCGGGGATGGGGCGCCCGCTCGTACCGTTGTCGACGACGAGGATCCCGACCGCCCGGCCCTTGGCCACGAGCGGCGTGCCGAGGAACGACCTCGTGCCGAGAGCCGTCAGGACGGCCTGCGTCGCCCCGCCGCCGAGAGCCGCGGAGTCCGCGACCGCCACCGGGCCCGCCCCCCGGAGGATCCTCACCAGGACGGAGCCCTCGGCGTCGAGCGGGACCTCCCAGGCGGCGGCGTGCTCGGCCAGAGCCGGCGCCACGCCGACCAGCTGACCGCCGGCGAGGACCCGCCTCTCCTCGTCCACCAGCATGACGAGCCCCCGGTCGAAGCCGAGGTGGCGGGTGACCGCCCGCAGGCTCTCGCCGACGAGCGTCTCGAGGTCCAGCGTGGAGCTGAGCACCGCCGACACCTCGCGCAGAGCGGTGAGCTCGGCCACCGAGCGCAAGAGGTCGACATTGGCGAGCTGCAGCTCGCGGTTCGCGGCCTGGATCCGGTCTTGCTGCTCGTCCGCCTTCTCCCTCTGCTCCAGGAGCGCCGTCTCCTGCCGCTCCCGCTCGTACTCGAGGCTCCGGAGCTTCCCCGCCGCGAGACCGCCCACGAGCGGGAGGAGGGCGACGAAGGCGACGGCGTGGTGCCCCGGCAGCGAGAGGGCGACGTAGCCGAGCGCGAGGAGCGTGGCCGCGAGGCCGCCCCAGGGCCAGACGGCGCGCGGCTCGGGGTTCTCCCACGACAGCTCCCAGCGGCAGCACTCCGCGCCGTCCACCTGGCAGCGGCTCTCCTTCACGCGGGCCCGGGGGAGCCCCGGGTGGAGGAGCGACGGGATGACGGCGTAGGCGCCCTGGAACGCCTGGCACGACATCCTCACCCAGAGCGGATGCAGCTCCTCCGGGACGTCGGCCAGCTGGGAGGCGGCGCGCCACTCGATCGTCGCCGAGCTCCGGGTCGTCTCGAGGACGCGGATGTCGGTGTCGACCACCTTGGCGGTGAAGCGAGGGAGGAGGTCGTAGACGCGCCGCAGCGAGAGGGGGCGTGCCAGGTGCAGGATCGAGGCGGGGACGCTCCGCACCCCGCGCTCGAAGAAGAAGCGGGGGTCGCCGGTGATCTCGCGCCCCAGGACGTTGACGAGGAGCTCCAGCTCGCGCGAGTAGGCGTTCCCCTCCTTCTGGAGGCTCTCCGCGGTGACGTGGTCGCGCGGGTCCTCGATCGCGGCGTTGAGGCGGGTCACCAGCGCCGCCAGGGCGTCCTCGCGCGCGGTCACCAGCCGCGCGTCGCGCTCGGGGGGCGGGAGCCCCGGGGGGAGCGCCGCCGCCGTCGTGCGGGTGACGGACTCCAGCAGGACCTCGATCGTGGCGCGGATCAGCGAACCGTCGACCGCCGCGATCCGCCGCCCCGCGGCGTCGCGGCCGAACGGGCGCCCTCGCATCCGGAACGCCGGGGCCGCGCTCGTCTCCGCCTCGGTCACCCGCCTACTTTACGTCGGCCGCGCGGGCGGCGGGCGGCGCCGGGCTCGTGGAACAATGGCGCCGATGCGCGAGATGGAGCCTCTCTTCCTCGGGAAGACGTTCGACGACTTCCTGTTCCGGCCGCAGCACAGCCCCATCGCGACGCGGCGCGCCGTCGACCTGACGATGCCGCTCGTCGCGGGGCTCGGGGTCGGCCTCCCGATCGTGGGCGCCAACATGGACACCGTCGTCGGCGAGGAGATGGCCAAGACCCTGGCGCTCGAGGGCGCGTTCGGCTTCCTCCACAGGAGCTGCCCGATCGACGTGCAGGCGGCGCGGGTCCGCTACGTCAAGACGCGCCACTCCTACGTCATCGAGAAGCCGCTCGTCCTGCCGCGCCTCGCCACGATCGCCGACGTCAGGCGCCTCATCGAGCGGAGCCGCGCGAGCGGCATCCTGATCGAGGAGACGCCCGGCTCGGGGCTCCTGGCCGGGCTCCTCTCCCAGCGCGACCTGCCGATGGGGGAGGGGAGCGGCGAGCGCCTGGTCGAGGAGCTGATGACGCCGGTCGCGCGCCTGGTGACCCGACCGCCGTCCGTCGGCCTCGAGGAGGCGGAGAAGACGATGTGGGAGCACCGGGTGGAGAAGCTCCCGCTCGTCGACGAGCGGGGTCACATCCGCGGGCTCGTGACGATGCGCGACCTGCGCCTCTTCAAGAACAAGCCGTTCTCGGTCAAGGACGCCCGCGGGCGCCTGCGCGTCGGGGCGGCCATCGGCGCCACCGGCGACTTCCTCCCGCGGGCCGAGGCCCTGGTCGCCGCCGACGTGGACGTCGTCCTGATGGACGTGGCCCACGCGCACGCGGACATCGTGGGCCGGGCGATCCCGGCGTTCCGGAGCCGCTTCCCCGGCGTGCCGCTGGTCGCCGGGAACGTGGCGACCGGAGAGGGCGCCCGCTACCTGGCCGACCTCGGCGCCGCCGCCGTGAAGGTCGGCGTCGGCCCGGGCCGAGGCTGCCGCACGCGGCTCGAGACCGGCGCCGGCGTCCCTCAGCTGCAGGCGATCCGCGAGGCGTTCCTGGCGACGGAGGGGAAGGTGCCGATCATGGCCGACGGCGGGATCCGGCACGACAAGGACGTCTTCCTGGCGCTGGCGTGCGGGGCCTCGACGGTGATGCTCGGCTCGCTCCTCTCCGGCACCGACGAGTCGCCCGGCATCGTCGTGGACGACCCGGCGACGCAGCAGAAGGTGAAGATCTACCGCGGGATGACGTCGCCGGAAGCGGTGCTGGACGGCACGGCGTCCGCCGACGGCGTCGCCGAGGCGCTCTCCACGCCGGCCGAGGGGCAGTCGGTGCGGATCCCGTACGTCGGCAGCGTGGTCGACGTCCTGTCGCGCGTCGCGGGGCACCTGAAGTCGGCGGTGAGCTACGCGGGCGAGCGCTCGCTGGCGGCGGCGCACGCCAAGATCGCCTCCGCCCCCGAGCGCTTCCTGATCCCGCTCTCCGCCGCGTCGCGCCACGAGTCCTTTGAGCGCTGAGAAGCCGGCGGTCACGCCGCTCTCGGACCGGGTCCCGCCCGCCGGGACGACCGACGCCGACGAGATCCTCGGGCTCTTCCTCGACTGGGTGGCCGAGAGCGGTCTCGTCCTCTACCCGGCCCAGGAGGAGGCGCTCCTCGAGCTCATGGCGGGGAAGCACGTGATCCTGGGGACGCCCACCGGCTCCGGCAAGTCGCTGGTCGCGCTCGGGCTCCACTTCAAGGCGGTCTGCGAGGGGCGGGTCTCGTACTACACCAGCCCCATCAAGGCCCTCGCCAGCGAGAAGTTCTTCTCGCTCTGCGGGGAGCTCGGGCCCGACCGGGTCGGGATGCTGACCGGCGACGCCAGCATCAACAAGGAGGCGAGCGTCCTCTGCTGCACGGCCGAGGTCCTCTCCAACATGGCGCTCCGGCTCGGGGAGGACCTCGCCGCGCCGTACGTCGTCATGGACGAGTTCCACTACTACGCCGACAAGGAGCGCGGGGTGGCGTGGCAGGTGCCGCTCCTGGTCCTGCCCTCGACGCAGTTCCTCCTGATGTCGGCGACGCTCGGCGACACGAGCGCGATCGCCGAGCGCCTGAAGGCGCAGACGGGGCGCGACGTCGCGCACGTGACCTCCGAGGTGCGGCCGGTGCCGCTCGACTACGAGTACCGGGAGATGCCGCTCCACGAGACGATCGAGGACCTCCTGTACCAGAAGAAGAGCCCGATCTACGTGGTGAACTTCACGCAGCGGGAATGCGCCGAGCTCGCCCAGTCCTTGACGAGCGTGAAGATCGGCAGCAAGGAGGAGCGGGACGAGATCCGGAGGATCGTCGCGGGGAAGCGGCTGGCGACGCCGTACGGCAAGGAGTTCCGCCGGTTCCTCTCGTTCGGCATCGGCGTGCACCATGCCGGGCTCCTCCCGAAGTACCGGCTGCTCGTCGAGCAGCTGGCCCAGAAGGGGCTCCTGCACGTCGTCTGCGGGACGGACACGCTGGGCGTCGGAGTCAACATCCCGATCCGGACGGTCCTCTTCACGAAGCTCGCCAAGTTCGACGGGACGAAGGTGGGGCTCCTCTCGGTGAGGGACTTCAAGCAGATCGCCGGGCGGGCGGGGCGGCGCGGCTTCGACGACCAGGGGAGCGTCGTGGCGCAGGCGCCCGAGCACATCATCGAGAAGCGGCAGGCCGAGAAGAAGTCCGACGCCTCGGGGAAGAAGAGCACCCGCACGTTCAAGGGGCCCGCCAAGGGCGAGGTGTCGTGGACGGTGGAGGCGTTCCAGAAGCTGATCTCGAGGCCCCCCGAGACGCTCAAGTCCCGCTTCCGCCTGACGCACGGCATGGTGCTCGACCTGGTGCAGCGGGACGCGGCCCTGGCCCGCGAGGGACGCGGGGCCCCGGCCAACTTCGCGGCCCTCCGCGAGCTGATCGCGCGGTGCCACGAGGAGGACGGCGTCAAGACGCGCCTCGTCAAGTACGCGGCGGCGCTCGTCCGATCGCTCTTCCAGGCCGGGATCATCGGGGTCGTGCGCGAGGAGCGGGGCGGGGGAGCGATCTTCCGTCGGGTGGTCGTGGCCGAGGACCTCCAGTGGGACTTCTCGCTCCACCAGGCGCTGTCGCTCTTCGTCCTGACCGCGCTCCAGCGGCTCGATCCGCTGTCGCCGACGTACGCCGTCGACGCGGTCACGGTCGTGGAGGCGATCCTGGAGGACCCGGACATCATCCTGCGCAAGCAGGTCGACCGGGCGAAGGGGAAGCTGATCGCCGAGCTGAAGGCGGACGGCGTCGAGTACGAGGAGCGGATGGCGCGTCTCGAGGAGGTCACTCACCCGAAGCCCCTGGCCGACTTCCTGTACGGCGTCTTCAACGAGTTCCGGACGGCGCACCCGTGGGCCGCCGGCTCCGACGTGCGGCCGAAGTCGATCGGCCGGGAGATGTTCGAGACGTTCGCCGACTTCCCGGACTACGTGAGGAGCTACGGCCTCGAGCGAAGCGAAGGCGTCCTCCTGCGCTACCTGTCGCAGCTCTACAAGGCGCTCGACCAGTCGATCCCGGAGGCGGCCAAGACCGAGGAGCTGTGGGACGTGCTCGGCTACTTCCGCTCGCTCGTCGGGGAGACCGACGCGAGCCTCCTCGAGGAGTGGGAAAGCCTGCGCCACCCGGAGCAGCTCCTGGTGGAGCGGATCCAGCCCGAGAAGAAGCGCGAGTCCGCGTGGCTCACCGAGCTCCTCGCGAACCCGAAGGTCTTCGCGGCCCGGGTGCGCGCGGAGCTGCAGCTCCTGGTCCGGGCGCTCGCTCGGAAGGACTGGGAGGAGGCCGCCGAGCGGGTGTATCCCGACGCCGGGAGCCCCTGGGACGCCGCGCGCTTCGAGGAGGCGCTGGGTCCGTATTTCGCGGAGTACGAGGAGCTGATGGCCGGGGCCGAGGCGCGGCTCCACCACCTGACGAACCTCCGGCCCGCCGGCCCGCGACAGTGGGAGGTGACGCAGACCCTCGTCGATCCGCGCGGGGACCACGTCTGGGCGATCTTCGCGACGATCGACCTCCGGGACGGGAGCGCGCCGGACGGCCCGATCGTGAGGGTCCAGCGGATCGGGGCGTGAGGAGCTGATCCGTGCCGCTGGGCAGGATCGTAGGACGGGGAGGATGAGACCCTCCGTCCTCGCCCTCGCCGCCTGCACGCTCGTCGGCGCCCGCGCCGGAAACGCCCATGACCTCTGGATCGAGCCGTCCACCTTCCGCCCGATCGCGGGCGAGGAGGTGTCGGCGGCCCTCCGGGTCGGCCCGAACGTCCAGGGGGAGGCGCTCCCGATGATCCCGCAGCTCCAGGACCGGTTCCTGCTCCGGAGCCGTGGGGGCGAGGTCGCCATCGACGGCGAGCCGGGGCAGGACCCGGCCGGGTTCGTCCACGTGGGCGGACCAGGCCTTCACTGGATCGGGTACCAGAGCCTGGCGTTCCCGATGCAGATCGACTGCCGCACCTTCGAGGGCTATCTGGTCGAGGAGGGGCTCGAGCGGATCGTGCGCGAGCGCGAGCGGACGGGGACCTCGGCGCGGCCGGGGCGGGAGCGCTTCTATCGCTGCGCGAAATCGCTGCTCGAGGTCCAAGGCCGGAAGGGGTCCGGCGGCGCGGACGGACTCGACACGCCCCTCGGCTTCACGCTGGAGCTCGTGCCGCGCCGCAGTCCGTACGCGCTCCTCTCCGGCGGCGACCTTCCTCTGACCGTGCTGTTCCGGGGCCGGCCGCTCGCCGGCGTTCTCGTGGTGGCGATGAGCAAGGACGATCCGGAGAAGGCCGTCCGGGCACGGACCGACGCGGCCGGACGGGTGACGCTTCCCATCGGGCACTCCGGGTTCTGGCTCGTGAAGGCGGTCCACATGGAGACCGCGCCGCCGGACGTCGGCGTCGACTGGGAGAGCTGGTGGGCCTCGCTGACGTTCGACCTTCCGGGGCCGTCGAAGGAGTGATCGACCCTCAGGAGGTTTCGGGTCGGGGAACGCGGTCCTGTTTCTCCTCGAGCATCCACTCGTCCGGAGTCCCCGTGAGCCGCTCCCGGACCGGGTCGAGGTTCTCGATCTGCTCGCACAACGGGACGGCCGCGGACTTCCGGAAGGCGGGGCGGATCGGCAGGTCGGGAAGGTCGAGGAACGCGAGCACGCGCGAGAGGCCGCGCGCCGGGTCGGCCTCGAGATCCTCCTCGTAGACGAGGTTCAGCGTCGCCACCGGCGCGAGCGCCGCGCGGACCTCGGCGTACCAGGCCCTCATGGCGTGCAGCGACTCTCGGACGTCCAGGCCAGGGAAGCCTCCGTGGGGGGACCGGAGGGGAAGCTCGACCTTTCCGAGCGGCGGCTCGCGATCCGTCTCCAGGTGATGCCACACCCCCTCGTGGCGGGCGCGGGACATCGAGACGAGCACCGCGAGCAGGTTCCGCCGTTCGAGGACCACGGCGTGCGTGAGCCCGGCCCCGATCAGGCGCCGGATCATCTCGGCGGGGGGCACGGCCTCGATCGCGGCGAGCGAGGACGGCACCGAGATCACGGCCCGCCTCGATCCGGCGAGGTCGCGGATGACGGGGAGCATCTCCGGCACCGAGGTGCCCTTGTCCAGGCCAGCCACCGGCCACCAGGGGCGCAGGGCCCCTCCGTTCACGTTGTGCACCTCGCCGAACCAGTCGAGGGCCGGATGCTCACCCAGCATCCTTCCCAGCACCTGGCTCCCGCACCGGTGCACGTGGAAGAGCGCCAGGGCCCCCGCCGGGTCGGCGCGGCGATCGGCGGCGCGGTCGAGTCTCCCGACGAGCTCGGGCATCGACCGGAGCTCATCGACACGAAGGCGCAGCCAGTGGCGGACCATCCGGAAGACCCGCCGCGACGGCGATCGGCGAGGGTCCCGGGTCCTCACGCCCGGACTGTAGCAGGACCGAAAAGACGAGGGCCGCCGCCTCGCGGCGGCGGCCCTCCGGGCAGCGGGGTCGAGCCGGGCGCTCTAGGGCGTGTACTCGACCGAGGAGACGAAGCGGGCGTCGTTGGACTTGTTGTTGACGATGACCGCCCAGCAGACCGCGGCGTCCGCCGGGGAGAACTGGGCGTAGCCGTTCGTCACGTTCGCCGAGACGCCCGTCTGGCCCCAGGCGTGGGCGGGGAGCGAGAGGTTCGCGGTGCCGACCTGCTTGCCGGCGCCGTCGAATATCGCGACCGCCACCTCGTTGGTGGAGCCGGACTGGTTGAAGCAGCCGACGTTCGTGCGCGAGCTGGAGTCGACCGTCACTCCGGCCGCGAACGACCTCGAGTCGGTGCCGGGGAACTCGAGGACGGGGACCGTCGTCCCGAACCGGTCGCCCGACGCGTTCAGGGTCCAGGTCTCGGTGCTCAGGATGACCCGGTTGTTGTGAGTGCCGCCCGGGGTGTCGTCCGTCGCGAACGTGGCGGCCCCGGCCGTGCCGGAGACGTTGAAGACCGACTGGATGAAGTTCTCGTACACCTTGAGCTCGCCCGCCGCCAGGGGGATGTCGGCGGTCTTCTTGACGCCGGAGGCGTCGTAATACGAGACGTGGACCGGGAACGGGTTGGACGTCGGGTTCATGATCGACACGTGCGTCTGGAAGACCGCGCCGAACTGGCCCGGCGTGTTGGCCATCGTCGGGATGGTGAGGAAGCTGGACGCGAAGGTGAGAGGCTCGCGGGCGGACTCCTCGAGCTGGGAGAAGGCCGGCGCCGCGACGCCGAGGGTGAGCGCGAGGATGGCGGGTATCGTCAGTCTCTTCATGGTGTCGATCTCCTGTCCGTCCGGGACGGACGGTCCGTGGCGAAGCGGGTGAAGTCGTTCTCCCCGGCGTCCGATCAGTTCGGGCACTGCGGCGTGCTGGGGCTCGGGATCGTCGGCTGGGTCGGCGTGTTGATGCCGCCGTGGCCCTGGAGGAGGCCCTGGTGCGCCGGAGCGAGGAACGGGAACTGCGGGTTGAAGTCCTTGTCGTTGACCTCGGTCCCCTTGGCGAGCCCCGCGGCCGGATCGCCCGCGGCGATCAGGCTGATGAGAACGGTGTTGACGTTCACCTGGTGGCGGTTGGGCGCCGTGCCGCCGCCGAGGCGCCGCCCGTTCGGGAAGCTGGAGTCGATCGAGGCGTCCAGGGTGATGACGTCGCCCGTGGAGCCGTCGGCGACCGGGATCGGCCGGCCCAGGTTGATGGCGTTGATGATGTCGAGACGGGGTCCCTTGAGCGTCTGGACGGTCGCGTCCGGGAGGCCGAGGGCCTTGTAGACGCCGAGGGCCTCGAGGTCGCGCACCAGGACCGGGAACAGCACGTCGGCGCCGAACCGGCTCACGTCCTTGAGGGGCTCGGTGTGCAGGTAGAGGCTGTGACGCTGCGTCCCCACGAGGCCGGCGTTGAAGAGCGGCAGGGCGTTCCGCCCGACCTGCACGTAGTTCCCCGAGCCGCGCACGCCGGTGATCAGGTTCGACGGGTCGACGGTCTGGGTCGCCTGGCGGCTGATCCGGCTCCAGACGCGGAGCAGGGCGTCGGTGGACGTCGGCATCAGGGTCCCGTTGTGCGGGATGCCGCCCGGGAAGAGGTCGCTGATCGGGATCTCGAGCGCGATGGAGAAGACGTTGAAGCCGGTGAAGACGTCCTCGGCCGGCGTGTTGCGGGCGCCGGCGAGACCGCCCAGGTCGGTCTTGGCGAGGTTGACGAGGTCGAAGATCCCCTTCTCGTCGAGCTGGTACGGATCGTCGAACTGCCCGGCGATGACCCGCCCGCCGTTGCCGAGCGGGTGGATGAAGGTGTCGACGAACGCCTGGTCGTAGAGCCCCGTGTCGCGGCTCGTCGGGTCGCCCATGTCGTAGCCCTTGAACGTGCCGAGGCCGTAGATCAGCCGGTCGGTCTGCGGGCCGTGGTTGTTCGGGAGGACCGGGAGGTCCTGGCCCAGGATGAGCGGGTTCAGGTTGCCCGGAGCCTTGACGCGCGTGACGGTCATCGTCTCGGTGCCGCCGGTGAGCTGCCAGAGCAGCTCGTTGCCGCCGCCCAGGCCATCGGCGGCGGTCGGCGCGGCCTCGGGGGTGAGGGTGTTCTTGAACTCGATCCGGTAGATCGCCTCGGAAGCGATGCTGGTGCCCTTGCCGATGTGGAACTCGTACCGGTAGCCGTTGCAGGCCCGGAATCCCTGGTTGCCCTGGCCCGGCTCGTGAAGCGGGTTGAAGTTCATGATCAGGTACAGCTTGTCGTGCGTGCCATTGGACACCCACGCGTAGGTGTCGGTGTTGTCGGCGCACGGCTCGTTCAGGACCGGCAGCGCCTCCCGATGGCTGGATGCCGTCGCGGGCAGGGCCGCGAGCAGCGAGAGGCCCGCAGCCGCCATTCCGATCACCGCTGATACGTTCTTCCTCATCGTCTGTCTCCTCGATTCTTCGAGCCTGCCGGGGAGAGTCCGTTCGCCGGTCTTCCGGGAGGGGCTCGCGTTTTCGAGGCATACGGGCCGGCTCGCCCGGCCGGATCATTCCGTTCGCGTTGATCCGGGGACGAGGTCCGGTCCGTATGGGACGAGGAGGTTGCCCCCGGGTTCCGGGACCTCTCGTAGCCTTCCGCGATGAGCCTGCTGGCCCCCTCGCCGCCGCCCTACGACCCTCTCGAGTGGTCGAGGAAGCCGTTCACAGAGCGTGCGCGGATGGTGTGCGAAGCGTGGGCGCTGCAGGGCTACGGGACGCCTCTCGCCGCCTACGGCCTGTACGCGTTCAAGGTCGGCCTCTACGTCTGGGGCTGGATCGCGTTCTGCGGCATGACCCCGGGGCTCGGAGGCCTGTCGACGATCGGCGACTGGTGGCTCGCCCCGCTCGCGTTCCAGAAGGCGATCCTCTGGAGCCTCCTCTTCGAGGGGCTCGGCCTCGGCTGCGGCAGCGGACCGCTCACCGGTCGCTACTTCCCTCCCGTCGGCGGGTTCCTCTACTTCCTCCGGCCGGGGACGACGAAGCTCCCGCTCTTTCCGTCGCTCCCTCTCCTGGGCGGGACGCGCCGCACCTGGCTCGACGCCGCGCTCTACCTGGCGCTCGGCGTCCTCTTGCTCCGCGCGCTCGCCGCGCCCGCTCTCGGGGCGCCGGAGCTGCTCCCGATCGCCTGCCTCGTCCCGGTCCTCGGGGTCGCCGACCGGACGGTGTTCCTGGCGCTCCGTGCCGAGCACTACTGCGTCACGGTGCTCTGCTTCGTTCTCGGCGGGGCGGACTGGATCGCCGGGGCGAAGGCCGTGCAGCTGGCGCTCTGGTTCTGGGCCGGCTTCTCGAAGCTCAACCACCATTTCCCCGCGGTCGTCTGCGTGATGACGAGCAACAGCCCGTTCACGCGCTTCGCGTGGCTGCGCCGGCGCCTCTATCGGAGCTACCCCGACGACCTCAGGCCGTCGGCGCTCGCGGTGTGGATGGCGCACGCCGGGACGGCTCTGGAGCTCGGAGTTCCCGCCCTCCTCTTCCTCTCGCGCGGAGGCACGTCGCTCGTGGCCGGCCTCGTGGCGATGGTCGTGCTTCACGCGTTCATCACGAGCAACGTGCCGATGGGCGTGCCCCTCGAGTGGAACGTGATGGTCGTCTACGGCGGGTTCGCGCTGTTCTGGGCGCACCCCGGGGTGAGCGCCCTCGACGTCGGGTCGGTCCCGCTCGCGGCGCTGCTCGGGATCGCGCTCGTCGCCGTGCCGCTCCTGGGCAACCTCTTCCCGGGGCGGCTCTCCTTCCTCCCCGCGATGCGCTACTACGCGGGCAACTGGGCCTACGGCGTCTGGCTCTTCCGCGGCGAGACGTACCGGAAGCTGGCCCGGCTCACGACGAGCGCGCCGTGGGTGTACGACCAGCTCGCGCGCTTCTACGACCGCGCGACCGCCGTCGGCCTCGTCGGAAAGGTGATGGCGTTCCGGCTGATGCACCTCCACGGGCGTGCGCTCCCGGCCCTGATCCCGAAGGCGGTGACCCGTCTTCAGGAGTACGAGTACCTCGACGGCGAGCTGGTGGCCGGCCTCGTTCTCGGCTGGAACTTCGGCGACGGCCACCTGCACCGCGAGGGCCTGCTCCGCGCCGTGCAGGAGCAGTGCGGCTTCGAGGAGGGCGAGCTGCGCTGCGTCTTCGTCGAGGCGCAGCCGCTGGGGCGGCAGACGCTGGAGTACCGGATCCACGACGCGAGGACGGGCCTGATCGAGAAGGGGGAGCTGGACGTGAACGCGCTGCGCGCGCGCCAGCCGTGGGCGGCCGCGTGAGGCGGCCGGGTGACGTCAGAGCGGCGCGCCGAGGGCCCCCGACCCGGCCCGCTCGGCGGTGAGCCGGCGCTGGCGCTTGCCCGAGGTCGTCTTCGGCAGAGTGCGTGGCGGCACGAGCCAGAGCCCGGCGAGGGCGAGCCCCAGGACCTCGTAGATCCGTCTCCGCACGAGGGCCGCGAAGGCCGCGGCCTCGGCGCCGCCCAGCGACGTCTCCACGGCCAGTCCCGCCGCTCCGTGGCCGTCGCGCTCGATCTCGAACGCCGAGACGCCGCCGGGCCTGACGCCCGGCAGCTCGGCGACCGTGAGCTCGAGGTCCATCGGCAGGACGCTCCGGCCCGCGACCTTGATCAGCTCCTTGAGCCGGCCGGTGACGTACAGCTCGCCATCGAGCAGGAAGCCGAGGTCGCCGGTCTTCAGCCAGGCGCCTTCTCGCGGAGGCTCGCCGGCGTATCCCGCGGAGATCGACGTTCCGGCCAGCTCCACCTCGCCGACCCGGCGCTCCGCGAGCCCCGCCCCCGTCTCGGGATCGACGATCCGGAGCTCGAGGCCCTCGATGGGCGGGCCCACCGAGACGAGCTCCAGCCCCTCGCCCTCGGGGGCGGGGACGTACGACCGGGCGGACTCCAGGCACGAGCGGTCCGCCGACACCCAGCGATACGTCGGGCGGGCCGGCGCGAGCGAAACCGCGACCGTCGCCTCCGCCAGCCCGTACGCCGGTCGAAGCGCGCCGCGGGAGAGCCCGAACGGGCGGAAGCGCTCGACGAACCGCTCGAGGTCGGCCCGCACGACCGGCTCGGAGCCGATGGAGGCGCGCCTCAGGGACGAGAGGTCCAGGTCGGCCGTCGCCAGGTGGGCCCGCGCGGCACACATCGCATAGGCGAAGCCCGGCGCCGTCGTGATCGTTCCCCGGTGCTCGGAGATCAGGCGAAGCCACGAGAGCGGGTCTCTCAGGAACGTGGACGGATCGGCGAGGACGATGCGGCCTCCGGCGAACAGGGGCACGCTCACGAGCCCGATGACGCCCATGTCGTGGAAGAGCGGGAGCCAGCCGGCCCAGACGTCCTCGGGACCGTCTTCTCCGGCGAGCCGGATGCCGCGGCAGTTCGCGGCCAGGTTCTCGTGGCTGATCGAGACGGGGCGGGGGGAAAGGACGCTGCCCGAGGTGAACTGCAGGAGGGCGAGCGGCGCTCGGACCGGAGCCCAGACTTCGCCTCCGTCGTCCGGCGCGAGGTCCGTGAGCGGGCGGACGGGAACCGGCTGTCGGGCGGCGACGTCGGCCCGGCCGGCCTCGTCGAGGGACTCGTCGACGTAGAGCGCGGCGGCGCCGACCCGATCCCGCTTCAGCCCGAGGGTGCGCGCGAAATCGGCCCGGCTGGCGGGCGGCGGGGGGAGCACGGTCGGCACGAGGCCGGCCCCCTGGGCTCCGAGGATCGCCGCCACGAGTCGCGACGAGTTGCGGCCGGCGAGGAGTACGACGCCGCCGGCCGAAAGGCCCGAGCCCCGCATCGCGGAAGCGGCGCGAGACGACTCGCGGGCGAGGTCCCGGAAGCTCCAGGCGATCGCCTCGGCCGGTACCTCCAGGCAAATGCGATCCCCTCGGTCGGACTCCGCGTGGCGGACGAGGATCTCGAAGAGCGTCGGCGCGGACATGAAGGTCCTCACTCCGGGGGGGGCGGGCGCGTGACGTACTTCGCGATGGCGCCCGCGACGGCTTCCGCGGTCAACAGGCACCCGTCCTCGTTCGCGTGGACGTGATCGAGGAAGAGCGGCCTTCGGGCCGCGACGAAGGTCGGGACCAGGTTCAGCGCTTCGACCCCGGCGAGCTCTCCGGCCCGCGCGGTGTACGGCTGGTAGCCGATGAGGGCCGGCTGCCCGGCGTCGACCTGGGCGGCATAGGGCCAGATGATCGGCAGGAAACGCGCGCCGCCGTGCCGGGTGGCCTCGCCGATCTGGACGAGAGCGCCGGTGAACTCCGAAGGGGAGAGCCGGGGGCGGCCGCCGGGGTGCACCGGCGGCGCGGGCCGGAGGCGGTCCGCCAGCGCCTTGAGGCTGGCGTAGAGCCGGCTGTGCATCAGGGGGGCGTCCCACCCGCGGCGCTTCAGGGCCTCGGCGGTCTCCACGTCCGAGCGCGAGGCCCAGGAGTCGGCGTCGTTGAAGCCGAAGGTCGCCGCGACGAGGTCCGGCTTCAGGGCCAGCCCGCGCGTTCGCAGGTACTGGAGACCCTGGTAGGCGGTGTAGCCCGGAACCCCGGCGTTGATCACCTCGACGCGGGCCCCGCCCCGGCGCATCAGCGCCTGCAGGCGCGCGGGCCACGTCGCCTCGTCACCCACGCCGACTCCGAACGTGCACGAATCGCCGATCGCCAGGATGCGCAGCGCGTCTCCCTTCGGCGGCACCGGGCCTCCGCGAAGGCCCAGCTCGTTCGTCGAGACGTGGAAGGCGAGCGCGTGCCCGTTGATCTGGCCCGTCACCGGAAGACTGAGCCCGGGACGCAGGGCCCAGAACAGGTCCGGATCGGGGGCCATCGTGCGGTTGAGGGCGCTCAGCCCCACGATCTCGACCACCTGCTCGTGCTCGCGCGCGATCGCGGCGCGCACCGTCGGTGCGGCGAAGAGCACCCGGGCCATCAGCTCCATGAGCAGGAAGGAGAGGCCGCAGAAGACGGCCAGGAAGAGCGCGCGCCTGCCGGGCGGCAGGCTGGCGGGGTTCGCCATGCCCAGGAGGATCGCACGACGGTCGGCCGTCGCCTCCCGTAGCATTCCCGGCCAGGTGAGCGCTCCCGACGTCGTCGTCATCGGATCGGGCCCGAACGGCCTCGCGGCGGCGGTCCACCTGGCCCGTTCGGGCGCGTCGGTCCTGGTGCTGGAGGGGCGGGAGGAGATCGGCGGCGGCACGCGCACCGCCGAGCTGACGCTCCCCGGGTTCCACCACGACGTCTGCTCCGCGGTCCATCCGATGGGGATCCTCTCGCCGTTCTTCCGGACGCTCCCGCTCTCGGAGCACGGGCTGCGCTGGATCCGGCCGCGGGCGTCCGTCGCCCACCCGCTCGACGACCAGCCGGCGGTGCTCTTCCGCCGCTCCGTCGAGGCCACCGCGGCGGACCTCGGAAGCGACGGCCCGGCGTATCGACGGCTCGTCGGGCCGTTCCTGCGAGATCCTCACGGGCTCCTCGCCGACGCGCTCGGGCCGCTCCGGCTCCCGCGCCACCCGCTCCTCATGGCCCGCTTCGGTCTCCACGCGCTCCGGTCGGCGGTGGGCCTCGCGAGCCGCTTCCGAGAGCCGCGGGCGAGGGCGCTCCTGGCGGGCTGCGCGGCGCACTCGATCCTGCCGCTCGAGCGCGCGCTGACCGGGGTGGTGGGGCTGACGTTCCTGATCACCGGCCACGTCGAGGAGTGGCCGGTGGCCGAGGGCGGCTCGTCCGCCATCGCCGGCGCGCTCGCCAGCCTCCTTCGCGCGCTCGGCGGACGGATCGAGACCGGAGCGCGGGTGCGCGCTCTCGCGGACCTGCCGCCGGCCCGGCTCTACCTCTTCGACACCAGCCCGGCGGATCTCGCCCGCATCGCGGGTCCGGTCCTGCCGGCCGGCTACGTGAGGCGGCTCGGCCGCTATCGCTACGGTCCCGCGGCGTTCAAGCTCGACTGGGCGCTCGACGGGTCGATCCCGTGGCGGGACCCGCGCTGTCTCGAAGCCTCCACCGTGCACCTCGGGGGGACGCTCGAGGAGATCGCCGCGGCGGAGGCCGCCGTTTGGCGGGGCGAGCATCCGGAGCGGCCGTACGTGCTCCTCTGCCAGCAGGGCGAGCTCGACCGGAGCCGCGCGCCGGAAGGGAAGCAGACCGGCTGGGCGTACGTCCACGTGCCGGGCGGCTCGACGGTCGACCGGGTCGAGGTGATCGAGCGCCAGGTCGAGCGCTTCGCGCCGGGGTTCCGCGACCGGATCCTGGCGCGGCACGTGACGCCGCCCGCGGACCTCGAGCGCGACAACCCCAACTACGTCGGCGGCGCGATCACCGGCGGCGTCACCGACTTCTTCCAGCTCTTCGCGCGACCCGTCGCCCGGCTCGATCCGTACACCACGCCGAACCCTCGCGTGCTGATCGGCTCGGCGTCGACGCCTCCCGGCGGCGGTGTGCACGGCATGTGCGGGTACCACGCGGCGCGATCGGCTCTCCGCCGCCTCCACCGCCTTCCCGTCGCGCCGCTCCGCTGAAATCGGGGAGAGGGACCACGCGTGTCCCGTTAAGATCCATCGCCGCGGAGGGGAGTTGACCGGAAGCGCCAGCCACCGAGAGCCCGGTCCGCGTCCGCCGGTCGCGCTCCCGCTCCTCTTCCGGGAGACGTCGCGCCGTTTCCCGGATCGCCCCGCGGTCGACGTGCCCCCGGGAAAGGGCCGGCCGGAGCGACACGTGATCACCTACGCGGAGCTGCTCGCCGCTTCGGATGCGATCGCCTGGCGGCTGCGTCCGCTCGCCTCCGGCGAGAGCCTCGTGGCGATCCTCCTCCCGCGCGACTCCGAGCGCCTCTACGCCGCGCAGCTCGGTGTGCTGTCGGCCGGCGCCGCGTACACCTGCCTCGACGTGTCGTTCCCGGACGGCCAGGTCCGCGACGTGCTCGCCGACGCGGAGCCCGTCGCCCTCCTGACCGACGCCGCCGGCGCCGAGCGCGCGAGGCTCGCCGGCTGGCGGACCGGCGAGGTCGTCGACGTCACCCGCGTCGGACCGGCGTCCGCCCCGTTCGAGCCGCCGGCGATCGAGCCGGGGAGCCTCGCCTACGTCATCTACACGTCGGGCACGACGGGGCAGCCCAAGGGCGTGATGATCGAGCACCGCTCCATCGCCAGCCTGGTGGAGTCCGACCGCGTGGAGTTCGGTCTCGGCCCCGGTGACCGCGTGGCGCAGGGCTCCTCGCCCGCCTACGACTCGTCGCTCGAGGAGGTGTGGCTGGCCTTCGCCGCGGGAGGTACCGTCGTCGTGGCCGACGAGGAGGTGGTCCGGCTCGGCCCGGATCTCGTCCCGTGGCTGCGCCGCGAGCGGATCACGGTCCTCTGTCCGCCCCCGACGCTGCTCCGCACCACCGGCTGCGCCGATCCCGCGAGCGCGCTGCCGGAGCTGCGGCTCCTCTACGTGGGGGGCGAGGCCCTCACGTCTGACGTGGCCGATCGCTGGGCGCCCGGCCGTCGCCTCGAGAATGGCTACGGTCCCACCGAGTGCACGGTGACGTGCTTGCGCGCGCCGGTGCGGGCGAGAGAGGCGATCACCATCGGCCGGCCCGTGCCCGGGATGACGGCGTGGGTGCTCGGCGAGCGGGGCGAGGAGCTGGGGGACGGCGAGCGCGGCGAGCTGTGCCTGGGGGGCGTGGGCCTCGCCCGCGGTTACCGTAACCGGCCCGACGTCACCGACGCGAAGTTCCCGCGCCACCCGCGCCTCGGACGGATCTATCGCACCGGGGACCTCGTGCACCGCGAGCCGGACGGCCGCCACGTCTACCACGGGCGCCTCGACGCCCAGGTGAAGCTGCGCGGCTACCGGATCGAGCTGGAAGCGGTCGAGAGCCGGCTCGCGGAGTGCCCCGGCGTGAGCGAGGCCGCCTGCACCGTGCAGGGAGAGGGGGCGCAGGGGATCCTCGTGGCCTACGTCGTACCCGCCGGCGCCGGTCCCGCGCCCGACGCCGCGCGGCTCCGCGCGCTCCTCGGCCGGGACCTTCCCGCGTACATGGTGCCGGCGCGCCTCGCCGTCGTCGAGGAGCTCCCGAAGAGCGTGGGGGGGAAGCTCGACCGCCGCCGGCTGCCGGTCGTCGGAGACGGTGCCGGCCGCGATCCGGTGGCGCCCCGGAACCCGCGCGAGGCCTCGATCGCCGCGGCGATCCGGCGCGTGCTTCCGGGAGACGCCCCGGTCTCGGTGCTCGACGACTTCTTCGCGGACGTGGGCGGCGACAGTCTGGGCGCCGCGCAGCTGATCTCGCTCCTGCGGGGCGATCCGTCCACCGCGGCCCTCACCGTGCGCGACGTCTACGAGGCCTACGTCGTCTATCTCTTTGTGAAGCTCGTGA
>CAYLNK010000064.1:0-23752 GCA_964384675.1 uncultured Holophagales bacterium | reverse complement strand
ATCCACGCCGGCACGATGGCCCGCGCGCCGCTGGCCGGGGGCGCTCCGCGCGAGCTGCTCGAGGACGTCCAGCAGGCCGACTGGGCGCCCGCGGGCGACGAGGCCGCCGTGGTGCGGGAGCGGGACGGCCAGAGCGTGCTCGAGTTCCCGATCGGCAAGGTCCTGTACACGACGACCGGCTGGATCAGTCACCCGCGCGTCTCCCCGGACGGAAGTCGCGTCGCCTTCCTCGACCACCCGATCCGGGGGGCCGACGAGGGTTCGGTCGTCGTGATCGACCCGCGCGGTGAAAGGCGAACGCTGTCCACCGGATGGGGCGACGGGCAGGGGCTCGCCTGGTCGCCTTCGGGGCGGGAGGTGCTCTTCACCGCCGGCAGGACCGACGTCCGCGCGCTGCGGGCCGTCTCGCTCTCCGGAACGGAGCGCGTCCTCCTGCAGGGGACGGGCAGCCTCACCCTGCACGACGTCTCGCCTCAGGGGGTCGCGCTGATCACCCAGGACAGCACACGGACCGGCATCCTCGGGCGCCGCGCGGGCGAGACCCGGGAGCGGGACCTCTCGTGGTTCGACGACTCCGTCGTGGCCGATCTCTCGGCCGACGGCGAGACGGTGCTCTTCTCCGAGGCGGGCGCGGCGGTAGACGACCGTCCGGCCGTCTGTCTGCGCAGCCTGGCGGGCTCGCCGGCCGTACGTCTGGGCGACGGGATGGCGCGCCGGCTTTCCCGCGACGGCGCTCGCGCGATGACCCGGACGAACGGGACACCGCACCAGCTCTTTCTCCTGCCGACCGGGCCCGGCCAGCCGGAGACCCTGACCCGGGACGCGCTCGACCACACCGGTCTCGGGGACTTCCTCCCCGACGGGCGCCGTTTCGTCTTCGCCGCGAACGAGCCCGGGAAGGCGGGCCGGATCTGGCTGCAGGACGGCCCCGAGGCCGCTCCGCGCCCGCTCTCCCCCGAGGGTGTCTCGCTCGCGGGGCTCGCGGTCTCGCCCGACGGCCGGTTCGTCGCCGGGGTGGACGGACGCCGGATCACGTGGCTCTTTCCCGTCGACGGCGGCGAGCCGTGGCGTGTCCCGGGGCTCGAGCCGGGCGAGATCGTGGCGTCGTTCACCGCCGACGGTCACGGGGTCTACGTGCACCGCCGCGGTGAGGCGCCCGCCCGGGTCGACGTCCTCGACCTGGGCACCGGCCAGCGCACCCGCTGGCGGGAGCTGATGCCGGAGGACCCGGCCGGCGTCCTCTACGTGCTGAGCGTGCGGATCGCGGCGTCGGGCAGCTACGCGTATTCCTACACGCGGATGCTCTCCGACCTCTTCCTGGTCTCGGGGCTGCCCGTGCGGTGACGGCGCAGCTCCACCCATCCGCGCCCCGGCCCGGGCGCACGAGAGAAAGGAGCCGGCATGGCCACGACGAGGCGGAAGACGAGGAAGCCCCGCAAGCTCACGGAGGCCCAGGTCGAGGAGTTCGTCGAGCGCCAGCGCGAGATCACGCGGCTCGTGAAGGCGCGCGCCGACCTCGACCTGCGGATCGTCGAGGAGCAGGCGAAGCTCGCCATGTCCCGGGCGCACTACGCCTTCGGCGGCGGCGGATGCCTGGTGGAGTAGCGCGCCTTCGCGGGCGCGACGTCCGCTTCCGGAGGAGCCCCAACGTGGTCGCGTCGTGGCGGCCGCGCTTCACGCTCGAGGAGTTCGTCACCCGGCGGAGGATCACCGCGAGCCCGATGGCGGCGCTCGTCCTCGACGCCTTCTCCGAGCCCCGCTCGGTACGTGAGGCCGCCGCGCTCTTTCCGGAGTTCAGGACGGCGTCGGTGGCCCGGGAGATCCGGAAGCTCGCCCGCCTCGGATTCCTCGTCTCCAACGCGGATGCCGGCCGCGCGAGGGACGTCGCCGAAGCGTGGAAGGGCTCCTTCGCGGCGGCGCACTTCCACTTCGCCACGCGCGACCAGACGTACGTCTCGGAGCCCGCCGCGATCGCCGCGTACTACCGGATGCGCCTCGCCCAGGAGCCGCAGCCGCCACAGACGAAGGACGTCAGGACGCGGTGTCGGATCCCGCTCCCGGCCCCGGCCCTCCCCGCGGCCGGGCCCAGCCTCCTCGAGGCCCTCGCCCGGCGCCGCACGGTGCGGGAGTTCGCGCGCACCCCGGTCCCGCGGGACGCCTTCCTCTCGATCGTCGCCCGGACCTGGGGCCGGACCGGCTGGATCGACGGCGGGATCCTCGGCCCGCAGATCCTCAAGACGAGCCCGTCGGCGGGAGCGCGGCACCCGGTGGAGTGCTACCCGATCGTCTGGAACGTCGCCGGCATCCCGGCGGGCGCCTATCACTACAGCGTCGCGAGGAATGCCCTGGAGCTCGTCCGGGCCGGGGACTTCCGCCGCGAGGCGGCCCGGATCGCGGCGAATCAGGAGTGGGTCCGCGGGGCTGGCTTCCTCTGCGTCCTCACCGCCGTGGTGGAGCGCACGTTCTGGAAGTACCCCGACTCCGACGCCTACCGCCTCTTCTTCCTCGACGCCGGCCACCTCGGACAGACGTTCGCGCTCCTCGCGACGGCCGCGGGGCTCGGTCCGTTCCAGACCGCGGCGATCTCCGAGGGCCGGGCCGAGAAGCTGCTGGGCCTCGACGGGATCGGCGAGCTCGCCTTCTATCTCTGCGGGGCGGGAGTGCCGGCGCGGCCCCGGTCCTCGACCTCGTCGGGCGACGCCGCCCCGCGCCGGAAGACCGGCCCCTGAGGCTCGGCGCCGCTCACCCCATCGACACCGGCGCCGGCACGGCGTGCCAGATCTCCCGCGCGTAGTCGGCGATCGAGCGGTCGGACGAGAAGCCCCCCATCCGCGCCACGTTCAGGATCGAGGCACGCGTCCACCACTCGGTGTCGCGCCACGCCTTCTCCACCTCGCCCTGCGCGTCGACGTAGGCCCTGTAGTCGGCCAGGACGAAGAACGGGTCGCGCGAAAGGAGGTCCTCCACCAGCGGACGGAACAGCTCGCGGTCGCCTCCCGAGAACGCACCGGAAGCGATCGCGTCGAGCGCCTCGCGCAGCTCCGGATCCGCCTCGTAGCGCGAGGCCGGACGGTAGCCGGCCCGCTTCTCCCGCTCCACGTCGTCCACGGTCATCCCGAACAGGAAGAAATTTTCCGGCCCGACGGCGTCACGGATCTCGACGTTGGCGCCATCCAGCGTGCCGATCGTGAGCGCCCCGTTCAGGGCGAGCTTCATGTTGCCGGTCCCCGAGGCCTCCTTGCCCGCGGTCGAGATCTGCTCGGAGAGGTCCGCTCCGGGGAAGATCTTCAGGCCGTGCTTGACGCTGTAGTCCGGCAGGAAGACGACCTTGATCCGGCCCCCCACGGCCGGGTCGGCGTTCACGACCTGCCCCACCGAGTGAATCAGCTTGATGATCCTCTTTGCCATCACGTAGCCGGGCGCCGCCTTGCCGGCGAACACCACCGTCCGCGGCGCCACTTCGAGGCCCGGGTCGCGGCGCAGCCGGTGAAGCAGGGTGATGACGTGGAGGACGTTCAGGTGCTGGCGCTTGTACTCGTGGATCCGCTTCACCTGCACGTCGAAGAGGCTGTCCGGATCGGCGTCCACTCCGGCGCGGCGCGCGCAGTCCGCGGCCAGCGCCGCGCGGTTCAGCCGCTTCACCTGCCGCCACTCCGCGCGGAACGCGGCGTCCTCGGCCAGCGGCTGAAGGCGGCGGAGCTCCTCGAGATCGCGCACCCAGCCGTCGCCGATCGCGTCGGTCACGAGACGCGAGAGGCCCGGGTTGGCGAGCGCGATGAAGCGGCGCGGCGTGACCCCGTTCGTGACGTTGGTGAACTTCTCCGGCCAGAGCGCGGCGAAGTCGCGCATCACGTCGCGGGCGAGGAGCCGGGAGTGGAGCGCCGCCACGCCGTTCACGCGGTGGCTCCCCACCGTCGCCAGGTGCGCCATCCGCACGTAGCGCTCCCCCGCCTCGTCGATCAGGGAGAGGCGCGAGAGGAGGCCGTCGTCGCCCGGCGCGCGACGCCTCACCTCGGCGAGGAAACGCTCGTTGATCTCGTAGACGATCTCCAGGTGGCGCGGCAGCGTCTCGCCGAAGAGCGCCACCGGCCACTTCTCGAGCGCCTCGGGCAGCAGCGTGTGGTTCGTGTACGCGAACGTCTTGCCGGTGATCTCCCACGCCTCGTCCCAGGAGAGGCCGTGGACGTCCAGCAAGAGCCGCATCAGCTCGGCGACGGCGAGCGCGGGGTGCGTGTCGTTCAGCTGGATCGCCCAGCGGGCGTGGAAGGTGGAGACGTCCGGGCTGCTCTGGAGGTGCAGGCGGATCATGTCCTGCAGGGAGCAGCTCACGAAGAAGTGCTGCTGCTCCAGGCGGAGCACCTTTCCCCGCAGAGCCTCGTCGTTCGGGTAGAGGACCTTCGAGATCGTCTCCGAGGCGACCTTCTGCTCGACGGCCCCGTAGTAGTCGCCGACGTTGAACGCCGCGAAGTCGAACGACTCGGCCGCCTCCGCCTTCCAGAGGCGCAGGAGGTTCACGTTGCCGACCCGGTAGCCGAGGATCGGCGTGTCGTGCGCCACGCCCCGCACCACGCGCTCCGGCACCCAGCGCTTCCGGCTCACGCCCGCCGCGTCGGTCTGCCACTCGGTCCGGCCGCCCAGGTTCACGTCGAAGACGATCTCCGGGCGGGGGATCTCCCACGGGTTGCCGAGGGCGAGCCACTTGTCGGTCACCTCGACCTGCCAGCCGTCGCGGATCGCCTGGTCGAAGATCCCGAACTCGTACCGGATCCCGTAGCCGATGGCCGGGATCTGGAGCGTGGCCAGGGAGTCCATGTAGCACGCGGCGAGGCGCCCCAGGCCGCCGTTCCCGAGGCCCGGCTCCTCCTCCTGGTCGAGGAGCGCGTCGAAGTCGTAGCCGAGCCCCTTCATCGCCTGCCGCGCCTCGTCGAGGAGGCCCAGGTTCACGAGGTTGTTCCCGAGATGCGGCCCCAGCAGGAACTCCGCCGAGAGGTAGCCCACCGAGCGGACCCTGCTGCGGTAGTAATGCTCGCCCGTCCTCATCCAGCGATCGACCAGCCGGTCCCGCACCGCGTGGGCCAGCGCCAGGTAGCAGTCGTTCCGTGTGGCGACCGCGGCGAAGCGGCCCACGACGCGCACGAGGTTGTCCCGGAACGAACGCGCGAGGGCCTCCACCTCGGCTGGGTCCGGAACCGGGAGCGGCGATTCGACACGGACGGGCTCGGTCATCGGGGACTCCTCTCGGGTCGGAGATCGGCTCGCGCCGGCACGTCCGGGAATCGTACCCCTCGGGGCGGCCGCGTCCGGGCGGGTCGCCGTTCAGCTGGCCGGGGCCGTGCGAGCTCCGGCCGGGCCCTCCGGGGTCTGGCTCACCGGCAGGCGGATCGTGAACGTCGAGCCCTCCCCGGGCGTGCTCGCCACCAGGACGTCGCCGCCCATCAGCTGGCAGAGCTGGCGGGTGATGGCGAGCCCGAGACCCGTCCCGCCGTACGTCCGGGACGTGGCCGCCTCGGCCTGCATGAACGGCTGAAAGAGGCGCGCCAGCTGCTCGGCGGTCATCCCGACCCCGCTGTCCGTCACCCGGAAGAGCACGTCGTCCCCGGATCGCTCCACCTCCAGCGCGACCGTCCCGTGCTGGGTGAACTTCGCCGCGTTGGAGAGGAGGTTCAGGAGGGCCTGCCGGACGCGCTGCCCGTCGGTCCACATCGAGCCGAGGCCCGGAGCGCAACGCACGGTGAAGGCGTTCCCCCCCTTCTCGAGCAGCGGCCGCATCGTCGTCTCGACCCCTCGGACCAGCTCGGCGACCTCGTGCCGCTCGATGACCAGGGACATCCGGCCCGCCTCGATCTTCGACAGGTCGAGGATCTCGTTGATGACGCCCAGCTGGTGCCCGGCCGCCGACCGGATGTTCTCGAGCTTCGGGACCAGGCCCGCGGCCTTCAGCTCGTCCGCCTCCTCGAGGAGGAGCTCGCTGTATCCGAGGATCGCGTTCAGGGGCGTCCGCAGCTCGTGGCTGACGCTGGCGAGGAACGAGCTCTTCATCCGTGTGGCGGAGAGCGCCTCGTCACGGGCCCTGGCGAGCTCCGCGGTGCGCTGGGCGACCGTCTCCTCGAGCTGCTCGGTGCGCTTCCGGAGCGCGGCCAGGCGCAGGCGAATGGCCCCGTAGATCGAGCCGGCGAGGAGGGCGCCGTATCCCAGCAGGGCCCACCAGGTCGCCCACGGGGCCGGACGCACGGAGAAGCGGAGCTCGACCGGGCCCGAGAGGTTCCCGGCGTGGTCGACGCCCCACGCCCGGAACACGTAGCGCCGGGCCGGCAGGTTCGTGTATTCACGCTTCCAGTCGCGGGACCACGCCGAGGGCTCCGGGTCGAAGCCCACGAGCTGCGTCCGGTAACGGGTCTCCCCCTCGTGGGTGTAGGAGAGGAGCGCCCACTCGAAGAGCACGTTCGCGTCGGCGTGAGAGAGCGCGGCACCGGCCGTGATCGGCTGGCCCGACCGCGTGATCACGGCGCGCTCGAGGTGCAGCGGCTTGACGGACCGGTCCGCCAGCTCGAGGGCCGGGTCGAGAACGGCCGCGCCCTCCGACGTCCCGGCCCAGATCCGCCCGCGCCGGTCGACGTAAGCCCCCTGGTACGTGCACTGGTTGCCCGGAAGACCGTCCTCGGTGGTGAAGGTCCGCAGCTCGAGCCCCTTCGCCCCCGCGGTGAGGCGGACGACCCCCTTGCTGGTGAAGAGGTAGACACGCCCCGCCGCGTCCTGCCGGATCTGGTAGACGATGCCGCTCGGTAGGGCCGGCGTCGTCGTGTCGGACAGGACCACCGGGCGGATCGGTCTCTCGTCCGGGTCGAACCGGATCACCCCGCCCCCCTGGGTCCCCACCCAGAGCGTGCGCCGGCCCGACGGCTCGACGGCCTGGTGGAGCGACAGGACGCTGTCGCTCGGGAAGCCGGAGCGCCTGTCGAGGACGGTCACCTGGTCGTCGGCGTCGACCCGGCACAGCCCACCGAGCGTCGCGACCCACACCGTGCGCCGCCCGGCGGCGTCGACGCTCTCGAGGATGTCCCCGACCTTCCCGTTCGGCAGATGCGGCAGCGGCCTGAAGGTGCCGTCCCGGGTGCGCGTGACGCCTCCGCCGTACGTCCCGATCCACAGCTCCCGCCCGTCCTCGGGGCCCGCCTCGAGCAGGCAGGTCACCTTGTCGTCCGGCAGCCCGTTGCGCGAGGTGAAGACCGTCCACCTCGAGCCATCGCGCCGCGCCAGACCGCCCCCGAACGTGCCGACCCACAGAGCGCGGCCCCCTCCGGTCCCCGTCTCCAGGACGGCAGTCGCCGAGTTGCTGGGGAGCCCGGTCGAAACGTCGTCCACCTCGAAGACGCCCCGCTCGTAGCGAGCCACGCCGCCGCCGTTCGTGCAGAAGACGAAGGCGGGCGCTCCTCCCCCGGACGAGGTCTCGAGCATCGCGCGGACCTCGTTCCGGGGCAGGCCGGTCCCCTTGTCGACCGTCTTCCACGAACGGAGGTTCGGGACCACGAGGCCGTACTCGCTCCCGACCCACAGCATGGGAAGGCCGCCGGGCGTGAGCGTCGCGTGGAGGGCCCGCAGCCGGTCCGTGGGCAAGGGCACGGCCTGCCACCGGTCTCCTTCGAGCCGATAGAGACCGCCCCCGAGGCTCGCCGCGTAGAGCGTCCCGGAGCCGCTCTCGCCCGCCACGTTCAGGAGAGCGCGGACGAGGTTCTCGCGGAAGGCGCCCGAGGCCTTGTCGAACGTGGCCGTGACACGTCCGTCCTCGAGGCGCGCCACGCCGCCGTCCGTGCCCGCCCAGACCACGACGGAGCCGTCCCTGCCGCGAGTGGCCGCCAGGGAGTTGACGACGTTGCTCGGCAGCCCCGACCTGGTGTCGATCGTGGTCCACGCGCCGTCCCGATACCGGCCGACGCCGCCTCCGTAGGTGCCGGCCCACAGCGTCTCCCCCTCCGTCGACGTCGTCACGAGCAGGCTGTAGACGCGGTCGTCCGGGAGCCCCGTCGCGCTGCTCAGGACGCTCCAGGCGCCGAAGCGGAGGCGCGCGATTCCGCCCCCCTCGGTGCCGACCCAGAGCGTGTCGGCGGTCTCGACGATGCTGCGCACCTTCCGGCTCGGGAGGGGGGCGTCCACCACCGACCACTTCCGGTCCTTCAGACGGCACAGCCCGCCCCCTTCGGTCCCGATCCAGAGGCCTCCCCCCCTGGCCGGGACGATCGCCCGGACGAACGTCGACGCGTCCCGGTTCGGCAGGCTCACCGCGATCCAGCGGCGCCCGTCGTAGTACGCCGGGCCGCTCACGGTCCCGACCCAGAGGTAGCCGTCGGCGTCCTGAGCGATCGCGGTGATCGTGTTCTGCGGCAGGCCGTCCTTCTCGCTGAAGATCCGGGCCGCCGGCGAGGCGATGTCGACGATGTCGCGGGACTCCGTCGCCGGGCCGAGCGCGCGAGCCCGCCCGCTCGCGCACAGGGACACCGCCAGGGCCCAGGAGGCCGGGCCCGCCCGACGCAGCATGCTCGGAGCATAGGCCCTCCCGCCGGACCTACTTGCCGAACCAGCTCCCGTGTCCGTCGAACCAGTAGACGAACGTGTCGTCGCTCCCTCCGACCGCCGACGTACCGTCGCCCGCGAGGACGAACGGCCAGGACATCGCCGGCGTCCCGTACGTGCCGAGGACCGCGCCGCCCGCCGCGGAGAGGACGTAGAAGCAGCCCGGCGTGAGCGAGGAGCCCGAGGGCTCGCCGGTGCCGAAGCTGACGTACCGCGCGTTCAGGTCGAGGATCCGATTCGAAGGGTTGGGCCAGTAGGCCACCGGCGTCGACCAGGCGAGGAGGCCGGAGGTGCCGCCGTCGTTCACACGGTAGGCGTAGCCCACCTTCTGGTCGCTCCCGTTGGAGAGCGCCACCAGGAAGCTCCCGTCGCCCGACAGCGTGACCATGCTGGATGTGGTGATGCCGGCCAGAACGTACTGCCACCGGTAGCTTCCGCCGGCCATGAAGTCGGCGGTGTCGAACAGGAAGACGCCGCTCGTGCCGCTCCCGACCACCGCGAAGCGCGACCCGGAGAAGCTCATGGAGACGAACTTCGCGTAGCCGCCCGACGAAGCCTCTTCCGGGGGGAGTCCACGAAAGGCCAGCGCGCGCCGGTGCTCGGCCACGGTGCGGCGCGGGTCGGGCTCGGGGAGCGCCGGCGCCGAGCTCGCCGGGAGCGTCCAGCGCCGCTTCTCGACGAGCCCCGTGCCGTCGTTCCGGAACAGGATCACGCTGGTCGGCCCGTAGAACGTCGCCACAACCCACGTCCCGTCGGTCGACATCGCGACGCTCGTGGCCGAGAGGCCGTCCTCCTGGAAGCCCCCGAGCGCCGTGTAGGCGCCGGCCTGGTCACGGGAGAAGAGATAGAGCTGATTCCCTTCGTCCGCGGCGTACGTCTGGCCGCAGGCCGCCACCAGCACGTTCCCGGTCGGGGTCATCGCGATCTGGTTCACGCGGGAGCCGGTGAGCTGGGTCAAGGCGACGGCGCCGCTCCACACCTCGAGCACGCGGAGCTGGCCGACGTACTTGCCCCCGGTACCGGCCGAGAGCCAGCCCCCTCCGGCGATGTAGTTGCCGTCCTGGCTCACCGACGTCCAGAAGACCCCTTCGTCGGAGCTGGCCCAGACGTCGGAGACGATGACCTGGCCCGCCTGCGAGAGGCCGTAGAAGCCGAAGTCGGCCGTCGTGTCGAACTCGAACTGGCTGGCCGCCAGGACGTTCGCCTTCATCGAGGCGTCGGTGCTGTTGAACCAGAGACCGGGGTTCCCCTGCGTCGGCCACTGCCAGCCGAGGGGCATCACGGGATCGCTCATCTCTCCTCCGTCGACCAGAACCGCGGGGACGGGCCGCCGGTCAGGGCACCGGAGCCGTGAACGTGTCGTTGCCGGGGTTGCTGTCGGGGCCCTTGCCGCCCGTGACCTGCGCCGTGCATTGCCAGCCCGCGGCCGACGGGACGAAGCCCGCGCCCGACTTCCCGAACGTCACGGTGGCCTTCCATCCGTTGATCGGGGAGCCGTTCCAGTCGATCGGCTTCTCGTCCTTGCGCGTCGGCTCGCCGCTCTTGGAGCAGACCAGCTGCGCCTTGCGGGACAGGGCCCACCCCTCGGCCTGGACCTTCACCACGGCGGTCGGCGGGGAGGACCCGGAGTTCTCGAACTCCAGCTTGGCGATCTTCATGTCGTAGCTCGCGCCCTGCCCCCCCTTGGCCCGGTTGTTCGACGGGTTGTCGTCCGGAGAGGTCAGCTCGGCGGTGCACTGCCACGCCACGTTCGACATCAGGATCCCCGCTTCGTCGGGCGGGCTCCCCGGCAGCAGGTCGTCGAGGGACGGAGGGTCGAGGATCTTGTCCGACATCTTCCTCGTGAAGAAGAGCTCCTCCCGCCCGTTCGGCCGGATCGGGCGGACCTTGCCGACGCGCGTGACGGTTCCCGTGTCGGGCGAGACGCACGACACACGGATCACCGGAGGCTTCGTCTTCCAGTTCTCGTCGTCGTAGCTGACGTTCTTCACCGTGACCTTCACACCGACGCTCCCGGAGAGCGGAACGAGCTCCAGCGACTCGACCGCGAGGTCGCCCTTCTTCGCCTCCTTGCCTCCGTCGGCGGGGGGACGCTGAGCGGAGACCGGAGACGAGCCTGCCAGCAGCACGAGCCCCGCCACGGCGGCGGACACCTTCCAGCTTCGAACGGATTTCATGACACCTCCTGAGCGCTTTGCTCCCTATCGTAACGTGCGACCCACATCGAGACCTGCCCCGACAGGCCTCGCCGGCGGCAAACCGGCGTTCAGCGCCGGGACGCGAAGACCTTGTCTCCGGAAACGTCGAACGACAGCTCGTAGTACAGCTTGAACGTCTCGAGGACGGTCTCTTCCTTGTCCCCGAAGCTCCGCGCGCTGCCCGAGACGTGATTCTCCTCGACGACGCCCGGCTTCCAGTCGAACGGGGCCACCGGCGTGCTGAAGCACTTGCCGGCACCGAAGCCCTCGTGGCAGATGCTGAGCGCCACCTTCTTCTCCGGCTTGACCTCGAAGGCCACCCGCTGCGGCGCCAGCTCGTACGCCTCGAGCAGCGTCTTGGCGGCCGCGAGCTTGGCGGTATCGAGCGGATGCGGCACCAGGAGCACGATCGCGTTGCGCTGCGACGCCTCGAACGCGTCGGGCGCGTGGAGCAGGTAGCCGTTGGTCAGAGTCAGGACCTTCCCGTCCACCCGCACGCTTCCGCTCACCGTGGCGCCCGCCGTCGCCGCGGCCGGCTTCGTCCCGCCGGCGGCCTTCTTCTTCTGGGCCGCTCGGGCCGGGGCCGGGGCGAGGAGCGCCACGATCACGACGAGACCCGCAACCAGGGACCGGCTCCTGGCCCGACCGACAGTCCTGTCGACCGCCATCGAATCCTCCTTCATGCGGAATGCTGCCGGAATCTACAGGACACCGGGCCTTCGTTACCAGTCCTCGCCTCGCGCGGCGGACCGTCGAACGGGCCAGGAGCCTGTCCGAGTAAGCGGGCCGCATTGCGAGACGGGCCGAGATTCAAGGCGTCGCGACGATTTCTCCCAAGAACTGCTGCCTGTTGTTCGTTGCTTCTGCTGGCAGTTCTTGGGAGAAAAGAGGTGATGCCGTAGCACCTTGGCGCGCGACCCTTCCCATTGCTCGGACGGGCTCCTAGGACGAAGGCGCCGGCTCGCCGGTCTCCAGCTCCTCGGCGATGAACTCCTGGAGCGCGCGCCGGGCGTCGTCGCCGACGCCGACGAACTCCACGCCGATCTCGATCACCGCCTCCCCTTTCGCCCCCGTCCTCTGCACGTTGGCGACCCGCCCTCCCACCGGCACGAGGCCGCCGCGCAGCCCGAGCTCCATGCCGAAGGAGGAGCCGACCGCGGGGTCGAGCTGCGTCCTCACCAGCATCCCCGAGAGGCTGATCTTCACCACCTCGAAGTCGTACCGCGTCTCCAGGTCGACCGGCTCCAGCGTCTCCACCTGGAACCGCCCGGTGATCCGCTGGTGGAGCGGGAGGACGACGTGCTGCTCCAGGAACTCGAGCAGGCTCCGCGCCTTCTCGGTGAAGACCTCCTCGAACGCCAGTCCCGCCTCGTACCGCGGCAGGGACTCGCCGCTCACGCCCGACTGCGTTCCGGTCAGGCGGCACCAGCGGATCGTGCCCGAGATCTCCAGGCTGCCGTGCCCGTTCGTCAGGTGGATCGAGTACGTGCGCCCCAGCTTCAGCCGCTCGCTCGTCTCGATCGCCAGCCCCGAGACGCTGATGTTGCGGACCCGCACCTGCGTGCGAAAGAGGAGGCTCCCGCGGACGTCCTGGACCTCGTAGCGCTTGTGGCGTCGCTGACCGGTGTGCGGCATGGGACCCTCCACTTCCGGGAAGGAAGAGCCGACGGATCTGGGGACATTATCCGCTTCGTGCCGGCCGAGGCCCCGCGCGGGACACGCCGAACACGAAATGCGTGAGCTCATGGAGCTGGACCTCGCGCTCGGGAAGCATGCCGAGCCTCCGCGCCACCGCCCGTGATGGGAGGTTCACGGGACGGACGAGCGAGATCACGCGCGGGAGCCGCCGCGCCTCGGGTAGCCGATCTCGGGCTCCAGCACCACCCTCACGCCAGGGCCGCTATCGGGCGGGCATCGGCTCGGGCCGGGCGTGACGGGCCTGATAGACGCCGAGCCTGCCTCCGCCCGGCAGGGGGACGTGCGTGAGCTGACCCCAGCCCATCGCCTGCACCGGCCCGCACGTGACGCCCTTGCCCGCCATCTCCGCGACGAAACCGGCGACGTCGTCGCACATCAGGTAGAGCTCGTGGACGTCGTTCTTCGCCGACGGGTGCACCGCCACCTCGGCGGGCGGAAGCCCGAAGATCAGCCACCCGCCGCCGACGTCGACGTGGGGGAGCCCGAGCACGTCCCGCAGGAAGGCGCGGTCGGCCTCGGGATCGGCGCTGGAGACGATCGCGTGCGCACCGATGATCATCGTCCACCTCCTGAGCGGCGAGTCGCGATGATATCCAGCGCCTGCCGGCGCTCGCTGGCTACACTTGCCGCCCCATGACCAGCCGCCTCGTCGACGCCGCGGCAGCCGGGCGCCTGATGGCGACGCTTCGCGAGCCAGATCCCGGGGCCCTCGGATCGGCTCTCGACGAGCTCGGGCTCCCGGCCAGCGCACGGATCAAGGGAAGGCCGCTCCTGCAGGCGGCCCTCGGCTTCGCGGGAGGTGAGGCGACCGCGGCCGTCCTCCTCGCCCGCGGCGCCCGGGTGGACGCCCGCGACGGCGGCGGCTGGACCGCCCTCCACCATGCCGCGTTCTCGGGCCGCGCCGGGACGATCGGCTTCCTGCTGGAGCGCGGAGCGGACCCGCGGCTCACCGAGCGCGGCGTCGGCTGGAACGCGCTCCACTGCCTGATGGCCGGGGCCGAGCGCGAGTTCCGCGAGGGCGACGTGTCCTGGTGGGACGAGCTCCTGGTGCCGCTGATCGCCGGAGGAGCCGATCCGTTCACCGAGGAGCGGCCGCCATCGCGGCGACTGAGGAAGGAGATCGAGCGGGAGATCGGCAAGGACCTGGACGTCCTCCCGACCCATGACCCGGGCACACCGCTCTCGCTCGCGGCCCGCCTTCCGGACCTCGTGCCGCTCGAGCGGCTCCTCGCGGCGGCGGGGCGCCGGCCGACGGTGGCCGAGGCGTCGACGGCGCTCCGCGCGGCCGTCGCTGCCGGGCGCGTCGAAGCCGTCCGGCTCCTCTCCTCGCTCGGCGCCGACGCCACACGGACCGGCGCCGAGGAGGAGACGCCCGTCAGCCTCGCCGTCGAGCGCAAGGACCCTGACCTCCTCCGGGCCGTGCTCGAGGCCGGCGGCGATCCACGTTCGCCCCAGGGCAAGAGGAAGAGCCCGCCGCTCCTCCGGGCCGCCCACCTCGGGGCCGGCGCGGCCGTGCTCGAGGTGCTCCTCGCCTTCGGCGCCGACGTCCACGCACGCGACCGCTGGGGCCACAGCGCGCTCTCGATCTCGCTCGAGACCGGACGGGCCGACGTGATCGCCCTCCTGAAGGGCGCGGGGGCGTCCGAGCCGCCGTCCCTCGGGATCGCCGTGAAGCCGGACTCGGGGGACGGCGTCGTCGTCGCCAACGTCCTCCGCGGCTCGGCCGGAGACGACCTCGACCTCCGTCCGGAAGACCGGATCACGGCGATCGACGGCCGGCCGGTCGCCACCCTTTCCGACCTCCACGCGGCCATCGCGCGGCGCCGCACCGGCGACGTCGCGGCCGTCGAGTGGACCCGCGGGGCCGAGCGGCTCTCGGGCACCGCCGTCCTGCGGCACCGGCGGCCGGTGGTGCTTCCCGACAGCCCGACCCACGGCTTCAAGTTCGCGCGATAGGCGCGCCCGCCGGACGGCGCGAGGCGTAGAGTGGACCGTGTGCGCCGAGACGATCCTCTCCGCGTCCGACCTGTACCGCCGTTGCGACCCCGCTGACATCCCGTTCGAGACCACGGCCGAGGCCCCCGAGGGGCCGGAGATCATCGGCCAGGACCGGGCGGTGGAGGCCATCCGCTTCGGGATCTCGATCCGCCGCGAGGGGTACAACCTCTTCGCCCTCGGACCTCCGGGGGTCGGGAAGCAGACGTCGCTCGGGCTGCTGCTGCGTCGCGAGGCGGCGAACGCCCCGACCCCAGCGGACTGGTGCTACGTCGCCAGCCTCGCGGACCACCGCCGGCCGCGCGCGCTGACGCTCCCGCCCGGGATGGGGAGGCGCCTCCACGACGACGTCGAGCGCGCCGTCGTGGAGCTCCGCCGCTCGATGCGGGCGGCCTTCGACAGCGAGGAGTACCGGACGCGCAAGCAGGCGCTCGTCCGCCTCGCCAAGGAGCGTGAGGAGCGCGCCTTCGGCGAGGTCCAGGAGCGTGCCGCGAAGAACGGGGTCGCCGTCGTGCGCACCGACTCGGGGGTCGTCCTCGCCCCGATCAAGGACGGCAGCCCCCTGGGACCCGCCGAGTTCGAGCAGCTTGCCGAGCCCGAGAAGAACGAGACGAAGGCCGCCATGGAGAAGGTCGGGACCGACCTGCAGGCGGTCTTCCGGCAGCTCCACGACTGGGTCCACCTCCACCAGCAGGCCCTCAAGGCGCTCGACCACGAGACCGCGGAGGGCGTCGCCGCGACGGTCTTCGCCACGCTCCGAGCCCCGTATGCGCCCCTCCCCGACGTCCTCGATTACCTCACCGGCCTGCAGAAGGACGCGGTCGACAGCGCCGGCGACTTCCTGCAGTCGGGGGAAGGCGAAGGGATCGAGGCGGCGCTCAAGCAGGCGTTCCACCGGGATCAGACCGACGGCCGCTCGTTCAAGCGGTACCAGGTCAACGTGATGGTGGACAACGGTAACGACGGCGGCGGCGCTCCGGTCGTCCACGAGGACAACCCCACCTACGCGAACCTGGTGGGACGGATCGAGCACGTCTCGCAGTTCGGCGCCCTCGTCACCGACTTCACCCTGATCCGCCCGGGCGCGCTCCACCGGGCGAGCGGCGGCTACCTGATCCTGGACGCGCTCCGCCTGCTCCGGAACCCGTTCGCCTGGGAAGGGCTGAAGAGGGCGCTCCGGACGAAGGTGATCCGGATGGAGCCGCTCGGCGAGATGCTCGGCCTGGTTCCCACGGCGTCGCTCGAGCCGGAGCCGATCCCGCTGGGCGACACGAAGGTCGTCCTCCTCGGCGAGCGGGTCCTCTACTACCTCCTCGCCCAGCACGACGCGGATTTCCTGGAGCTCTTCAAGGTGATGGCGGATTTCGAGGAGAGCATGGATCGGCGACCCGAGGCTCACGCGCTCTACGCCGGGCTCGTGGCCGGGCTCGCGCGGAAGGAGGGGCTGCGCCCGCTCGACCGCGGGGCGGTGGCGCGCGTGATCGAGCACGCCGCGCGCCTCGCCAGCGACGCCGAGAAGCTGTCCGTGCAGATGCGGCCGGTCGTCGACCTCCTGCGCGAGGCCGACCACTTCGCCTCGACGGCAGGACGCGCGACGACCGCCGCGTCCGACGTGCAGGAGGCCGTCGACACGCAGATCCGCCGGGCGGGGCGGGTCCGCGACCGCGTGCTGGAGCAGATCCGCCGCGACACGATCCTCGTCGACACGGCGGGCGAGGTGATCGGGCAGGTGAACGGCCTCTCGGTCTTCCTCCTCGGCGAGAACCACTTCGGCCACCCGACCCGCATCACGGCCCGGGCCCGCATGGGTCGCGGCGAGGTGGTGGACATCGAGCGCGAGGTCGAGCTGGGAGGCCCGATCCACTCGAAAGGCGTCCTCATCCTTTCCGGCTTCCTCGGCTCGCGCTACGCGCCCGACGCCCCGCTCTCGCTCTCCGCCAGCCTCGTCTTCGAGCAATCGTACGGGGGCGTGGAGGGCGACAGCGCGTCGCTCGCCGAGCTGTGCGCGCTCCTCTCGGCCATCGGCGGCGTGCCGCTCCGTCAGTCTCTCGCGATGACCGGCTCCGTGAACCAGCACGGCCAGGTGCAGCCGATCGGCGGCGTGAACGAGAAGATCGAGGGGTTCTTCGACGTCTGCCGCGAGCGGGGGCTGACCGGGGAGCCGGGCGTGATCATCCCGGCGAGCAACGTGAAGAACCTGATGCTCAGGCGAGACGTCGTGGAGGCGGTCGAGGCGGGGCGATTCCAGGTCCGCTCCGTCGAGGGCGTCGACGACGCGCTCGCGCTCCTCTCGGGGCTCCCGGCCGGCGCCCGCGACGCGGGGGGGAAGTTCCCGGAGGGGAGCTTCAACGCCCGGGTGGAGGCGAGGCTTCTCGCCTTCGCCGAGGGGAACCGGAGGTTCCAGGAGGGGCCGGGGCGCGGGGGCGAGCGCCCCGGGGCGTGAACGCCGGACGCGAGGGCGCCGGCGTGCGGACCGGAACGATCGTCGCGATTTCGGCGGCCGTGACCGGCCTCGGGTTCATCGCGCTCGAACGGGGGAGCCGCGTCACGGCACACGCGGAAGTGACGGCCCGGCCACCCTTCCGGGCCCCGGGGGGAATCGAGCGCCGACGGGCACTCGGTGACCTCACGTCGCTGTCTACGGCACAGCGCGCCCCATTCGACGAGGTGGGCTTCGACCCGATCCCGAGCCCCAAACCCGGAGATTGGCTGGCGGCTCAACCCGAGGCCGGACAGACGTACCCGGAGTTCGTCGCGTCGCGCCCGAACAGGCCCGACGCGGCTCGAGGGACCCTCTACATCCAACCGCTCGGTGGGTTCCCGCCCGACGACGCGCCGCCGCTGGATCTTCTCGCACGGTTTGCGGAGGCGTTCTTTCAGATCCCCGTTCGTATCGGGCCCCCGCGGGACCTCTCGAGTCTCGGTGTTACCGCTCGGAGCCGACCCGGAGCTGCGTCGCCTCAGCTACTGACGGGTGACCTCCTTCGGTACCTGGCCCGGGAGCTTCCAGCAGACGGCTTCTGTCTCCTCGGCGTCACGATGGAGGATCTGTATCCGGGAGGTGAGTGGAACTTCGTCTTCGGACAGGCATCGCTCAGGGAACGCGTGGGCATCCATAGCTTCGCTCGATACCGTCCCTCGGCCCATTCCCCCGACGAAGCGACCGGGGCCGTCGTCCTCTTGAGGAGCGCCAAGGTGCTGGCCCACGAGACCGGGCACATGTTCGGCATGCAGCACTGCGTCCACTTCCTCTGCGTGATGAACGGCTCGAACCATCTCGATGAGCTGGACTCCCGACCGTTGCACCTCTGCCCGGTGTGCCTGAGAAAGCTCCAGTGGAGCGTCGGCTTCGACGCGGTCACGCGGGACGAGCGTCTCCTATCCGTGGTGGACGAGGCTGGCTTGACGGCCGAACGTAGGTGACTGTCGGAGAGGCTCATCCGGCTCTCGTCCCGCCGCTGAGGCGCCGCCGCCGCTACGGCAGCTCGTCGCCCCGCGACTTCGGAGCCAGCCTCTTCTCCACGGCCTCGGCCGCCGCCCGCGCGCCGAGCGCGGTGAGGCGCTCGATGCAGCGGCGCGCGGCGTCGACCGCGTGCCCGTCGGCGTAGATCAGGCCCGCGCGCTGGAACCTCACCGCCGCCTGGTCCTTCTGCCCCGCCCTCTCCAGAAGGTGGGCGTGCTCGAAGAGGAGCCGCGGGTCGTCGGGACGGAGCTTCAAGGCGGTCCCGAGGTCGGCCGCCGCCTCGGCGAAGAGTCCCTCGTGCCCGGAGGAGATGCCGCGGTTGCGGTACGCGTCGACGTGCTCGTCCCGCGCGCGCTCCTCCGTCACGAAACGCTCGAAGCCGCCGCGCGACTCCCAGAGGCCGATGGCCGCGGTGAAGTCGGCGCGCGCCGCCGGGTAGTCGTGCTTCCCCATCCGCGCGACGCCCCGCCCGAAGAACGCCACGGCGTAGCGGGGGTGGACGGCGATCGCCTTCGTCTCCGCCTCGATCGCCTCGTCCCATCGGTCCGCCTCGCGAAGCCGCGTCCCGAGGTCGTGCCACGAGCCGACGTCCTTCGGGCTCGCCTCCACGGTGGCCTTCAGTCGTGCGATCTCCCGCTCCCGCTCGGCCTCCTTCGGGAGCGGCTGGGCGCGGGAAGGCGCGGCGAGGACGCCGACAACGAGGACGTAGGCCAGGCGAGCGAACATCGGACGACGTTAGGCCACCCTGGACCCGCACGCTGTGCGGGTCGTCACGCGTCAGGCACGAGCGCGGCCGCCTCGGCCGACGTGATCACGGGGACGACCTCGAAGTCGACGAGGTCGGTCCACTCCGCGATCCAGGCGTCCAGGAGCGCGCGCTCCGCGCACTCCATCACCTGGTAGCAGCGGCCGAGATCGACCGTGACCCAGCTGCTCACGTAGCGGAGACCCTCGGGCGCGAGCCGTCCGCGCTCGCGAAACCTGCGGTAGACGGGAACGGCGTCGCCTCCCCGGAACCGTTCGATGACGAGGTACAGCACGGTGGTCGAACAGCCTAGCACCGGGCAGGCGATCTCCCTCCGTACAATGGACGGATGCTCTCTCCGGACTCCCATCGCTTCCTGGTGCCGGTCGCGGTCTGGCTGGGCGGCGCCGTGCTCTCGATCGGCCTCTTCGTCGTCTGGGCGACGAATCCGAAGGCGCTGAACCAGAACCTCGCGGTGACCGTGGGCGCGCTCGCCTGCCTGATCTCGCTCGGCGCGTTGACGGAGGTCCTCAGGAGGGCCATCAGCCCGCGACTGCTGATCGCGACGATCGCGATCTACACCGTGGGCGCGGTGGCGTCGGCCGCCGTCTCGTTCCTCTACGCGCTCTTCTTCTCCGTCTTCCACGCCAAGGACTTCTGAGGGCCGCCGGTCGAATGCTCGAGCCAGCGGTCGTCGCCTCGCTCGCACGCTGCCGATCGATCCTCCTCGCCGGGGCGGGCGGCGGTTACGACGTCCTCGGCGCGGTGCCGCTCCTACTCGAGCTCAGGGGGGCCGGTAAGGTCGTCCATCTCGCCAGCCTCACCTTCTCGAGGTTCGACTCGCTCTCGACGTCGGCACTCGACAGCACCACAGCCCACCTCGGCTCGGTCACCGGCGATACGGCGGCTACGGATCGGTACTGCCCGGAGGCATGGCTCTCCGATTGGCTCCGCTCGAGCCTCGACTACGTTCAGCCCGTGTGGCTGCTCGACAAGACCGGAGTCGAGCCGATGCGAATCGCCTACCAACGCCTCGTGGAGAAGCTGTCGCTGGACGCCGTCGTTCTCGTGGACGGCGGGATCGACGTCCTTCTGCGGGGGGACGAGACGTCGCTCGGTACGCCCGGCGAGGACCTCACATCCCTCTGCGCGGTCTCGAAGATCAGCTGCCCGGTGAAGCTGGTGGCCTGCCTCGGAATGGGCTCGGAGCTGCGGGACGGAATCCGCCACGCGCGATTCCTCGAACGCGTCGCCCAGCTGTCGCAGATCGGCGGCTTCCTCGGAACCGCTTCGCTGTCACTCCTCACCGAGGCCGGGCGCGCTTACGAGGACGCCGTCGAGCACGTCTTATCGAAGCAAGCGGGACTCAGACAGAGCCACGTACAGAGAGTCGTTCTCGGCGCGATGCGGGGCGTGTTCGGATCGATCGCCGAGCACACGTGGCTCTCGCCGCTCCTTCCCCTCTACTGGTTCTTCGACCTCCCGGCCGTCGCTGCGACCCACCTCTTCCTGCCGTTGCTCGAGGGCACGAAGACCGCGTGGGAGGTGAGCGCGATCATCGAGGGGTTCCGGAATACCGCACCCACACGACCTCCGTCCACGATACCGATCTAGGCGTCCCCGACGGCGGACACGAGAAGGGCCCGGGATCGAGCGATCCCGGGCCCCCGGAAGTCCTCACGCTCGGCGCGCTACCTGTGCTCGAACTGCTCTTCCTCGGTCGAGCCCTTCAGCGCGGCCGTGGAGACGTCACCCCCGGTGACGGTCATCTGGATCTGGTCGAAGTAGCCGGCCCCGACGAAGCGCTGGTGCTTGATCGCTTTGAAGCCCCAATCGCGCTCCATCTGGAACTCCTCCTCCTGGAGGCTGACGAAGGCGCTCATCCCGGTCTTGTCGTAGTTGTACGCCAGCTTGTACATCGAGGCGTTCAGGGTGTGGAAGCCGGCGAGTGTGATGAACTGGAACTTGTAGCCCATCGCGCCGAGCTCGTCCTGGAACGAGGCGATCTCGGCGTCGGAGAGCTTCCGCTTCCAGTTGAACGACGGCGAGCAGTTGTACGCCAGGAGCTTGCCCGGGAACTTCTCGTGGACGCCCTGCGCGAAGGCGCGGGCCTCGCCGATGTCGGGCGTCGACGTCTCGCACCAGACGAGGTCGACGTACGGGGCGAACGCGCAGGCGCGGGCGACGGCGTAGTCGAGGCCGCCCTTCACCAGGTAGAAGCCGTCGGCCGTCCGGTCGCCGGTGAGGAACTCCTGGTCCACCTTGTCGATGTCGCCGCGGATCAGGTTCGCGCCGAGGGAGTCCGTCCGTCCCACCACAACCGTGGGGACGCCGACGACGTCGGCCGCCAGGCGCGTCGCGATCAGCTTCTGGACGAAGTCGTGCACGGGGACGAGCACCTTCCCTCCCATGTGTCCGCACTTCTTGAGGGACGAGAGCTGGTCCTCGAGGTGCACCGCGGCGGCGCCCGCCTCGATCATGGCGCGGATCAGCTCGAACGTGTTGAGCGGCCCGCCGAAGCCGGCCTCGGCGTCGGCCACGATGGGGGCGAAGTAGTAGCAGTCCGACTTCCCCTCCATGTGCTGGATCTGGTCCGCCCGGATGAGGGCGTTCGTGATGCGGCGGATCACGGTGGGGACGCTCGTCACCGGGTAGAGGCTCTGGTCCGGGTACATCGTGAGCGCGTCGTTGGCGTCGCCGGCGACCTGCCAGCCGGACAGGTAGATCGCCTTCAGACCGGCCTGGACCTGCTCCACCGCCTGGTTGCCGGTGAGCGCGCCGAGCGCGCGCACGAATTTCTCCGTGTGCAGGAGGTTCCAGAGGCGCTCGGCCCCCATCCGGGCGATCGGGTAGTCGATCTGGATGGTCCCGCGAAGTCGATCGACGTCGGCGGCGGAATAGGGGCGGATCACACCCTTCCAGCGAAGGTCGTTGGCCCAGGACCTCTCGAGCTCGGGGATCGACTGCGATCGGTACACGGTGGGCTCCTCCTCTCGGTACGACATATGGGGTCACCTTACGCCCCGGAGGATGCCTGAGCCGTGGCTCAGTTGCATCAGGCGAATCGAGGGTCGAGCCGTCCGGAGGCTCGCCCCTCCGGGCGATGCAGACGGCCGACGTTGCTCCGTAAGTGATTTCAATCAGACAGGTTGGGCGAACGGCTCCGCCCGGATCCGGTCGTATGAGCCGTCCTCGGCCCGGGGGCGCGGGGGCCGGGGGGGCTCGGGGCGCGCGAACGGCGCTCTTCCCTGGCTCCCGTCCACGTGACACGATTTTGCGCGTGAGCCGCGACGCGCTCCTCGCCGACCCCGCCCTCGCGGGCGCGCTCCTCCTCGCCGATCGGATCCACGCCGGCCAGAAGGAGAAGAGCTCGGGGGCTCCGTACATCGGCCACCCGATCCGTGTGGCGACGACGGTGCTCGCCGCCGGGGGCACGACGACGCAGGTGCGGGCCGCGCTCCTCCACGACACCATCGAGGACGGCGGGCCCCGCTTCTGGCCCGAGGTCGCCGCGTTCGGAGCCGACGTGGCGGCGATCGTCCGGGACTGTACCGACGACGAGCCCCAGGGCGGCCGCAAGAGGGCCTGGCTCGACCGGAAGGTGGAGCACGTCGCCAAGCTCCGCTCCGGGCTCCGCCCCGACTCGTACCTCGTCGTCGCCGCGGACAAGCTCGACGCGGTGGTGCGCACCGTGGCGGACCTCGAGCGCCAGGGCAGCGCGGTCTGGTCGGGACCGGTCTTCAAGGGGGGCCGGCTCGGCACCGTCTGGTACTACCGCTCGATGACCGCGCTCGTCTCGCGCGCGCTGCCCGCGATCCCGATCGCCGAGGTCCTCGTCCGTGAGGTCGCTCGCCTGACGGATCTCGCCGGACTCGGAGCCGCCGAGGTCGAGTCGCTGCTGCCCCTCGCCATCGAGACGCCGTGGCCCGACGGGATCCGGGCGGGTCAGGGCGGTCCCGGCTGACGTTCTCGGCCCGTGGTCGACGGAGCCCGGCGCGACGAACGAGACGAGCCGCCGTCCCACGGCGAGAGGACGCGCGGGAGGGGACAGAGGAGCGCCGCGAGGAGGAAGCCAGGTCCGATCGGCGTCCCGACGCCGACCGCCCGCTCCTCCGTCCACCCGGCGGCTCTTTCGGCTTCCTTCCGGTGCGCGGTGACCCCTTCGTTCGCTAGACTGACCGCATGGTCAGCAGACTGCACGCGACCGTCACGAAGGACCAGGTCGTCAACGAGTTCCGCTGCCGGGCGATCCGGGAGGCGACGGTGCGCGTGGTCGGGCGGCGGGGCCTCGAGAGCGCCACCGTGCAGGAGATCGCGGACGAAGCGGGCGTCGCCAAGGGGACGATCTACCTCTACTTCCGCTCCCGGGAGGAGCTCTTCGAGCGGACGACGCAGGCCGCCGTCACCGAGCTCCTCGACCGTCTCCTCGCCGCCTCCGGGGCCGGCGGGACGCTCCGGGAGACGCTGGAGCGCGTCCTCACCACGCAGCTCGGCTACTTCGACGAGAGGAAGGACTTCTTCCGCCTCTACTTCGCGCTGGGCGAGGGGACCGAGCAGCGCCGACAGCAGAAGGAAGCGAGCCGGCGCCGCCACGTCGCCCAGCTCGTCTCGATGCTCGAGGCGGCCGCGACCCGCGGGGAGATCCGTCTCGACGACCCCGACCGGACCGCGTGGGCGATCGCGGGCGCCACGCGGGAGGTGATCCTCAGGCGCATCGGCGAGAAGCCCGTCCGCCCGGTGGCCGAGGACGTGGCGTTCCTCGTCGCGTTCGTCTGCGAGGGAATTTCCCCGGCCCGGGGGCGCCGCCGATGAAGCGTCCCGTCCTCGCCGCGGTCGACCTGGGCCCCCTCTCGGCGTCCGTCGCGGCGCTCGCCGGGGCGATCGCGCGCGCGACGGGATCGCCGGTGACGCTCCTCCACGCGACCGATCGCCGGGACCCGGAGCCGGGGGCCGGCGCCGCGCTCGAACGGCTGGCCGATCCGCTCCGGGCGTCGGGCCTCGCCGTCGCGGTCGACCTGGCCGAGGGCGAGCCCGCGGAGATCACGCTCACCCCCGACCCGGTGACGCTTCCCGCGAGCGCCGACG
>CAYLNK010000063.1:21080-24145 GCA_964384675.1 uncultured Holophagales bacterium | reverse complement strand
GTTGCTCCGCTGCGTCGAGCGCCCTCGCGACGGCCAGGACTGGACCGATCCGACGAACGGCTGGGCTCCCTTCGTCGACACCCCGATCCGCGTCGTGCCGATCCCGGGCCTCCACCACGAGGTCCTGAGAGAACCCGGGCTCGCCGCCGCCGCGCGGGAGATTCAAACCGCGAGCCCGTCGTCCGGCGACCGCACGTCATAGACTCCCGTCATGTCCTGTCGCATGCGGCATCTCGGCCTCGCCCTCGCCCTCGCCCTCTCGATCCGGCCCGCCACCGGAGCGACCGTCCGCGGGCGCGAGACCTCCCCCGACCGCATCTGGAAGGACGTCGCGAAGCCGGGCCGGGCTGCCCTCGCCGCGCGCCCTCTCTGGGTCTCGCCGCAGACGTTCCGTACGGTCCAGCTCGACAGGGCCGCGCTCGACGCCACGCTTTCCAGCGCCCCGCGCGAAGGGGCGATCGCCGTGAAGCAAAGCGGCGCGGTGCTCAGCCTCCCCCTCCCGTACGGCGGCTTCGGCCGCTTCGCGTTCGTCGACTCGCCGGTCATGGAGCCCGGGCTCGCGGCCCGTTACCCGCAGATCCGGACCTTCCTGGGACAGGGGCTGGACGACCCGTTCGCCACCGTTCGCTTCGACGTCACCCCGGAGGGCTTCCACGCCCAGGTCCTGTCGCCCGGGGGCACGGTGTACGTCGACCCGCTCCAGCGGGGGGACGTGACCACCCACATCGCCTACTACCGGCACGACTACGTCAACCCCGACAAGACGCTCCGGTGCCTCACCGAAGGGGGCGGGAGCATCCGGTCCGTCACGGAGCCCCGGTCGACGCCCCTCGCGTCGATCGGACCGAACCTCAAGACGTTCCGGGCGGCTGTGGGCGCGACCGGCGAGTACACCGCCACGCACGGCGGCACCGTCCTCGGCGGGCTGGCGGGGATCGTCACGACCTGGAACCGGATGAACGGCATCTACGAGCGCGACCTCAGCATCCGCATGGTGCTCGTCGCCAACAACGACTCGGTCGTCTACACGAACTCCGCCACCGACCCGTACACGGACGACGACCCCTTCGCCCTCATCGACGAGAGCCAGGCCAACCTCGACTCCGTCATCGGCAGCGGGAACTACGACATCGGCCACGCCGTCAGCACCGGCGGGGGCGGGCTCGCCGGGCTCGGCGTCGTCTGCGTGGCGGGCAGCAAGGGCTCCGGCGTGACCGGCTCCGGGAACCCCGTGGGCGACGCGTACGACGTCGACTACGTCGCCCACGAGGTGGGCCACCAGTTCGGCGGCAACCACACGTTCAACGGGTCGACCGGCTCCTGCACGGGCGGCAACCGCAACGGCTCGACGGCCTACGAGCCGGGCAGCGGCGTCACCATCATGGCGTACGCCGGCATCTGCAACCCACAGGACCTGCAGCCCAACAGCGAGGACTTCTTCCACGGCGTGAGCTTCGACGAGATCATCGCCTACACCACCACGGGCTCCGGCACGTGCGCCGCTTCGAGCGCCACCGGGAACGGCGCGCCGACGGTCTCCGCGGGAGCCGACGTGACGATCCCGAGATCCACGCCGTTCACGCTCACCGCCACCGGCTCCGACCCGAACGGCGACGCCCTGACGTACGCGTGGGAGGAGTTCGACCTCGGACCGCAGGGTGCCCCCGGCGAGAACGGGAACGCCCCGATCTTCCGTCCCTTCGACCCGTCCTCCAGCCCCTCGCGCACCTTCCCGCGGCTGAAGTACATCCTCGCCAACGCGAACGTCCCGCCCGCGACCGACCCCTCGCCGTACGTCCCGGCCGAGGTGCTCCCGGCCACGACGCGGACGATGACCTTCCGCGTGACGGCCCGCGACAACCGCGCGGGCGGAGGCGGAGTCCAGAACGACACGATGACCGTCAGCGTCACCTCGACGGCGGGGCCGTTCCAGGTCACCGCGCCGAACACCGCCGTCTCCTGGGCCGCCGGCTCGGGCCAGACGGTCACCTGGAACGTGGCGTCGACCACGGCCGCCCCGGTCAGCTGCGCCAACGTCGCCATCCTGCTCTCGCTGGACGGCGGCAACACGTGGCCCACCACGCTCCTCGCCTCGACGCCCAACGACGGCACGGAGGCGGTGACCATTCCCCTGGGCACGCCGGCGACGAACCAGGCGCGGGTCAAGGTGCAGGCGGTCGGCAACGTCTTCTTCGACGTCTCGAACGTGAACTTCGCCATCACTGCCGCCTCGACGGCCCCGACCCTCACCATGGGCGGACCGATCGCGATTCGCCAGGGGGGCTCGGCGTCCGCCTCCACCACGGTCGCGACGATCTCCGGCGGAACGTCGCCGTTCTCCGCCACGGTCACCTCTCCGTCGCCGGAGCTCACGGTGACCCGGACCGTCTCGGGGACCACGGTCTCCGCCGTTGCGCAGGGAGCCTGCACGCTGGTCGCGCCGACGAGCGGCTCGAAGAGCTACCCCGTCCTGGTCACGGTCACCGACGCCAACGGGAACGTGGTCAGCGGCTCCTTCAACGTCAACGTCTCGACGAACCGTGCGCCCACGGTAGGCGCCTACGGCGCGCTGAGCGTCCCGGCGGGCTCGGTCGGGAACGTGTCGCCCGGATCGGCCCCGGCGGATGCGGACGGGAACCTCTCGACGGCCACCGTCTCTCCGACGACCCTCGCGGGCGGCGGGACCGTCACCGTGAATCCGGCGACGGGACAGGTGACCGTGACGACGGTCGCGGGCACGACCACGGGGACCCAGACGCTCCGGGTCGCGGTGATCGACACCTGCGGCGCGACGGTCTTCAGCACGATCGCCCTCACCGTGACCGGAGGCTCCACACCCACGTCGACACCCACCCGCACGCCGACGGCGACCTCCACGCCGACACGGACGCCAACGGCGACGCCGACCGTCACAGCGACGCGCACGCCGACGCTGACACCCACGCGGACACCGACGATCACTCCCACGGTCACACCGACGCTCGCGCTGACCGCCACGCCCACGCGCACACCGACCGCGACCCCGACCACCACGCCGACGCGGACACCGACGATCACCCCCACCG
>CAYLNK010000063.1:0-20980 GCA_964384675.1 uncultured Holophagales bacterium | reverse complement strand
CCCCACCGTCACACCGACGCTGGCGCTGACCGCCACGCCCACGCGCACGCCGACCACGACCCCGACCGCCACGCCGACGCGCACGCCGACGATCACGCCCACCGTCACACCGACGCTCGCGCTGACCGCCACGCCCACGCGCACGCCGACCACGACCCCGACCGCCACGCCGACGCGCACGGCGACGATCACGCCCACCGTCACACCGACGCGCACACCCACGACGACGGCCTCCCAGGCCGGCTTCCACAGCGTCCTGCCGTGCCGCGTCATCGACACCCGGAATCCGAACGGTCCGTTCGGGGGCCCGGCCCTGGCGGCGGGAGCGGTGCGGGAGGTCTCGATCGCCGGTGTCTGCGGGATCCCGGCCGAGGCGAGCACGATCGCGCTGAACGTCACCGTCACGCAGCCGGCGACCGCCGGCAACGTCCGTCTCTACCCGGCCGGGACGGCAGCGCCCGGCACCAGCACGATCAACTTCGGGCCGGGCCAGACGCGAGCCAACAACGCGCTGGTCACGCTCGGGAACGGCGGGATCGCGGTGCTCAACGACTCGGCGGGGACGGTCCACTTCATCGTGGACGTGAACGGGTACTTCCGGTAGCGCCGTCGACGGGCGGCGGGGGGCCAGATTTGGCGGGGCCATCGGACATGCCTCTCGAGGAGGTACATCCGATGGCTCTCTCGAATCTCCAGAACGACTTCCTGGCCTTCGTGGTCGACGGCACGCACTTTCTCGTCGCGCAGACCACCCACCCGAATCCCTGCTGGTCGTCTTACTGGCAGCAGGCACCCGGGCTTCTCCCGGACCCGGTCACCGGAGGCGGCGGCCAGACGACCGTCTACGAGTTCCACTCCGACCCGCCCGCTCCGGGGACCATCTGCATCCAGGTGCTGCGCCCGATGGTGATTCCGCTCCGCGCGCCAGCCCCTCCGTCCGGCTACTTCGTCGTCCTGGACGGCCACGGCTTCCACCAGGTCCCGGTCGTCCCCGTCGTCTGAGGACTGGGATGTCCACCGTACCGTTCACCGTCGACTTCTCCTCGTTCCCGGACAACATGCTCTTCCCGGTCGCGTTCCAGATGGGCATGACCTTCCACCTGGTCGACCCGACGGCGCCACCTCCGTTCGTCAACGCGACCGGCGCGGAACGGGGTCTTCAGTTTCCGCCGTCAGGTCTTCAGATCGACTTCCCAACGCCGGTCGCCTCGGCGGGAGTCCGCCTCCGGACAGGCGGCTTCGCCGGGCCGGTACAGGTCCGAACTCTCGACAGCGACGGGAACACGATCGCGTCCGTCACCGTTCTCCCCCCCAATTCCTTCGTGAATCAGACACTGGCTGGTCCAGGGATCGCCGGGATCGTCCTGGAGGGGGCCGGGAGCGAGGGACTCCTGGTGAAGATCACGATCGACCTCGAGGTCTTCGCCTGAGCGCCCGGCTCGACTCCCCTGCCCGGTGGGCCGTCGCCGCGAGGGAAGACGGCCGGGCCTCGACGGGCTCCTGGGTGACCTTTGCCAGCGCCTGCCGCACCTCGACGTCGCCCTCGGACCGGATCGGGACGGAGTGGGTCGTCGCGCCCGAGGTCCTGATGATGGACGGATCTGCAGGGACTCAGTCCGCGAAGAGGACCGACCACGATTCAGTCAATCACGCAACGGCAGCATGACGTCGCGCGCCTCAACCACTGCCTCCGGCAGGTCGACGGCCATCGCGCTTCTCGGCTCCTTCCTCCTTTTGTTCCCGGGCGAATCTACCGCCCGTGCCGACGGCCTCGCCTTCGTCACGTTTCTCGGCGTCACCAAGGGGGACGACCTCGTGTTCCTGCCCATCGAGGGTGGGGATGGACCCTTCGTCTGGAACCGGCGTGACCCCACCGCGACGGTCCTCGACGTGCCGAAGACCGAGCGGCTGCTCACCCTGACGCCTTCGGCCGGTCCCCTCGTTCTCGCCACGACGGCCAAGGACCCGCAGACCGACCTGGTGAGGCTGTACACGCTCGAAGAGGGCGCCCGCCTCGTACCCGCCGGGACGGTTCCCGTGGAGGGCCGCCCGACGGGAGCCGCCTCCATCATCGACGACGAGGGCGTGGCGTGGGTCTTCGTCGAGACCTACCGCGCCGACCACGCGGAGACCACCGCTTATCGCCGGAGCGGTGAACGGTGGAAACGGCTGGCGACGGCACGGACCGAGATCGGCGTCCCTCGCCGGTCGGGACGAGGCGAGATCTCGATCTACGGCTGGGCCTTCGAGGCGCGTCCTTCCCGTGTGACCGCACGGATCCCCTCCACGGTGTCGACGAAGCCGGGTTCACCGATCATCGTCGAGCGCTTCGGCGACTGTCCGGGTGCCGCCCCTCACCCTCGACAAGGAAGGCGCGCGCCTGTACCGCGGCGAGGCCGAGATCCCCGCCGCCTGCTCAGGCGCGGAGACATCCGAGGACGTCGTCGGATTCCGTCGCCCCGTCGTCCAATGCACCGGGCGCGATCGATTCCGCCTCGTGCGATTCGACTGCGACGCTTGGCGCGAGGTCGCGAGCGGGGCGAAGGGGTACTTTCCTGCCGCTCCCGGCGCGCCGGCGGACGACGTCGGACAGGTCGTCGACCGCGGGGACGAGATCCTCCTCCTCGGGCACCTGCTCGTCGACGGCGAACGGAGCATCTTCTCGGTCGCTTCCGTCCGGGCAGATCGGATATCGATCTTCAGAGTTCGCGTTCCATGACGGACTCGGCCGCGGGGGCGATTGCTCCCTGGTGACTTCGACGAGCCGATCACGCCCCCGGCGCCTCCGCGTCTCTCGTCCTCCGGACGCGACGTTGATGGAGGAGCCAATCCCGACGACGTGGGCGCTCACCGACGCCGCGGTCGACGAGGGGGCGATTGCCCTCCGGATGACCTCCACGAGCCCGATCATCGACGCCAGGCATCCCACGCTGCGCCCGCCGGGGGTGTCAGGCGCTGCACAGGCGCGCGGCCTGCTTCACCAGGCCGGCGACGACCTTCGCGTCGAGATCGGCTTCGCTCGCGATCTTCAGGTGGCGCATTCCCTTGCCCGTGCCTTCCAGCTGCCCGGACGGATCGTCCAGCTTCGCCCCGTCCCAGAGCTGCACGTTGACGTGGTCTCTGTGTGACACCACCGAGCAGACGATCTTCGCCGCGTGGTACGTCAGGTTCCCCCACTTGAGGCTCGTCGTCAGATCGGGCGCCGCCTTCGAGATCAAGGCGTCGAGCGACCGGACGAGGGCATGCTGCTCCGTCGGGACCTTCTTCAGGAACTCATCGAGAGCTGCCATGAACACCTCCTGGCGAGAGGACGGGGTCGAATCTCGTCGTGCCGCCGGTGGAATGACGGTACCAGCCCGGTGACTTCGCTGGGAGTCCCCGCTCGGGCTACCTGGACAGCCCTCACCTGGAATGGCGACAGGCCAGTCCTCCGGGGAAGAGGCCGTCAGTGCCATCGGCGAGCTGCCAGACCACCGCCCGTTCGGAAAGCCCCCTCCGGACCACCCGAAGACGTCCGGCATTCGCCCCACCTCGTCGAAGAGGCCGAGGCGGACCTCGCGGTCGGAGTCGCCCGGCCGGGGCTCGGATCGTCGCCGTGTACCGCTCCTCACCGTTTCGCCACAGCTCCTGGAACGTGCCCCAGGGGAGCGGGCGCGGGCCAGTGGCGTCGTCCAGGAGGCCGTCTCCGGATGCGTCGCGCACCACTCCCAAGGTCGGCCTCGAGGGTGCGGAAGAGCTCCTTCAGGTCGAGGTGGAGTGGTGCTGCCGGACGCCGCTGCTGCGCGCAATCAGAAGCCCAGGTCGAGAGGGAGGCCCACGAAGAGGGTGGCCGAGGCCGAGTGAGTCTCCGTGCTGAAGCTCCCCGTCACACCACCGGCCAGACGGCCATCTGCCATGGGAAAGCAGTACGCGGCCAGCTCCCCGATGAGGACCTTGCCGCCGAACTCATAGCTCACCTTCGGGTTCAGCGCGAACCGGAGACCGAGGAACTTCCTCGCCTCGATCTGGATCGCGTCCTCGTCGGCGCGAGCCGGCGCGCCAACCGGGAGGTTCCGGCACTCGGTCGCCGTCGTCGTGCCGACTGGAACGCAGATCTGCCGGGCCTTCCCCGCCTTGTAGGTGCTCGCGTGCCGATACGACAGCCCCACGAACTCTCCGGTCCGGGTGACGACTCCGACTCCGAGGCTCCCTTGTGCCGTCGTGTGGTTGAGCTGGTCCGGATCGAACGTGTCCTTCGTCATGAACTTGTAGCTCTTCTGCCCGACCTTGACCTTGCCGAACGCGATGATCGGAACTCCTCCCGGTCTCCAGAAGTCGGCCTGGCTGCTCTCGGGAAGGTCCTTGCCGCAGCCGAAGCCCGTGGAGGGATCCGGGTAGGTCCGAACTCCGCTTCCAAGTGCCGCCTCGAGGAGGAGACGGTTCCGCATCTTCAGGCCGGCCTCGTCCGCTTCGACGACTGGCTTCGCGAGCGCCTCACCGAGCGCTTTCCGCTGGCCGGACGCCGACACGCCGAGCTTTTCGACGAGGGTCTTCTCGGACAGGAGCTTGTCCAGCGCACCCAGGATTGCTTCGGCTTCGGCCTGGCGCATCGGGAGGTCCGGGTCGAGGCGATCGACGATTTGCCTTACCCTGTCGCCAACCAGCTCTCTCACTGCCGCGGCCGGAGTCTTCTCCCTCGGGGCGTGCAGTGTCCGGAGAAGCTGCGGCCACTCGACGCTATTCGCCTTCTTCGCGAAGACCGGTGCCGGGTACTTCGTCGAGAGGTCCGAGAGGGACATCCTCTTTCGGTGATCCTCGCAGATCTCCTCCTGGCGCACGTCGATCGGTGTCGTCGTCCAGAAGAAGCGGCTCAACCCCAGCTCTGCGGACGCCTGATCCGTGAGTCCCTCGGACGTCACGAGCGTCGTCTCGTCTTCCGACTCGCTCAGGGGGGCCGCGAGCGTCAGGTTCAGGACCGACGGCCCCCGGCTGAGCGTGATCCGCCCCTTGGCGACCTTGTCTGCCTTCGATGCCGAGAGGACCACCTGCGACGTCCCCAGGTTGAACGGGGAGGACGCCGTCGGGTCGGCGGCCGCCGCCTTCACCTCGGCGTCGTTCTTGGGCCCCTCGCCGGCCCGGGCCTCGTCGCTGAGTATCAGCGCCAGCGGTATCAACACCGCGAAACGAATTAGGCGGGCGCTAGGCATAGACGTAGAACTGGTGGAGCCCGTCCCACCGGCCGCTCGGAGGCATCTCCCGCGATTCCGACCACACCGCCTCGGGCGGGGCGGTGATGCCGATCGTCACGACGACGCCCGGCGTGTGCACGATCACCCAGCTCAGAACGTGATTGCCCGGGGCGATCGGCCGGCTCGCCTTCCCCCCGGCGAAACTGACCGGATCGCCGTCGACGTTGACGTTGTACGCGGTTACCGGGACCGGGGAGAGGGTGAGCTTCAGCTCCTTGCCACCGCCCCCACCCTCGACCGCCATCGCCATGCCGACCGGCGGCTTCTTCGGGACCGGCCGGCGCTTCTTCGCGCCCTTTCGCGAGACCGCTGCCTTCCGCTTCACGCCAGCCGGTTTCTTCGCTCCGCCGGCCGCCCTTCCGGACTGCTTCTTGACCATGCATGCCTCCCTTCATACAGCCTGTCCGATCTCGAGACGAGATCTGGCCCCCTGCCATGGCCGGCTGTGGAGGGTCGCGCACGGCAGGGGCCAGTTTTCCCCCGCTTCGGGGACTCATTCATAGAGCAGCCGGGAGCCGTAGGAAAAGACGCAGCGATGTCCGTCCCTTCCGTCTGAAGGAGGAGCTCGTGAACTTCAGCATAGCCAACAGTAGAGCCATCATCGGAAACGACATTTCCGTACAGGTGGTCGCCGAGGCCGACGAGGCGCTCCGGCGTGTGGAGACGACGTTCGACGGCGCCGTCGCCGCCAACGTGACTCTCCCCCCGGACACGGCGAGCTACAGCGTCACGTTCGTGACGATGGGAACCGCGGGTGCGGGCATGACGCACGAGGTCGTCGTGACCGCCGAGAACACGTCGGGGACCCGGCGGACCGCGGTCTCGCACTGGGCCGACGTGCAGTAGGCGGAGAACGGCGATGGGCTACGAGGCAGCACCGACCCTCCCGCTCGAGCAGTGCCGCAACCGCCTGGCCTGGATCTGGTTCGCCGGGAGCGGCTTCCTGTTCGTCATCCTCGTCCTCGAGTCGATCTTGAGGAAGACGCTCCAGGGCTCCCTCCAGGAACTCTGGTCATGGTTCGTGCCGACCGTCGTGCCCAGTCTGGCTCTCATGCTCGGCGTGATCGGCGCGGACGCCCTCGTCCAGCCGGGCGAGGGACGCCAGGTCAAGGCGCCCTTCTTCAAGATGTCTCAGGCCCTCTCGATCGCGTATCTCTCGATCCTGACCATCACGATCCTGCTCGAGCCCTTCGCTGCCGCGGCGACACCCCCGGGGCTCTTCGTCATCTCGAACTACTGGCTGACGCCGATCCAGGGCCTGGTCGTCGCAGCGATCGGTGTGCTGTTCGCGGCGCAAGAGCCCGCGAAGTGACCGGACGTGTGGGCTCTCCTCGTCGCGGCGGCGGCCGTCGCCGGCTCCATCACGCCAGCCACAGACTGCTCGGGAACGACGCCGGTCGAAAAGTGGATCGGGGCCATCCAGGCGGGCGGTGGCGAGGCGCACCGCATCGCCGCCGCGGGAGTCCGGGTCCCTCGCAAGCGTTGTGAGGTCGACGCTCTCCTCCGAGCTCTCTCGGACCGGAGGGCGGCGGTTCGAGTCGTCGCCCTGAGAGCCCTCGGAGAGGCGTCGCGGGCCTCGCCTGCCGACGCCCGACGCATCTCCCGGTGCCTTCGCGACGACGAGGCCAGCGTCCGCGAGCACGCCACGCTGACCCTCGCGAGGCTCGGCCGCGCCAGCGTTCCGGTCCTGGCCCGGCTCCTGACGAGAATCGACGACGAGGCGGTTCCCGAAACGCGCCCACCTCCCGAGATGGAACGCTGGGGCGTGGCTGCAGGGGAACGAAGGCGGATCCGGGTCTCGGACTACGCCACGGTGGCCTTCCACTCCCTCGGCTGTGACGCGGCGCCGGCGGTGGCCGGGGCCGTGCGCCGCGATGACGACGACTCGCTCCGCGAGGCCGCCCGGGGCCTCTTCGTCAAGTGCGGATCCGGGTCCTTGCCCGTGCTGGCGGATCTCTGCCGTACCGGTGACGACGGGCTTCGACTCTGGGCAGCCGCGGCGGCGCTGGAGATTCGACTCGAGGACGGCGATGCCTGCCGGACCCTGACCTCCCTCCTGTCGAGCCAGGACTCCGGGATCAGCTCGAAGGCGACCGAGGCGGCCTGGGGCTGTCCCTCCCTGGCCACGGAGATCGTGCGTCGTCTCGGGGATCCAGAGTCGACGTTGGACAGGAGCCGCGCCGAGAACGCAATCCTGGAAGCCTACGCGCAGGGTACGGGTGTGATCCTGGCGACGTACTCCGCCGCTCTCCGCCAGGCGCCCATGGCGCTGATCAAACCCTATCTCCTGAGGAACATGGTGTACGCGATGGAGAAGCGCCGGGGCGATCCGGCGCTCGAGCACGCGGCGCCCGAGATCATCCCTTTGCTCGGGCGAGCGCTCCGGCTCGGCGATCGTGAAGACAGAGTCTCGGCGGCGCTCGGTGTGGCGGCCCTCGGAGAACGAGCCTTCGAGCTCCTGCCGGAACTGCTGCCCCTGATCTCGACCGAGGACGACGAGCTCTCGAGGAGGGCGCTGAGCGCGGTGGAGGCCTTCGGTCGATGTGCGTACACGAGCAACGAGGTCCTCCGGCGCCTCGCGGCGACCGCGCAGGAGGACCTCCTGGGGGACGTACTGAAGACCATCGTCAAGGTCACCGATCCGGAGACGGCCCGGGACGTGCTCCGGTCGCGGCTAGGGCCGGCCACCCTCGAGAGCGTGGCTCCGGCCATCGGCGACCTGCGGGAGGAAGGTGTGGCTCTCCTCCCCGATCTCACGGCGGCCCTGCTGGCGAGTACGTCGAAGGACGGGGAGTACGCCGTCGTCGAGGCGACGTCGAGGATGGGTCCCGCCGCCGAGGAAGCTATGCGCGTCCTCGCCGCGACCGCGCCGCTCGCTTCCATCAGACAGGCGGCGTTGTACTTCCTTCCCGCCAGGGCGGGAAGACGGCCGGGTGAGCCAAACGCCTTCGTCCAGGCGCTCCGAGATCCTGACGACGAGGTGCGCCACGCCGCGCTTCAGCAGCTCGGTCCAGACCTCGAGCCGTCCGAGGCCGCCGCCATCGGGGACCTCATCGAGCGCGAAACCGAGGACGACGTCCGGTCGATGGCCTTCCGTGCTCTGCGCCGTTCGGGAGCGGCTGCAGCGGCCGCTGCACCCGCGATCCGGCGCTGGCTGGCTGCCGCAGCCGACCCGGACGAGGACGACGGGGCCGCCACCCTCTTCGTGCTCAGCCCGACGGATCGTCGCCCGGCCGACCTGGATCGCTGGCTGATCCGCGGGGACACCTCCGCCCTGGAGGAGGGAGCCGATGCCATCTGGTACGAGCTGCTCCCGAACCTGCACCGAACCGACTGTGGGCCGTGTGCCAGCGCCGCCCTGGGCATCGTGCTCCGGGCCCACCGAATCGACGAGAGGGCCCTCGTCCACGTGGACCAGCTGCTCGAGAGCAAAGGGGAAGAGTCACGGGCGGCTGCCTTCGTGATCCTGGCCAAGCTCGGTCGTGCCTCACCCGAGGATCACGCCCGTCTGATGAAGGGCCTGAACGACGAGGAAGAGGTGGTTCGCCGTGCGGCGGGCCTCGCCCTCGACGCTCTCTTCCCGACGCATTCCGACCCCCGGCGGGACGCCATCGCGGCCGATGCTTTCGCCGAGAGCTTCGTGGCCCAGGGGCTGAAGGAGATCGTCGGAAGCGGAGCCACGGGCGCCGTGACCCAGGAAGTCACGGTGGCTGCGACGGTCGAGACGTTCCCGATGTTCGAGCTGCCGCCCTTGCCCTGGTCTTCCTACGACACGATCGATCGCCAGAAACTCGGCACGGTGGGCGCTCCCCTCTCGAGCGTTCTCGCCCGCCTTCGATCAGCGTTGGCGCGCCTGGGCTACCACGAGAACGGCATCTTCCAGGTCGCCGAGGACGGGTTCGCGCTCTTGACCAGGCTCGAGAGGATCGACCATCGCGGCAATCCGTATCCGGACCCCGACCGATGGTCCAGGGAGCGCCTGATCCCGCGGAGCTTCGGGGAGTATCTGAGGACTCTCTTCCTGGAGCGCCCCGGGCGGTTCCGCTGCTTCGCGTTCCTCGTCACCGCGCGATCCCCGTCCAGCTCCCCGCCGACCACGACCGAAGAGATGATCGATGCCGCCCTCGATGACGCACGACGGGGTGACCTGCCCGAGAGCATCGGCCAGATTCCGTTCCGGGAGCAGCAGTGTCACGCGCTGGTCTACCTGCTGGAGAAGGTCCCCGGGGGCGTCGGGAGGCTCATGAAGCCTGATCCGATCGGCTGGGGAACGCAGCTCGCGAGCCTGCTGCGGGTCCTGTCCGAGCCCTAGGACGACACCTGTCGACGCGCCGACCGGGGACTTCCGACGGTCGCGAGGCTCGTTCTATTGCCGGCCGAGCCGGGAGAAGGGGTCCCCCCCGGAGGCGCGTGACGTTCGGTATCCGCGCCCACCGGTCGCGCGCCTGGCCGATCGCTGTCGCCAGCCCGTGAGCGCCTCGCCGATCTCCGTCTGGCTGCGCCACGCGGAGCGCGCGACGCTCTCGTCCACGCCGAGGAGCACGCAACGCCCCTCGGCTCGGTCGTGGCAGTGGTGACCTTGTCGTAGGCCTTCGGCGCGGCGATCTGCGCGAGGTTCGCGTCGGGGCTGACGCCCTCCGGCACTTCGGTGGCTTGCATCGCCTAGTCGGGACCCGGGGCCGCACCGGCGGTCACCGCCTTCCGCCCTCCTCACGGCGGACGGCGCGGCAACGTGCTCCGGGGCCGCTTCTCGTGCGCGTTGCGGAGCGCCTCGGCGATGGACCGGACGACGTAGAGCCGCAGGTCGACGGTGAGGTCCTTGCCGCGTGTCTTCTGGAGGTGATCGCGGCGCACCTCGGTGTCGACGTGGTCGATGAGGATGCCCGGGCCGAGTTCGTGCTCGGTGTACTCGACGGTGCGCAGGATCCGGGGTCCTCGACGTTCTGGAAGGAGCTGGAGCTCGCGGCGCGCCGCGCACTGGGGCGGTCGCGCGTGAGGAGACCACCGGACGGGACGGCGTAGATCCGGATGCGCCGCCGCGTCTTCGTGGCACGGTGCTCGCCCGCGCGATCCCGAAGGTCGGGCCCCTCCCGCTGGACGCGCTCCAGGTCGTAGTCGCCCACGCGGAGGATGCGGCGCGATCCGAGGAGCTCCTCGTTCGACCCGACGCGGTACGGCTCGAAGTCGTCGAGGCCGTCGCGGACGAAGTCCAGGTCTTCGGCTTCCCAGGTGAAGCCGGAGACCTGGACCTGCTGCCAGCGAGGTGAGCTGGGGTTCATCCGCTCCGTGAATCTCCGTCGCTGAGGGAGATCGTAGCAGCGGCGCGCGACTCGCCGGCGGCAGGTCCTCGTCCCGTCACCGACCGAACGCTACCGGTGCCAGTCCTCGTTCGGCTCCTGCTGCGCGCTCAACGCGATCTGGATCTCGCCCAGGCGGTCCCCTACCTTGCCGGAGAGGCAGGCGTCGAAGCTGGCGCGGAACGCCGGCAGGGCCGCCTCAGGACCCGCCACGATCGCCGCCAGCGTGGCCACGCCGGCGGCCACTCCCGCGCACGACACGATGTCGTTCCAGAACGAGTTGAGCAGATCATCCGGTGCGCAGATGTCCGCGTACACCCGGATCGACGACGTCCGGAAGTACATGTACGGGACGGGGATCGGGCTGCCCTCCCACTTGATCATCGTCTCCGTGATGGAGCCGACCCGGCCGAGCTCGATGCGTCGACAGACGTGTGACATGTTCTTCTCCTCACTCTTCCTTTCGCCGCTTGTTACTGAACGGCCGTCGATGGAGCCGCCTGTGCTGGAGCAGCGGACGGCTCCGCTCCGGCGGACGGGCTCGGCTCCGGCTGGGGCGTTCCCCAGAGGAACGTCAGCAGCACTGGATTCACCTGCCCCTCGAACTTGTGGGTGATGTGCCTGGGATACGCGGTCGCCTCGAGGATCCCTGCGCAGCCGCCGGCCGGCAGCCCGTGGTACAGGCTCGAGCGCACCTGACCGAGGAACGCACGTGCCTGCCGCCACGAATCTGACGCTCCGCCACTACTTCCCACTGCGACGAGGTCGAGGTCGGTGAGCCACCGGGCGAAGCCTCTGCTGAATCCCTTGCCGCCCAGAAGGCCATTCCCGTCCTCGCGGTGCTGGAAAAGCAGCGGGATGAGCCCCTGGGCCGCAAACGTCGCGGAGCGCATCTCCCAGAACGCCTCCTTCGTGGTCGCCAGCGAGGAGGCCGCGGTCAGGCCGAGCACCACGTTCGCGCGGTCCTCGGCTTCGACGTACTTGGGTGTCTGGACCTGGAGCCAGTCACCCGGCAGAGCGCCCTTGTCCTGGTAGAACGCGACCAGGATCCCGTCGAACATACCGGCACCGACGCCGTACCAATCGGCGGCGTTCGTGAGCGCCCGGGGCTCGAGGAGGCTGCCTCCGGGGCTCAAGGCAAAGAAGTAGCTCTGAACGGAGCCGTCCATGCCCGTGGGACTGGCGGTCAGGTACACCGCCTCACGACCCGTCTTCGCGTTGCCCGTGATGCGCTGGAACTTCACCGCGCGCCGGGTACCGGAGTCCGGGTTCTTCGGAAAGACGAAGAGCGTCTCGATCGAGGGCTCCCGGAGCTTCCGTTGGCCGGCACCCGTGATGAAGCTGGCGTTCAGCAGGTGCTTGATGTTGCTCTCCTCCTCGCCCTCGAGGACCGTCCGAAGCGGTCCGAGCTCCGTCTTCCAGTCCTCGAACGACGACCAGCCGGTGCTCGAATCCAGCTCTCGAGCGAAGCTCTCGAGACGTTGCAGCGCCAGCGGGGAGATGCCGATATCAGGAGGAGGCACGACCTTGACGAAGACGAGCAGCGCGACGAGCCACAGCGCGGCCGGCCCGACGATGGACGCCGTGAAGAAGCCGAGCGTGGCCTCGAAGTTGACCTTCGAGGCAAAGAGGAGCCCGGCGATCGTCGACAGGGCGAAGCAGAGGAGCGCGGCGACGAAGCCGTATTGGGCCCTGTTCAGAGGCTGTGGCCGAAGGACGTCGTAGATGACGGTCACGACGGCCGCGAGACACACGAGGCTCGCCAGGGCAAACACCCAACGTACCGGAACGGGATCGGAAGCCGGGACGAGCGTACCGCTCACCGGCGCCGTGATCGGGCCCGGATCCTCATTGATCGGGGCGGGAGGCGGATCCAGGACCGCTCCTGGAGACGGGTCGGAAACGAGTGGCATCGGTGTATCTCCTGTGGTTCGAGAGGTCGCCTCGACGGCTGATCCTCGTTGTCCAAGCTGTCCATTCGGCAGGCGGACTCGACGCAGGTCTGGTTGCTGGCGTCACACCTCCATCTCCAGATCGGGAGCCGCTCGGACCACGACCTCCTGCCGCGCCCGCGCCGCGAGCCTCGAGTACGGGTCTCCGGCCTCGCTCTCGTCCATCCCCTCCGCCACCGACGCGAGGAACGCCGCATAGCGCCTCGCGCCTCCCGCCCGGAAGTCGTTTCCGAGGTCCCGGAGCGAGCGCTCGGACAGGCTCCCCAGCGCGAAGCGATGGAGTCCGCTCTGGTGCGGGACCACCAGACCCGAAGCCTCGACCACGAGAGGCGACACGAGGTCGGCGAGCCTCCGAGGCGGGGCTTCGATCGACACACGGCAGGACGCGAGCAGCGTGTCGACCACCGAGGAGATCGGCGCCACGTCGACCTGGAGCGCCGGCGGCGCGATGGCGGCGGACCGCGCCCGGGCCGCCACGGCGACGGCCATCGCGCATTCGAACGAATCGGGCAAGGACCGCCCCAGCTCGTCGTCCGTGCACACCCGCCCCTCCGCCGCCAGGGGATGCACCTGGAAGAGGGACGCTCCCTGCTCGGCCGCGAAGCGGATCGCCCACTCGAGCTCGTCGAGGTTGAACTGCGTGAGCGTGAAGATGAAGCCGAAGCGGATCCCGACGGAGCGCGCCTCCTCGATCCCGCGCGCGAGCGCCTCGAACGCGCCCGGGCCCCGGATCCGGTCGTGCGAGGCCGGAACGCCGTCCAGGCTCAGGGCCAGGAGGTCGATCCGGTCCGCGACCAGGCGGAGCCGGCCTCCCGCCAAACGCGTGCCGTTCGACGTGACCGTCGTCCGCATCCCGGCGCGGCGCGCGGCGCCGAGGAGCGCCGGGAGGTGGCCGTAAAGGAACGGCTCACCCCCGGATACGCAGAGGACGTCGTACCCCTCGGCCGCCGCGTCGGCGACGGCACGTTCCAGCAGGTCGAGCGGAAGCTCCTCCCGGACGCCGGGGCCGGAGTCCGAGTAGCAATGCCGGCAACGCAGGTTGCAGCGGCGCGTGGGATGGACCTGGAGGATCCGCTCTCGCATGGCGTGGGTCCGGCTCAGGCCGAGTGGGTCTTCCGGATCTCGAAGTCGACGCGCACGAGGTCGGTGGCGGGGATCCCGACCGGGAAGATCCGGAATTCCGGACGGAGTCCCCTCGGGACCTCGACCGTGAGACGCCGGATGAGGTCGAGGTCGTCGGGCGCGACGTGGAACGTCCCCCGGATCACCTCCGGGTTCGGGATGCCGAGCGGCAGCCAGTGGTTCAGGTCGCCGCGCCCCTCCAGGATCTTCTGGATGAACTTGCGCTGCTCGTCGGGTTCGATGGTGTGAGGGGCGCCGAGGCTCTCGAGCCATTTCTCCGATCCGGGTTTCATCTGCTTCCTCCTCATGCTGGGTTGCGCTGTTTCCTGGGCTCAGAGCGTGACGAGGACTTCCTGGTCCAGGGCTCCGGCGAGCAGCGGCACGCCCGGGCCCGTGGACGCGAAGTCGTTCGGGACGTACTCGTTCGACGGAGGGTCGTTCGGGAGAAGTCCCATCCGCTGGTACGACTCGGCGACGAGCTCGCTGCAGAACAGGGACGACAGGTCCTCGGTGTTGTCGCCGAACGGGCCGTCGTACGCCGCCTTGATCAGCTCGACCGTGTCCTCCTCGTACGGACGATCACGGACCTCGTTCCGGAACGAGGAGAGGGCCTGCTGCATCCGGTCGGTCCGGTCGATCCTGAGACGGCGGACGGCAACCTCTCCTCCGTAGTTGCGGAGGCGGTCGCTGAAGCTCACCAGCTGGACGCCGCGCCGGGCCGTGTTCGACTCCACGTCCTTCAGGGAGGAGAGGGTCGTCGACTCCCAGAGGAGAACGGTGTCCCACTCCGGGATGACGAGGATCATTCCGACGTGGGACCAGCGGCTGCGCGTGAACCACTTGATGCCGGCGCTGAAGCCGCCCTTGCCAGAGAAGAGCACGAGGTCGCCGGTCGCGAGGTCCGGGCGGATCTGCTCGTAGGTGACGGTGCGCAGGTTCATGGCGGCCTCAGACGTACTGCACGTCGAGGGCGACCCGCGCCGTGACCTGGCCCTCCTGGGCGAAGAGGGTCGGTTTGGAGACCTTCGGCGTGGACGTGCCCGTCGCGTCCATCATGTAGACGCCTCGTTTGGTGACCTGGCAGCGGAGGTCCAGCTCGAGAGCGTGCACCTTCTTCCCCAGGCTCTCCTGGTGGAGGAGCACCGACTCCCGGCCGTACTCCTCGGAGATGATCTTCCCGATCTTCACGTGCAGCTCGTCCTTCAGGACGTCCCCGAGGACCGGGATCGCCTTCGCGGCGAGGTCGATCAGCAAGTTGACGGCCTTCCCGACGATCGGGCCGAGGTCGTTCTGGTAGTCGACGACGTAGAAGAGGTCGAGCCGGGCCACGTCCGGGACGTCGATCGGCTTGCCGAACACCAGCGGGGCCGCCCCGGCGATCAGCGTGCTCCCCGGGAAGCTGTCGCCGCGGCTCGCGCGGAAGGCGATCCCCTTCTCGGTGGCGAGGACCGAGGAGTCGGCCGTCGGGGACGAGGCGGGGTTCACCAGCTGCGCGACCAGGCCGACGCCCATCTCCTTCGGAGCGGCGACCGGCCGGCCGTTGTTCAGGATCGTGACACGCTTCAGCGTCACGTTGAGCTTGCCCATGTGTTCCTCCCTTTGGGTACTGGACGGACGGAGCTCCGTTCTTTTCCAGGATCCCGAGGAACCCGCGGGAATTCCGCCCTCGCGGCCGTCCCTGCTCCGACCGGACCGAAGCCTGGAGGTGGCCGATGTCTCGACTCACGATCGCGTCCGTGGCGCTCGCCGTCCTGGCCGCCCTTCCGCTTTCGGCCGCGGCGCCGGCCGACCGCACGGGCTGCAAGCACCCGGTCCCGCCGGCTCGACCGGTGTCCGAGTGGACCGTGATGGTCTTCATGAACGGGGACAACAACCTCGAGAGCGCCGCGCTCCGGGACCTCGAGGAGATGGGCCGGGTGGGCAGCACGGACCGGATGAACGTGGTCGTCCAGCTCGACCTCCTGACCGAGCAGGGGACGAGGCGATTCCGTGTCGCCAAGGGAATGACGAGCCCGCCCAGCGCCAGGTCGACGGCGCTCGGAGAGGTGAACATGGGAGACGGCGCGTCCCTCGCCTGCTTCATCGCCTGGTCGCTCGCGGCGTACCCGGCGAAGAGGACGGCCCTGATCGTCTGGGACCACGGGCAGGGGTGGCGTGACCCGTCCGCCGGTGCGCCCTCTCCCGAGGAGGAGGCCCGTCTCTCGCCGAACAGGAGCCCGCTCGAGGCGCCGTACCGATCGGCCTCGCACGACGACACGGACGGCGACGAGCTCCTGAACCGCGAGACGGCGGACGCGATCGGGAAGGCGCTGGGGCCTTCCGGCCGCAAGATCGACGTCCTGGCGTTCGACGCCTGCCTCATGGCGATGCTGGAGACCGCCTACGCGTTCCGGGACGTCGCGGCCTACCTCGTCGCAAGCCAGGAGCTCGTACCCGCGCGCGGCTTCGACTACGCCGACTGGCTCGGGTCGCTCGCCGAGGCGCCGGAGACCCGCACGGCCCGCACGCTCGCCGAGCTCCTCGTCTCGAGCTTCGGGAAGCAGTACGAAGGCCTCGCGGACGTGGGCCTCACGCGACGGGAGCAGACGCTCGCCGCGGTGGACCTCGGGAACGCCGCCGCCGCGTCGGGCGCCGTTTCGCGAGTGGCGGGCCGCCTCGTCGACCTGATGCCCGGTGTGACGGACGCCGTCGCACAGGCTCGCTGCGGCCTACCCCTTATGGCTCCACGGGACGGGCGATTCCTGCACGTGGACGTGGATGCCTTCCTCGAGAGGCTGGCCTCGGTCACGACCGACGGCCCGCTCCTCGACGCCGTCGCCGGCGCGAGGGCGGCTCTCTCGAGCACCACGATCGCCCGCTATCCCGAGCGCGACCGGGGCACCGTCCCGGACCGGGGCCTCGCCATCTATTTCCCCTCGACCCTCGCGCAGTACCGGGCAGACGCGTTTGCCAAGGGCGGCTACCGCCGGGGGAACCTGACGGCCCCGGTCGCGTTCGTGGAGGACTTCAGGTGGGGTGACTTCCTGAGCCGGTACTGGGCCGAGCCGGTGCCCGCCTGCGCTCTCCCGACCGTGCCCGGCGACTCCGGGCCGGTCCTCCCGGACCGCGGACCCAGGAGCTCCCGCCAGGCGCTCGTGATCGGCAACTCCGCCTACCCCGGCGCCAGGGCGCTCACCGCGCGCGACGACGCGACCTCCGTCGCGGACGCGCTCCGCCAGCTCGGGTTCGACGTGACGCTGCGCGTCGACCGCAAGGAGGCCGCTCTCCGGGCGGATCTCGAGACGTTCCTCGGCTCCCTGACGTCGAGCGACACCGTGCTCGTCTACTTCGCCGGTCACGGCCTCCAGCTTCCGGGGGACAACTACCTCGTTCCGATCGACGCCGTCATCGATCGCCCCGACGACGTGGCGCGACACGGCTATGCGATGAGTGACGTCTACCGCGACGCTCGATTTCGCGGCACGGCGCGCCGCCTGGTGATCCTGGACGCATGCCGGACGAACCGGTGGCAACGATCCGGACCGCGGCTCCCGCAGGGGCTTGCGCGACCGCAGGATCTCGCCGTCCCATCCGAGACGTTCCTCGCCTATTCGGCCGAGCCCGGCGGGCGGGCCGCCGACGGCGACCTTCCCGACCACGACGGCGTCGTGCGAAGCCCCTACGCGATGGCCTTGCTCCGCTACCTTCGCCGCCCCGGGATCCCGATCGAGGAGGTCTTCAGGAGGACCCGGGAGCTGGTGCGGGAGCTGACGCAGCGGATGCAGACTCCCTGGGAGAGCACCAGCCTGACGGCGCGATTCCAGCTACGCGAGGTCGCGCGCGTGACCGCGACGCTCTCGGCCTGTGACGACGTGGTCTATCTGAGGGACGAGCGACAGGGGCTGGACGTGCTGACGTGCGGACTCGGCGAGGTGCGCACGGCCGAGCTCTCCCTCGTGCCGGGAGAGAACCCGTTCGTGGTGCAGGTCTTCAACCAGAAGACGTGCGAGGGAGGGCTCTGCGCGTTCTGGTCCTGGGGGGAAGGATGGCGCTTCCGGCTCGACCTGGTCCCGACGGGAGGCGCGCCGACGACCTACACGGGCGGCGAGGATCGCGTCGTGAAGGACGGCGTCCGGCACGGCCGCACGTTTCCCGTGAGGCGGTTCGCCGTCCGCGTGGGCGACGGCGACCCGAGCCGGTCGGACGGTGAGGACGTGCTCGCCGTCACCGTGGAGACGAGGTAGCGGGCGGCGCGGGGGGGCGTCGCCCGCCTCGCGTTCAGGGAAGCTGGTCGGGCGGGCAGTGGGTCCCGCCCAGGTTGCGGCTACCGACGACGGGCGACGCCATCGGGACCCTGCGGGCCGCGGCCTTCGGCGGCGACTTGGCGAGGTCGTAGAGCGCGCCCCAATGGAGGAGCAGCGCCGGGTCGCCCCCGTGCTGGTGTCCCAAGCTCACGGGCTCGTTCGTGATCGTCACCGTCGTCTCCGGCTCGTTCACCGGTTGCAGCACCACGGTCGCGCGAGGCTCGGTCTGGCCGAACGGGACGAGCCGGATCTCGGCCCTCGTCCGGAGGTCGTCCCGCCACCTCACCGCCACCGCCAGCGCCTGCGCGAAGGAGGCCCCGGTCGCCGATTCGCCCGGCGCCACGAACGGGAACTCGATCAGGTGCCCGGCCGACGTCTCGGCGAGGCGCTCGGTCGAGAGGCTCCCATGGCGGAGGAAGATCCGGCTCGCGACGATGGACGGCGGCTTCGGGGCCAGCATCGCCGGATTCAGCGCCGCGGCGCCGCCGACCCTCGAGAGGCTCGCGACCCAGCGGAGGTCCTGACGCTCCGCCTCGCTCGCGGGGGCTCGCACGCTCGCGGGGACGGACTCGGCGGTCGCGAGCGACGGCGGATCGGCGTGCCCCGGCAGCTGCACGTCCACGCCCTCCAGGTTCCAGACCGCATAGCTCGAGCCGTCCGGAAGGGTGACGAGCGTGTCCGCCGGATCGCTCGCCGGATCGAGGTTTCGGACGTCGACCGTCAGCCGGGGCACGTGCCGCGGAAGCCCCTTCAGCGCGCTCCGCCTCGCGTCGACCAGGAGGACGTCCGTCGACGCGGCGCCTGGATCCCCGGGCGTCCCGCGCGACAGGGTGTAGAGCCCGGACATGATGATGCTCAGCTGGATGTCGGCCTCGGCCATCTCGATTCCCCTCCTTGGCGGCTGGCGCCGCAGCTGCTCCGGAGGACGGCCGTCGGGACCGGATTTCCCCCGAAATCGGAGGACGGTGGAGGAAGCAAGGTGCGATTCCCGGCCGGACTACTCGTACGCCTCGAACGCCGCCCACACGCGGGCGTCCGGGCCGGGCTTCGCCAGGTAGTCGGCGCGGGCGCGACGGAGGGCCTCCGCCGCCGGAAGACCCGCGGCGAGGCCGCGGTGCAGGCCCACCAGGAGGTCGGCGGCCGAGCCGTCCGGAACGGCCCAGACGCTGGCCACGGCGGTGCGGGCGCCGGCCGCCAGGAAGGCTCGCGCCAGGCTGATCGTCCCCTCCCCGGGCACGATCTCACCCGCCGCGGTGGCGCAGCCCGCGACGACCGCCGTCCGCAGCTCCCGCAGATCGAGGGCCGAGATCGCATCAGCCGAGACTGCCCCATCGTCTCCGCTCAGAAGGAGCCGACCGCCGGTTCCAGCCTCGGGCAGCGCGTGCGCGGCCACATGGAGCACTCGCGCAGCGGCGGCGAGGCTTCTCAGGGCCGTCACGGTCGCGTCCTCCCCCATCGCCACCGAGGCGCGACCGTACAAAGGCGCGATCCGGACGACCTCCTCCGCGGCGCCCGGAAGGCGCGGGAGGTCCCTGACGAGGGTCCGGGGGTCGGCCAGGAGCGCGACGCTGCCCACGTCGCCGGAGGGCCCCGCCGGCGGCCTCCCGCTCACCGCCAGGCTGACGCCCACCCGCGCCCCGAACGGCGCGGAGTCGACCTGTTCGCGGAGCGCCGAGAAGGGCAACGTCCAGAGGACCCCGTCCGGCACGATCACGAGCCGCTCCACGCTGCCGGGCACCGAGCGCAGGAGCGAAGAGTGGAGGAGCGCGGCGAGCAGGCGGGCGCGCCCCTCGGGCCCTCCGACGAGCGAGCCCCGGAACGCCGCGACGAGGTCCTCCAGCGCTGCCTTCACGAAAGGGATCTCCGTCCGGAGCGCCCGGTCCCGTAGGAGGAGCAGGGCCTCGCTCCGGCGCTCGCCGACCCGGAACCAGAGGACGCCGTCGTGGGCGCCGAGCCGCTCCTGGATCGCCCGGGCCCCCGGGCGTCGCTCGCCCCGCACCCGGCGCAGATCGGTCCCGCGGAAGGCGTCGAGCCGATCGATCCTCGAGAGCACGCCCTCGTCGATCCCGATGACGTCGAGCGCCTCGTCGACGATCGCTCCGCTCCGGACCAGCATCCGGAGACTGCGGGGCCCGCCCGACGCCAGCTCCCGCTCGAGGAGCGAGAGCGCCCGGCTCGCGTCGTCCTTGGCGAGCGCGCCCAGGCCCCTGGCGTTGCGTGCGGCCGCGCGCGCCACCAGCAGCTCGGGCATCCGGAACGCGGCCTCCGTCAGGACGTAGTAGTCGATCGCCCGGTCCAGGTCGAGGAGCCTCACGTCTTCCGGGCGCGAGGCGAGCGCTCGGGCCGCCAGGCAGTCGCTCGCGAGGCGAGCCTGCTGGCCCGGGTCCCGTACCGTGGCGAGCGCGGCCTCGGCGCGCCTCCAGGCCGCCGCCGACGGCTCCCTGGCGGCGCGCAGCCGCGCCACCACGATCGCCCGTTCGGCAACCGCGGCCCGGTCCGTCGCCCGTGAGATCGCGTCGTCCGTCTCGAGCAGGTCGAGCGCCAGCCGCGGGAGGCGCAGCCCTTCGGCCGCCTGGGCGGCCTCGAGGAGCAGCGTGTGCGCCCGGGCCGGCGGGAGCTCCCTCAAGAAGGCGAAGGCTCGCGCGCGGCGCGACCACGCCTCCGAATCGCGGCCCAGGATCTGGCACACCTCGGCCGCGAGGCCGTCCAGAGCCGCGCCGATCAGAGGATCTCCGGCGGCCTCGGCGTCCCGCCGGGCCCGCTCGTAGAGGTCCAGGGCCGCCTCGGGAAGGGCGCGCCCGCCGTAGACGAGCCCAGCCATCCACCTCGCGCGCGCCGCGAGGGACGGCCAGCTCGATACGGAGGCGTCGACCGCGAGCGCCTCCAGCTCTGCCGGGCTCACGGAGTACCCGCGCCCGTGGTAGTCGGCGATCAGACGGCCGAGCCGTGCCCTCAGACGGAACGGGTCGCCGGAGGCGTCGAGCCGCCGCTCGGCTTCCCGGTACCGCTCGCCCGCCTCGCCCCGGAGGCCCTTCGACTCGCTCTCGGTCGCTTCCGCGACGAGCGCCAGGCCGCGGGCGACCGCGCCGGCCGCGGGT
>CAYLNK010000062.1:0-24488 GCA_964384675.1 uncultured Holophagales bacterium | reverse complement strand
TGCAGGAAGACCTCGGGAGCGGCGCCGGCTGCGCGCACCTCGCCTTCCAGCACGCCACCGGCAAGGCGCCGGACGACGCCATCGCCACGCCGCTCTACGTCCGCGCCTGCGAGCTGGGCGACGCCCTCGGCTGCTACAACGTCGGCCTGATGGAGGAGGCGGGGCGCGCCGTGAAGGGCGACATCCGCCGCGCCGCCGCGGCCTACCGCGAGGCGTGCGACGGCGGCAGCTCCACCGCGTGCACGAACCTCGGCTGGCTGTACGAACGTGGACGAGGCGTGGCAAAGGACGAAGCGCGCGCCGTCGAGCTGTACCGCCGGGGGTGCGACGGCACGCGCTGCCAGGGTCCGAACCTGGCGGGCTGCGTCAACCTGGGTCGCGCCCACCGCGACGGTCTGGGCGGCCCGAAGGACCCGGCGCGGGCCGCCGCCGTGTTCGAGAAGGTGTGCGACGGCGAGGCCGACCCGCGGGATCTCGACCCGGAGGAGCACCGCTCCCGGGCCTGCTCGCTCCTCGGCGCGCTCGTCCTCAACGGCACCGGTGTGCCGAAGGACCTGAAGAGGGGCCGCGAGCTGTCGGAGCTGGGCTGCGCACGCGGCGATTCGTTCGGCTGCTTCAACGCGGCGACCCTCTACTCGAGCGGCACCGGCGTGGCGGCGGACGACGCGCGCGCGGCCTCGTTCTACGAGAAGGCGTGCGCGAAGGGGGACTCGGAGGCGTGCTACGAGCTCGGCAAGCAGGTCGAGGCCGGCCTCGGCGTGAAGAAGGACGCCAGGCGGGCACGCGAGCTCCTGAAGACGGCGTGCGAGGGTGGATTCGAGAAGGCGTGCGCGAAGGGGAAGAAGTAGCGGCGGCTCAGAACCAGTCGGGCCGCATCCGCGCGTAGCTGTCCTCGTTGGAGCGGCAGAGCGCGATCAGGGCGGCGGCGCGCGGCAGCTCCGTCCGGGCCCAGTAGTCGGCGGCCGCCAGCTTCCCTTCGAAGAACCCGGCGGGCCCGCGACCCGCGGCGAGCGCCTCGCGCGAGGCGGCGGCCAGGAGGAGCCACTGCCACGCGATGACGACGGTCGAGAAGAGGTCCAGGTAGTCGGCGGAGTGCCGGAGGAACGCGTCGACGTCGCCGGTGCGGGTCCGCACCGCCATCTCGCGGGTGAGCGACGCGACGTCGGCGGCCGCGCCGGTCACCGCATCGACGAGCGCCGGATCGACCCGGGCCTTGCCGGCCCGCCGGGCCGCGGCGGCGATCTCCTCCCCGAGGAGCGCGAGGGCCGCGCCGTCCCGCGCGAGCACCTTCCGTCCGAGGAGGTCGAGCCCCTGGATGCCGGTCGTCCCCTCGTGGATCGAGTTCAGCTTCTGGTCCCTGACGAATGCCTCCGCCAGGTACTCGCTGGTGTAGCCGTAGCCTCCGTGCACCTGGAGCCCCAGCACCGTCGCTTCGAAGCCCCGCTCGGCCGGGAAGCTCTTGGCCACCGGCGTCAGGAGGTCGAGCAGCAGCTGGGCGCGTTGCCGCTCCTCCGGCGCGACCGCGTGCGCCGCGCGATCCGAGAGGAGCGCCGTCGTGAGGACGAGGGCCAGCCCGCCCTCCACGATCGCCTTCTGCCGCAGCAGCATTCGCCGCACGTCCGCGTGCTCCACGATCGGCACCGGCGCCTCGCGCGGGTCCTTGCTGGCGGACGGCCGTCCCTGCAGGCGCTCCCGCGCGTAGGCGAGGCTCTCGTGGTACGCCACCGAGGCGGTCGCGACGCCGTTGGCGCCGACGCTGATCCGCGCCTCGTTCATCATCTGGAACATCTGGGCGATGCCCTGGTGCGGCGGGCCGACGAGCCAGCCGTGGCAGTCGCCGGCGTCGCCCAGGCTGAGCGCCACGCTCGGGAGAGCGCGCCAGCCGATCTTGTGGATCAGCCCGGCCACCCTCACGTCGTTCGGCGCGAGGCCGCCCGAGCCGTCCGGCCGCGCCTTCGGCACCAGGAAGAGACTGACGCCCTTGATGCCCGCCGGCGCGCCGTCGATGCGCGCGAGCGCCAGGTGGACGATGTTCTCGGTCAGGTCGTGGTCGCCGCCGGAGATGAACATCTTGGCGCCGGAGAGGAGGTAGTGGTCGCCCTCCGGCCGCGCGCGCGCGGCCACGTCGGCGAGGCTCGAGCCGGCCTGAGGCTCGGTGAGCGCCATCGTGCCCGTCCAGCGCCCCTCGTAGAGCGGGCCGAGGGTCCAGGCCTTCAGCTCGTCCGACCCGAACGTCTCGACCAGGTGAGCGGCGCCGGTGGTGAGGGCGAGGAAGCCGAGAGGCGCGGCGCCGGCGGCCATCAGGTAGAGGTGCGCGGCGGTCGCGATCGTCAGCGGGAGCTGCTGGCCTCCCACCTCGGCCGGCCGGGCCGCGGCGATGGTGCCGAGGTCACGCAGCTTGCCGAAAAGGTCGTGCGTGAGCGCGGGGACGACGACCCGGCCGTCGACCAGACGAGGCGGCTCGGCGTCGAGCACGCGGTAGGTGGGGTAGAGCGTCTCGCGCGCGAAACGGCGGCAGACGCCGAGGTACGCCTCGAACGTCTCCTTCGAATGGTCCTCGAAGTGGGGCAGCCGCAGCAGGGACGCGGCGTCGAGGACGTCGTGGAGGAGGAACGAGACGGTGCGGTCGTCGACCAGCGGATTCGCCACGCGGACGACGTTACACCCGCCTTCAGTCCCGGAGCTGCCCCTCCTTGAAGAGAGCGCTCATCGCCGAGAAGCAGGAGCTCCTCTTGTCGCGGGCCCACTCGAAGCCGACCGACTCGTGGTTCGTGATCGTGGCGCCGGCCGTCGCCATCCGGTCGAGGGCGTGGCGCCGGTACTCGGCCCCGCGACCGCTGATCGCGTCCCAGCAGAGGTGGACGGCGTGGTCCGTGCGCAGCAGCTCCAGCACCGTCTGCATCACGCAGACGTGCGCCTCGATCCCGGCGACGACCACCTGGCGGCGCGCCCCGGCGACGCCGGGACGCAGCTCGCCCAGCGCCTGGCGGAAGCCCTCGTCCCCGTAGCAGCCGAAGCTCGTCTTCTCGACGTGCCGCTTCGGGACGGTGAGCGCGTCGAACGCCGCGCGCACGTCCGGGTGCGTCCCGCCCAGCCCCTTCGGGTACTGCTCGGTGAGGATGACCGGGACACCGAACAGCCCGGCCAGCTTCAGGAGCCGGATCGCGTTCCCCACGACCGAGCGGGGGCGCTCGATCATCTCCATCAGCTTTCCCTGCAGGTCGACCACGACGAGGACGCTCCGGTCGACGTCGAGGATCTCGTTGGCGTGCGTTTCCATGGGCCCAGGTTACCGCCGGTCCGGGCGAGCCGGCATGGGCAAGCCGCACCAGCCGCTCATCCCTCCGCGACGCGGAAGCCGTAGTCCGCATACCGGAGAGCGGGCGGGAGGCTGCTCCGCGCGGAGCAGGTCGACACCTGGATCTGGTGCCGCCACGACCCCCCGCGCGACGCCCGGCGCGTGCAGGCCGGAGGGTCGTACCAGCCGGCGCACCACTCGTGCACGTTCTCGCACATCTCGTGCAGGCCGTAGCCGTTCGGGGGATGGAGACCCACCGGCTCCGGCCCGAGCCGCCAGAGCGTCGCGTGATCGGGGTACCGCTCGGGGAGCGGCGCGTCGCCCCAGGGGTGGCGCGCCGCGACGAGCCCGCCGCGGGCGGCCCACTCCCACTCGGCCTCCTCGGGGAGCCGGAAGGACCGACCCGTCCGTTCCGCCAGCCAGGCGCAGTACGCCGTGGCGTCGAGCCAGCTGACACCGACGACCGGTTGCCCGGGAGCGGAGAGCTCGGGCCGGGCTCGGAAGGCGGCCGGCTCGTGGCCGGTCGCCGCGACGAAGGTGTCGTATTCGGCGTTCGTCACCTGGGTGCGTCCCAGCCGGAACGGGCGCACGGCGACGGGGCGGACCGGCTTCTCGTCGTCCCGCCCCTCCTCGCTTCCCAGGAGGAGGATCCCTCCGGGGACCTCGCACAGGTCGTCCATGCTCCGAAGTCTATGCAGATCCGCTGATGCAGCTTGAGCATTGGTTCCCGGCCCGGCGCGCCTTATGAAACGATGTACAGGGGGGCTTCGATGCCATCGCAGGAAACGGCCACCGCGGCGATCGACCAGTTCTTCGAGGCGTACGGGCGGTACATCTCGACGGAGTCGGAGATGTACCCGCCCCTCACCCCCGGCGGCGTCCCGATCGAGGAGTACGCGCCTCTCGAGGAGGCGCTCGGCGTTCCGCTCCCCTGGTCGTTCAAGGAGTGGCACCGGCGCTATCACGCGCGGGGCCTGCAGGTGCAGGGGACGTACCTGCCGCTCTCGCCGGAGGAGGCCCCGGTGGCGGACCTGAAGGAGCGGATCCTGGCGCTGGACCACGTCTCCGAGGCGATCCCGATGCGCGTCGTGCCGTTCGGCTACGACGAGATGACGCAGCGGGTGATCGCGTTCGACGCGCGCGGTGCGGCCGACGGCGACGAGTGGCCGATCGTCTTCATGCGCGCCCATCATGCCGGCGCGCCGCTCGTCGGCACCGAGGTGGAGCACGCCTCGTTCCCCGACCTCCTCGAGGGCCTGACGCGGGTGATCGAGGCGACGCTCGATCCGGAAGAGCCCTGAACCCGGCCACGGAGGCTCCCGGGCTCCCGCCCACCTGGGCGGCCGTGCTCGGTCCCGAGCTCGAGAAGGGGTACTTCCGTTCGCTCTCCCGGTTCCTCGTCGAGGAGCGCGCCCGGCGTCGCGTCTTCCCGCCCGAGGCGGAGGTGTTCGAGGCGTTCCGGCTCACCCCGTACCCGGAGGTGAAGGTCCTGCTGCTGGGACAGGACCCGTACCACGACGACGGCCAGGCGCACGGTCTCTGCTTCTCGGTGAAGCCTCCCACCCCGCCGCCGCCCTCGCTCCGGAACGTCTTCCGCGAGCTGCGCGACGACCTCGGCATCCCGATCCCCCGCCACGGCGACCTGACCGCCTGGGCGCGGCAGGGCGTGCTGCTCTTGAACGCGGTGCTCACGGTCGCCGCGCACGAGCCCGGCTCGCACCGGGGGCGCGGCTGGGAGACGTTCACCGACGCCGTGATCGGTGCCGTGAACGCGAGCCCCTCGCCGGTGGTCTTCTGCTTGTGGGGCGCGTGGGCGCGGAAGAAGGCGTCGCTCGTCGACACGCGCCGGCACGTGGTGATCGAGGCGGCGCACCCGTCCCCCCTCTCGGCGAAGAAGTTCCTCGGGAGCCGGCCGTTCTCGCGGATCGACCGCGCTCTGGCCGCGGCGGGGCGTCCCCCGATCGACTGGCGCCTCCCGCCGGCCTGAGCCCTGAGCATCCGTCCCGTCAATACCCCTCGCCGTCCCGCGCGGCGACGGCGGTCCCGCGGTGCATCCGGAAGATCGTCACGAAGTAGAGGACCGCGAGCGGCAGGCCGATCGCGAGCCAGCCGACGGCGGTCGCCAGGCCGGCCGCGTCGCCGGCCGCGTTCCGCGCGGTGAGCGAGAGCGCGTCGTCGGGCGTGGCGCGGATCATCGTCGGGAAGACGGCGGCGGCCGTCGCCAGGGAGAGCCCCGACAGGAACGTGACGGAGCCGAGGAAGGCGCGTCGTCCCGCCCCGCGCGTGAACGCGTGGGCGGCCACCGCGAAGCCGGCGACCGAGGCCGCCGCGAAGAGCCACGCCAGCGGCCGGGAGGCCAGGCCCGGCGCGAAGCCGGGGCTGACGCGAATCGTGCCGAGCGTGACCAGCGGCCAGAGCCCGGCGACGACGAACGCGAGCCGCCAGCCCAGGACCAGGCTCCGCTCGCGCACCGGGCCGTCCGTCTTCCAGGCCAGGAACGCCGTGCCGTGGAAGACGAGCGCCGCGAGCGCGAAGACACCGATGAGGACGGTGTACCAGTCGAGGATGCCGACCGGGGCCTTCGCGGAGAAGTCGGTGAAGAGCGCCAGCTCGAACCACCCGTCGTGATCGAGCGGCACGCCGCGCAGGAGGTTGCCGAGCGCGGCCCCGAAGAAGACCGGCAGGAGGAGGCTGGCGGCGAAGAAGACGAGGTCCCAGGTGGAGCGCCACACGGGGTCGGTGACGTGGCTCCGGAGCTCGATCGAGATGCCGCGCAGCATCAGCGACCAGAGGACCAGGAAGATCGCGAAGTAGAAGCCCGAGAGCCCCGCGGAGAGGACACTGGGGAACGCGACGAAGAGGGCGCCGCCCGCGGCCAGGAGACACACTTCGTTGCCGTCCCAGAACGGACCGATCGCGGCCAGCACCTGGCGCCGCTCGGTGTCGGTCCGGGCGACGTAGAGATGGAGCGCGCCGGCCCCGAGGTCGAAGCCGTCGAGGACGACGTAGGCGGTCAGGAAGAGGGCGACGACGCCGTACCAGAGCTCAGGCATGGGCCGCCTCCGCCGTACCGCCATGGCCGCCGGGGCCGTGGCCGATCTCCCGCGCGATCAGGAACAGGAAGAGGACGCCCAGGAGGAGGTAGAGTCCGCAGAAGCCGATCAGGGTGAAGAGCGCGGTGCCTGAGTGGACGGTCGGGCTCGAGCCCTGCGCCGTGCGAAAGAGGCCGTAAACGAGCCACGGCTGGCGGCCCAGCTCGGTCGTCATCCAGCCCGCGGTGACCGCGATGTACGGGAACGGGAACGCCAGCATCACGATCCGCAGCATCCACTCGCTGCGCTCCAGGCGTCCGCGCCAGGCGAGGAGGGCGGCGAGCCCCATCACACCGATCATCAGGGTCCCGAGCCCGGCCATGATGTGGAACGCGTAGTAGAGGAGCTCGATGTTGTCGGGCCAGTCGGACTCGGGGAACGAGTCGAGGCCGCGCACCTCGCTGCTGAACCGCCCGAACGCCAGGAAGCTGAGAGCGCCGGGCAGGGAGATCGGGTTGTCGAGCCGCCGCTCACGCACGTTCGGCTGGCCGATCATGTTGAGCCCGGCCCGCGGGCCGCTCTCGAACCGCCCTTCCATCGCCGCGAGCGCGACGGGCTGGTGGCGGGCCACCAGCTTCGCCTGGAGGTCCCCGGTGGGGAAGGCCACGAGGACGCTGGAGACGAGCCCGGCGGTCACGCCCAGAGTCAGGAAGCGCCGCGCGGCCTCGAGGTGCCGGCCCTGGAGGACGTAGAACGCGCCGAGCGCCGCCACCACGAACGACGCCGTCACGACGGACGCCGTCATGTTGTGCGCGTAGGTGACGAGCGCCCACGGGTTGAGGAGGAAGGTCCAGAAGTCGGCGAGGGCGAGGACGCCGTCCGGCCGGAGCGCGTAGCCGACCGGGTGCTGCATGAACGAGTTCGTCGCGATGATGAAGTAGCCCGAGAGCCAGCTCCCCACGAAGAGCGCCACCGCGGCCAGGAAGTGCCCGACACGCGAGAGCCGCCGCTCACCCCAGACGAGGAGCGAGAGGAAGCTCGACTCCAGGAAGAACGCGAAGAGCCCCTCCATGGCGAGCGTGTGTCCGACGACGTTGCCGGAGTACCGCGCGAAGCGGGCCCAGTTCGTCCCGAGCTGGAACTCCATCGGGATCCCGGTCGCGACGCCCATCGCGAAGTTGAGCCCGAAGACGCGGATCCAGAAGCGGGCCGCGTCGTTCCACCCCTCGCCGCCCTTCCGGAGACCGAGCCCCTTCATGACCACGATCAGGAGCGCCAGCCCCATCGTCAGGACGGGGAAGAGGTAGTGGTAGATGATCGTGAACGCGAACTGGAGGCGGTGGAGGAAGAGGGGGTCGCTCATGGTCGAGGTGGGGGACCCGGCAAGGCCTCAGTGGTCCAGGGTCTCGACGAGCCTGCCGAGTCGCGCGACCCACGGCCTCGACTTCCGCTCCGCGGTCAGGAGGGGGGCATCGAGGGTCTGCGCCAGGGTGATGAAGACGGCGTCGTACGCCGTCGCGCCGAGCTCGAGGGCCGTCGCAAGGACCAACCCTCGCTCCGGCTCTTCGACCTCGAGCGGGGCGTCGAGATGAAGCGAGTAGATCTCCTCGGCGAGCGACGGCGTCAGCTCGCGCCGCCTGACGTAGGTTCGGAGGACGTTGGCCGTCTCCCAGTAATGGAGCGAGGGCACCAGGAGGCGGATCCGACCGTCGAGAAGCTGTCTCTGATAGCTCCGTGCGGCCGCCGCGAAGGACTCGGGCAGGTACCAGGCGATCGCGACGCTCGTGTCGAGGACCAGGGTCCTCACGTCCGTTCCCGGTCCTCACGGAGGACGGCCGAGGGAGCCTTGCGGAGCTTCAGGGAGCGCAGCCTGGGGCCGAGCTTCTCCAGCCGGTCCCGGTAGGTCGCGTTCCGTTCCCGGGCCGTGCGAACCTCGACCAGCGTGCGGAGCGCCTCGTCGACGGCCGCCGTCTTCGTACGCGCTCCCGTGAGCTTCATCGCCTCACGAAGGAGCTCGTCGTTCAGAACGATGTTCGTCCTCATACACCCGAGTCTACACCTTGGTGTCCGTGCGGGTGTATGACCTCAGCCGTTGGGGGTGAGACGCCCGTCGGCCAGAAATCAGGGGGCGGCGACGGTCTCCATCAGCCTCTTCCGCGTGTAGGCGATCAGCCCCCCCGCATCCAGGATCACCTGCCGGGCCTGCGGGAGCGGCACGACGGCGTAGCTCTTCCCGGTGGTCCGGTTCGTCACCTCGTCGCTCCCGATCGCGAGCTCGTCCCCCTCGGACGCCTCGATGCCGGGCGCGATGACGACCTTCAGCCCGAGGTTGATCGCGTTCTGCAGGAAGATCCGGGCGATCCCCTCCGCCACGATCGTGAGACCGCAGCCGGTGAGCGCCGAGACGGCCTGCTCCCGCGAGGAGCCGCAGCCGAAGTTCTTGCCCGCCACGATCGCCTGGCCGTCGGGCCCGTGGGGCTTGCGGAGCTTCTCGTTCAGCTCGGGGTCGTTCGCGAAGGCGTACTGCGGTGTCTCGGTGGGGAGCACCGTCGCCATGTAGCGGCCCGGGTAGATGACGTCGGTGGAGACGTCGTTGCCGAGGCAGGCGATGACGTGCGGCATCTCAGTTCGCTCCCTTCCGCGGGTCGGTGATGACCCCGGTGATGGCCGAGGCGGCCGCGACCGCCGGCGAGCAGAGGTAGACCTCGGACTTCGGGTTCCCCATGCGCCCCTTGAAGTTCCGGTTGGTGGTGGAGAGCGCCACCTCGCCGTCGCCGAGCGCCCCCTCGTGGACGCCCAGGCACGGGCCGCAGCCGGAGTTCATGACGACGGCCCCGGCGCGCATCAGGTCGCCGATGTAGCCCTCGGTGAGCGCCTGGGCCCAGATGCGGCTCGAGGCGGGGAAGACGAGCATCCGGGTCCCCTTTGCCACCTTGTTGCCGCGCAGGATCCCGGCGGCCATCGCCAGGTCGTCGAGGCGCCCGTTCGTGCAGGAGCCGATGACGATCTGGTGGACCCTCACCCCCGCGACCTCGCCGACCGGCTTCACGTTGTCGACGGTGTGGGGGCACGCGAGCTGGGGCGCGAGCGCGGAGACGTCGATCGTGACGACCCGCTCGTACGCGGCGTCGGGGTCGGGGGCCACCAGGTCGAGCTCGTCCGTCACCTTCGCCTCGTCGCGCAGGTAACGGACCGTCTCGGCGTCGGCCGGCACGATCCCGGAGGTGGCGCCCGCCTCGACGGACATGTTGCACAGCACGAGCCGGCCGGAGGTGGACATCGCCCGGATCGTCTCGCCGTGGAACTCCAGGACGCGGTAGTTGGCGCCCTCGGCGGTGAGGAGCCCGATGAGGTGGAGGATCAGGTCCTTGGGGCCGACCCGCTCCGGGAACCTGCCGTTCACGACGACCTTGATGGTGGGCGGCACCTCCACGTTGAGCGCCGCGCCGAGCGCCCAGACGCTCGCCATCTCGGTGGCGCCGATGCCGAACGAGAACGCGCCCATCGCCCCGTGGCTCGTCGTGTGGGAATCGGTCCCGACGACCACCTGTCCGGGCCGGACGTAGCCGTACTCGGGGAGCACCTGGTGGCAGATGCCGCCGGTGTCGCCGCGCACGTCGTGGAAGCGGCCGATCCCGTGCTTCTCCACGAACTCGCGGATCTTCCTCTGGTTGGTCGCCGTCTTGGGCGACTCGGCCGGGACGCGATGGTCGAAGATGATCGCGATCCGCCCCGGGTCCCACGGCTGGGCGTGGAGGCCGGTCCCCATGTAGATCTCGAGGAACTGGTTGATCACGAGCGCGGCATTCTCGTGCGACATCGCGAGGTCGACGCGCGGCTCCACGACGTCACCGGTGCGGACGGGCGCTCCTCCCGACGCGCGGGAGAGGATCTTCTCGACGACGGTCATGCCCATGGGGGCTCCCTTCAGGTTCCTAGACGATGCCGTCGCGCCGGAACGCGGCGACCTCGTCCGTCGTGTAGCCGAGCCCGGTCAGGACCTCCTCCGTGTGCGCCGAGAGGCGCGGCGGCGGAGCGTCCAGGCGGCCCGGGGTCTTCTCGAGCTTGGCGGTGAGGCCGAAGAGCCGGAGCGGGCCGATGCCGTCCTCGAGCACGGTCTCCAGCGTCCCGCGGTGCCGAAGCTGCGGCTGGTCGAGTGCGGCGCCCAGGGGGAGGATGGCGCCCGACGGGACGTCGCGGGCGTTCAGCAGCACCACCCACTCGGCCGTGCTCTTCTCGGTGAGCCGCGCCTCGAGGAGCGGCGTCAGCTCCTTCCGGTTCCTCTTCCGCGCGTCGCGCTTGGCGAAGCGGGGGTCGGTCTTCAGCTCGGGGACGCCGAGGACCTCGGTCGTCGCCTCCCACTGCTCCTGCTTGTTCGCCGCGATGTTGATGTGTCCGTCCTTCGTGGCGAACGTCCCGGAGGGGGCCGCCGTGAGGTTGTCGTTCCCCATCGGCACCGGCGGCTGGCCGCCGATCAGGAGGTTCGCGGCGACCCAGCCCATGAGCGGCAGGATCGAGTCGAGGAGGGCGACGTCGATCAGCTGTCCCTCGCCCGTCCTCTCCCGGTGGTAGAGCGCGGCCATGAGGGCGAACGCGGCATTCAGGCCGCCCACGGTGTCGCAGACGGGAAAGCCGCAGCGGAGCGGGTTGAGCCGCTCGTCGCCGTTCACGGACATCGTCCCGGAGAGCCCCTGGATGATCTGGTCGTACGCCGGCTTGTCGGCGTCGGGCCCGTCCTGGCCGAAGCCGGAGATCGCGCAGTAGACGAGGCGCGGGTTGATCTCCCGGAGGACCTCCCAGCCGACGCCGAGCCGCTTCATCACGCCGGGGCGGAAGTTCTCGACGACGACGTCTGCCGTGGCCGCGAGCTTCCGGAAGACCTCGCGCGCCTCCGGCTTCTTGAGGTTCAGGGTGATCGACTTCTTGTTGGCGTTCTGCGCCAGGAAGCTAGTCCCCATCAGCTCCTCGTTCAGCTTAGGGACGTTCCCCAGCTTCCGCGCGAGATCGCCGTCGGTGGGGTTCTCGATCTTGATCACCTCGGCCCCGAGGAGCGCGAGGTGGAGCGTCGCGAACGGCCCGGAGAGGACGTTCGTCAGGTCGAGGACCCGGACGCCAGCCAGGATCGAGGGCGTCACGCCGGGACCTCCACCGCCTCGGCGACCGGGATCCCGCCCGTCCGATGGACGCGCCCCGGCATCTCGCGTCCGAAGAACGTCGAGACGTCGCGCGCGACCGCCACCAGCCCGGCGAGGTCGATGTCCTGCCGCCGGCCCATCCGCTGGAGGCCGTGGACGAGGTCCTCGGTGGCGACGTTGCCCGCGGCGAGCTTGGTGAAGGGACAGCCGCCCAGGCCCGCGAACGACGTCTCGAACGACGTCGCGCCGGCCCGCATGGCCGCGAAGAGGTTCGCCATCCCGAGCCCGTACGTGTCGTGGAAGTGGCAGGCCGGGTCGATCCCGGGCCCGAGGCCGAGCAGCTTCTCGAAGAGCCGCTCGACCTGCTCGGGGTCCGCGTGGCCCGCGGTGTCGGCGAGGCTGATCCGGAGGAATCCGGCCTCGACGTACGTCCGCGCGATCGAGAGGACCCGCGCCTCGGGGACGTACCCCTCGTAGCCGCAGCCGAACGCGGACTGCACCGACACCTGCACGGAGCGCCCGGCGGCCCGGGCCGCCCGCGCGATGGCGAGGACGCGGGGGATCGCCTCGTCGGTCGCCATCCCGGTGTTCTTGCGGCTGTGGGTGTCGCTGGCCGAGACGCCCATGCAGACGAGATCGACGTCACGAGCCAGGGCGCGCTCGAGCCCCTTCTCGTTCAGGACGAGCGCCGAGAAGACGGTGCGCCGCGCGTGGGAGCCGGGGAGGGGCGGGAGGTTCAGCCGCTCGAAGAGGGCGTCGGTGTCCGCCATCTGCGGCATCTTCCCGGGGTTCACGAAGGAGCCGACCTGCACGACGTCGACGTGCGCGGCGACCAGACCCTCGATCCACTGGGCCTTCTTCTCCAGCGGGACGACGGTGGCTTCGGCCTGCAGGCCGTCCCGGGGTCCGACCTCGTGGATGACGATGCCCCTCATCGCCGCCTCACAGGGCCGAGGCGATCGCCTCGGCCATCTCCGGTGTGGTGCTGGTCCCGCCCATGTCGTAGGTGCGCACGTTCCCGCCGGCGATCACCCGGGCGACGGCGTGCTCCACCCGGAGCCCCTTCTCGGTCTCTCCGAGCCAGTCGAGCATCATCTTCGCCGCCAGGATCGTGGCGATCGGGTTCACCTTGCGCTGGCCGGCGTACTTGGGCGCCGAGCCGTGGCTCGGCTCGAAGACGGCCAGCTTCTCGCCGATGTTCCCGGAGCAGCCGAAGCCGAGCCCGCCCACCATCTGCGCGGCCAGGTCGGAGATGATGTCGCCGTACAGGTTCGGCGCCACCAGGACGTCGTAGCTCAGGGGGTTCTTCAGGAGCCACATGCAGATGGCGTCGACGTTGGCGTCGTCGGTGGCGATCTCCGGGTACCCCCTCGCCACCTTCCTCGCCTCCTCCAGGAAGAGGCCGTCGGTGGCGCGGACGACGTTCGCCTTGTGGACGACCGTCACCTTCTTCCGACCGTGCTTCCGCGCGAACTCGAACGCCGCGCGGACGATCCGCTCCGAGCCCTTCTTCGTGTTCACCTTGCAGGAGATCGCGTAGGCGTCGCCCGGCAGGTCCATGAACGGCGCGAACGGCTTGCAGAGCGAGCCGAGCACCTCGGCCAGGACGGGCGGGACCGGCGAGAACTCGACGCCCGCGTACAGGTCCTCGGTGTTCTCGCGGAAGACGACGAGGTCGATGCCGTCCTTCATGTTGAGCGGGTTCCCGAGGTACGCCTTGCAGGGCCGCAGGCAGACGTAGAGGTCGAAGAGCTGCCGCATCCGGACGATGGGGGAGCGGTAGGTGAGCCCCTTGCCCTGGAGCTCCGGGACCAGCTCGCCCTCGGCCTGCTTCGCCGGCTTGCTCGTGATGGCTCCGAACATGGCCGCGTGGCTCGACCGGAGCAGCTCGACCGTGCGGTGCGGGAAGGCATCCCCCTCCCGGCACCAGAACTCCCACCCGATGTCCCCGTGTACGTAGTCGGCGTCGAGCTTCACGGCGTCGAGGACGATCCGCGCGGCCTCCATGACGTCGACACCGATCCCGTCTCCCGGCAGCCAGGCGATCTTGTATTGGCTCATTCTGGGCAGCCCCCTGGCGCCGTCCGTCGACGGACCGGCGCAGACCGAAGGTATCCGGCGGCCAACCCGGGCACCATGATTCACATAACCCATCCGGCGACCGGGTCGCCCGGCCGCCGTCGTTCTACGATCGGGACGCATGGCTCGACCCGGCGATGGGAACCGCTCGGTCCCGCCCGCGCCCGTCCGCACGGTGATCGGCGCCGGGACGTTCCTGATCTTCGCGGCGAACACCGTCTTCTGGTGCTCGATCCTCTTCGCGTTGACGTTCCTGAAGCTCGTCGTCCCCGTGGAGGGGTGGCGCCGGCTCTGCTCGCGGGGACTCGTCGTGATCGCGGAGGCGTGGATCCGGGGGAACGTGGCCGGCCTGGCGATCACCCAGGGGACGCGCTGGGACGTCGCCGGGCTCGAGGGGCTCTCGAAGTCGTCCTCCTACCTCGTCGTCGTCAACCACCAGTCGGAGGCCGACATCCCCGTCGTCCAGCGGGTCTTCCTGGGGCGGATCCCGTTCCTCCGGTTCTTCCTGAAGCAGCAGCTGATCTGGGTGCCGTTCCTGGGGGCCGCCTGGTGGGCGCTCGACTTCCCCTTCATGAAGCGGCACCCGAAGGCGGAGCTGGAGAAGCACCCCGAGAAGCGAGGGGAGGACCTGGAGGCGACCCGGCGGGCGTGCCAGCGGCTCCGGCACGCGCCGTTCTCGATCCTGAGCTTCGTCGAGGGGACCCGCTTCACCGAGGAGAAGAGGGAGCGCTCGGGGTCGCCGTACCGGTACCTCCTGCCGCCGAAGGTGGGAGGGCTGGCCTTCGCCGCGACGGTCGCCGGCGACGTGATCCGGGAGATCGTGGACGTGACGATCGCCTACCCGGGCGGGCGGCCGACGTTCTGGGACTTCATCTCGCGGGGCGTTCCCGAGGTGGTCGTGCGGGTCCGTCGGCACGCCATCCCGTCCGACTGGGCCACCGGGGACTACCAGGGCGACCCGGCCTTCCGGGCCGGGATCCAGGCGTTCGTGAGGGACCTCTGGACGGCGAAGGACGCGGAGCTCGGGCGCCTCCTCGGGGAGCGCGCGCGATAATCCGCCGTGCTCGTCCCGGTCCTCCTCGCCGCGGTCCTTCTGGCCATCGCCGCTCTCCACGTCTCCTGGGCGTTCGGCGGGCGGCTCGGGTCCGGCGCGGTGATCCCCGAGGTGAACGGCCGGCGCACGCTGAACCCCTCGCCGGCGGCGACCCTGGTGGTCGCCGCCGGGCTCCTGCTGGCCGCCGGGGTGGCCTTGTCGCGCGGCGCGGTGATCTGGCCGTCCCTCGCGGGATCTCCCGCCCACTGGGGGGCGGTCGCGTTCGGCGTGGTCTTCGTGCTCCGGGCGATCGGCGAGTTCCGGCTCGTCGGCTTCTTCAAGCGGGTGCGCGGCACGCCCTTCGCGCGCTGGGACACCCGGCTCTTCTCACCCCTGAGCCTCGCGATGGGGCTGTCGTTCCTCTGGATCGCCTCGCGCTGAGGCGGTCGTAGAATCGCCGCCTCGATGTCGCGGTCCAGCCTCGTCCAGATCCTGGTGGGTCTCCTGGCGGGCGCGGTCATGCCGTTCCAGGCCGGGATCAACGCGAAGCTGCGCCAGTCGCTCGGCTCCCCGCTCCAGGCGGCGCTCGTCTCGTTCTTCGTCGGGACGGTGGCTCTGGCGGCGATCGTGACGATGGCGCCCGCGCCCTGGCCGCGGGCCGGCCTCGACCGGGCGCCGTGGTGGGCGTGGACGGGGGGCTTCCTCGGGGCGTTCTTCATCTCGGCCTCGGTCGTCCTGTCCCCCCGGCTCGGCGCTCTGGCCCTCGTCGCGCTCGTCGTGACCGGGCAGCTCGCGGCCGCCCTCGCCCTCGACCACTTCGGGCTCCTCGCGTTCCCGAAGGTCCCGATCTCGAGCGGGCGGGTCGTCGGGGCCGCTCTCCTGGTGGCGGGCCTCCTGCTGATCCTCCAGCGGGCGAAGTGACCGTGGCGGAGGCCTCGGCGCTCGAGCGTCTCCTCTTTCACCTCACCGCTTCCCGGGGCCGCGCGGCCGTCGTCTCCGGCGGGCAGACGTACACGTTCGGCGATCTGGACGACGCGTCGCGCCGCTACGCGGGCGCGCTCGCGGCGCGGAGGATCGGGCGCGGCGACCGCGTGGCGGTCTTCGCCGAGAACCGGCCGGAGGTCGTCGTCGCGCTCCTCGGTCACCACCGCCTCGGCGTGGTCCACGTCCCGATCAACCCGCGGTATCGCGCCGAGGAGGCGGGACACGTCCTCACCGACTCCGGGGCGCGCGCGGTCGTCGTGGCGTCCGGGTCGGACGCCTCGCGCGTCCTCGACGAGGTCGGCCCGGTGCCGGGTCTCGAGCACGTGATCGCGCTCGGCGGTATCGCCACTGACGGCCGCGTCGCCTTCGACGACCTCCTCCTCTCGGAGCCGCTCGCTGCCGAGCCCGCCGCCCGACCGGAGGACCAGGACACCGCGCTCCTCGTCTACACGTCGGGAACGACGGGGAAGAGCAAGGGCGTCGAGCTGTCCTACTCGGCGGTGGTGGACGGCGTGGCCGCCGTCACCGGGCTCTGGGAGATGGGTCCCGGGGATCGCCTCGCGCTGGCGCTCCCGCTCTTCCACGTGCACGGGCTCTGCCTCGGGATCCACGGGATGCTCCTCCACGGGATGCCGGTCGTGCTGTTCGACCGATTCGACGCCGCGCGGGTCGCCGCCTGCCTCGAGGACGGCGAGGCGACGGTCTTCATGGGCGTACCGACGATGTACGTGAGGCTCCTCGAGCTGCTCGAGCGGCGTCCGTCGCTGGGCGAGGCTTTCCGGAGGGCGCGCCTCTTCACCTCGGGCAGCGCGCCGCTCCCGGCGGACGACTTCCGCGCGTTCGAGGCGGCGACGGGACACCGGATCGTGGAGCGGTACGGCATGAGCGAGACGCTCTTCACGCTCTCGAACCCGTATCGCGGCGAGCGCCGGCCGGGAACGGTCGGGCTACCGGTCCCGGGCTGCGAGCTGCGCCTGGTCGACGACGGCGGCGCCGACGTAGCCGAGGGAGAGCTGGGCGAGATCGCGGTGCGCGGCCCGGGTCTGATGACGAGGTACCGGGGTCTCCCGCGCGAGACCGCCGCGAGCTTCCACCACGGCTGGTTCCTGACCGGCGACGTCGCGCGCCGCGACGCGGACGGCTACGTCACGATCGTCGGACGGAAGTCGGTCGACGTCCTCAAGGTCGACGGGTTCAAGGTGTCGGCGCGGGAGATCGAGGACGTCCTGCGCCGGCATCCGCTCGTCGCGGACGTGGCCGTCGTCGGGGCGCCGGACCGGGTCCACGGACAGCGGATCGTCGCGGCGGTGGTGCTGGCGGGGGACGCGAGCCCCGAGCCCGGAGCGCTCCTCGCGGAGCTGTCGGCGTTCGCCTCGCGGTCGCTCGCGGACTACAAGCGGCCTCGCGCCGTGGTGGTCGTGCCCGAGCTGCCGCGCAACGCGATGGGGAAGGTGCTGAAGCACCGGCTCCCGCCGGGCTGAATCAGGCGAGCGGGCTGCCGTCCACCTCGCCGATCTCGAGCTTCAGCGCCACGAGGGAGAGGTTCAGGTCCTTCACGAAGACGACCAGCGAGGCCGTCAGGGACAGCATGCACGAGATGAACAGGGCGACGATCGCGCCGGCGATCTCCAGCCTGAGGAGCGCGGTGACGAACAGCACGATGATCAGGAGCGCGGCCAGGAGGAGGCTGACGGCGGCCAGCGTGATGGCGAGCCGGATCAGGTGCGCGCGCCGGAGCAGGATCTGGATCTGTCCCCGGATCCGGACCTGGTCGGCGCCGCCGGCGGAGCGCACCTCGCGCGCCAGCGCCCGCGAGCGGTCCACCACGCGCCCGAAGCGGTTGGTCATCGACAGGAGGAGCAGCCCGACGCCGGAGATCAGGATCACCGGCCCGACGGCGACCTGCAGGATCGGCAGGATGCTATTGAGGGTCACGGGCTCATCGTAGCGGTTCCGGTTACGCTGTCGGTGAAGGAGCGGCCAATGAAGACGATCCGTGTCGGGAGCCACTACGTGAACCCGGCTCACATCATCACGGTGGAGTTCAAGCAGGTCCCCGTCCGCGGCGCGGGCGGATCGGTCCAGAACCTCCCGGCCGCCGCCCTGCGGGTGATGGGCCTGCAGGACGAGATCCGCACGACGGACGCCAGGTCGATAGAGGCGCTCCGCGCGCACCTGGAGTCGAACCTGGAGCTGGGCGTCGACGTGTAGGGCGTACGATATCCACGGACATGAAGGTGTCCGTGCTCCGCGAGACGGAGGGCTCGGAGCGGCGGGTCGCTCTCGTCCCCGAGTCGGTCCGGAAGCTCGTCGCGGCCGGCGCCACGGTGGAGGTGGAGCCGGGGGCGGGCCTGGGAGCGGGCGTTCCCGACGACGACTACGCCGCGGCCGGAGCGGTCGTTTCGCCCGATCGCGCGTCGATGCTCGCCGGGACGGCCGTCCTCGTCTGCGTGAGGAGGCCCGCGGACGCCGACGTCACGCTCCTCCCGCGGGGCGCCGTCGTCCTCGGCTTCCTCCGCCCGCTGGACGAGCCGGAACGGCTGGCGCCGCTCCTCTCGGGAGGGCTCACCGCCTTGGCGATGGAGCTGGTCCCGCGCACGACGCGTGCCCAGTCGATGGACGCCCTCTCCTCGATGGCCACGGTCGCGGGCTACAAGGCGGTCGTCCTGGCGGCCTCCCGGATGCCGAGGATGTTCCCGCTCCTCATGACGGCCGCCGGGACGGTGGCGCCGGCGCGCGTCCTGGTGATCGGCGCCGGCGTGGCGGGGCTGATGGCCATCGCCACCGCCCGTCGGCTCGGCGCCGTCGTCGAGGCGTACGACGTGAGGAAGGCCGCCGGCGAGGAGGTGCGCTCGCTCGGCGCGCGGTTCCTGGACGTCGACCTGGGCGGCCTCGCCACCCAGGACGCCGCCGGCTACGCCGTCGAGCTCTCGGAGGAGGCGCTCCGGCGCGGGCGGGAGCGCATCGCGGCTCAGGCCCGGCTGGCCGACCTGGTGATCACGACCGCTCAGGTGCCCGGGAAGCGCGCCCCGTTGATGGTGGACGCCGGCGCCGTGGCCGGGATGCGCCCCGGCTCGGTGATCGTGGACCTGGCGGCGTCCACGGGCGGGAACACCGCGGTGACGAAGCCCGGCGAGACGATCGTGCGCGGCGGCGTCGAGGTCCTCGCGCCTCTCGACCTCGCGTCCACCGTGCCGGTGCACGCGAGCCAGCTCTACTCGCGGAACGTGGCGGCGCTCCTGAAGCTCCTGATCGTCGAGGGCGGCCTGCGGCTGGACCTCGCGGACGATGTGATCGGTCCGACGTGCGCCGTCCACGGCGGCAAGCCGGTCGACCCTCGCGTGGCGGCCCTCCTGGCCGCCCCCGGAGCTCCTCGATGAGCGACCCCTCCGCCTTCACGGGCCTCTACGTCTTCGTGCTGGCCGCGTTCCTCGGCTACCAGGTGATCTCGCGCGTGCCGCCCCTCCTCCACACGCCGCTGATGTCGGCCACGAACGCGATCTCCGGCATCTCGCTCGTCGGCTCGCTCGTGACGGCGGGAGGGAGCTACGGCACGGTCAGCACCGTCCTCGGGGTCATCGCGGTCGCGGCGGCGGCGACCAACGTGGTGAGCGGCTTCATCCTCACGGACCGGATGCTGCGGACGTTCCGGAGGGAGAAGGCGCCGCCGCCTCCGACGGCCCCGGCCCCATGAGCGCGCCGCTCCTCATCGAGGCGTCCTACCTGGTCGCGTCGGTCCTCTTCGTCCTGGGGCTGAAGGGACTCGCCCACCCGGAGACCGCCCGCCGCGGGATGCTCCTGGCCGAGATCGGGATGCTGGTGGCGGTGGTCGGGACGCTCCTCCACAGGGACATCGTGAGGTGGGAGTGGATCCTGGTGGGCCTCGTCGTGGGCTCCGCGCTCGGCACCGCGATGGGCCTCTTCGTGCCGCTGACCGCGATGCCGCAGCGGACCGCGCTGTCGCACGCGTTCGGCGGCCTCGCGGCCGCGCTCGTCGGCGTCTCGGAGGTGATGCGGCACGGCGGCCATCTTTCGGCCTTCAAGATGACCGCCGTCGGCTTCGAGGTGCTGCTCGGCGGGATCACGGTGACCGGGAGCCTCGTGGCGTTCGCGAAGCTGCAGGAGCTGCTGCGGGGAGCGCCGATCGTCTACCCGGGCCAGAACGTCTCGAACCTCGTCCTCCTCGCGGCGACGGTGGGGGTCTTCGTGACGCTCGTCGTCTCGCCGGGGCGCCCGGCGCTGTTCTTCGTGATGGTCGGTCTGGCGCTCCTCTTCGGCGTGCTCCTCGTGCTCCCCATCGGGGCCGCCGACATGCCCGTCGTGATCGCCCTCCTGAACTCGTACTCGGGGCTCGCCTCCGCCGCGACCGGCTTCGCGATCGGCAACAACGTGCTCGTCATCGCCGGGACGCTCGACGGCGGCTCGGGCTTCATCCTGTCGATCCTCATGTGCAAGGCGATGAACCGCCCGCTCTCGAACGTCCTCTTCGGAGCGTTCGGGGGCTCGGCGACGGCCGGGTCCGCGGGCGACGCGGGCGCCATGCGCGAGGTGAGCGTCGAGGACGTCGCCACGCGGCTCGGGTACGCGCGCCGGGTCGTGATCGTGCCCGGCTACGGCCTGGCCACCGCCCAGGCGCAGAACGCGGTGCGCGAGCTGGCGACGTTGCTGGAGGCCCGCGGGGTCGAGGTGAAATACGCCATCCACCCCGTCGCGGGGCGGATGCCCGGCCACATGAACGTCCTCCTCGCCGAGGCGAACGTCCCGTATTCGCAGCTGTGCGAGCTGGACGAGGTGAACCCGGAGATGGCGACGACGGACGTGGCGGTGGTGATCGGCGCCAACGACGTGGTCAACCCGGAGGCGCGGGACAACCCGAAGAGCCCGATCGCCGGGATGCCGATCGTGGAGGTGGACCGAGCCCGCTCGGTGGTGGTCCTGAAGCGGGGACGGGGCAAGGGCTTCTCCGGGATCGAGAACCCGCTCTTCACGAAGCCGGTGACGGGGCTCCTCTTCGGGGACGCGAAAGGCTCGCTGACACGCCTGGCGCAGGCCGTGAAGGAGCTGTGAGGGGTATACGATGGGGCGGACATGAGCCAGGTCCAAGCGTCCGGAAGCGCCGCCCGCCAGATCGCCGGAGAGCACGACCTCCAGATCCAGCTGATGCGCGCCCTCGGCGAGGCGATCGAGTCGGGAGACCGGTCCTTGATCCTGGAGGTCCTCGCCCGGCTCGAGGACACGACGAACGCCCACTTCCTCGGCGAGCAGCTCCTGATGAGGCTGCACGCGTATCCGGGCTACGAGGTCCACACGCACGAGCACGACCGGCTCATCGAGGAGCTGGGGCGGCTGCGGGCCGCGCTCGCGGGCGGGCCGCACGCGAACCTCCCGCCCGATTTCGCCGGCACGATGGAGCGGTGGCTGCTCATCCACATGAACACCATGGACCAGGCGCTGGCGGCGCACCTGGAGGGTCCGGTCGAGCCCCGGCGCGGGGACGCCTGAAGGCGCCCACCCGGATCGACCAGGCCGTCGGCATCCTCAACGGGGTGCTCGGGGACCACCTGCACCGGACCCGCAACGGCCTTTCGATCGAGATGACCTGCGTTCGGGCGGGCGGGACGCCCGGCCCGAAGGTCTGCGTCCTCGTCCACGGCCTGGGCTGCACCGAGGGGATCTTCTCGTTCCCCGGGGAGGGACCCGGTGCGATCTCGTACGGCACGAAGCTCCGCGACGACCTCGGGTTCACGCCGTTCGCGGTGCGCTACAACACGGGGCTGCCGATCGCCCGGAACGGCGAGGGGCTGGCCGCGCTGCTTCACGACCTCGTGGCGGAGCACCCGGTGGCGGTCACCGAGATCGTCCTGATCGGCCACAGCATGGGAGGGCTGGTGATCCGGAGCGCGTGCCGTCTCCCGACCCGCTGGGCCGCCCTGGTGTCGCACGTCGTCTACCTCGGGACACCGCACGATGGCGCGGACCTGGAGCGGGTGGCGCACGCGGCGAGCGGCGTGCTGTCGATGATCCCCGATCCGATCACGCGGCTCGTCGGGAGGATCCTCGACCTCAGGAGCCGCGGCGTGAAGGACCTGCGCCTCGGAGCGTCCCCGGACGAGGATGAGGCGGCCTGGTGGCTTCCGACCGCGCGGCACCACCTGGTCGCGGGGACGCTGAACGGGGACCCCGGGCACCCCGTCTCACGTCTCCTCGGCGACGTGCTGGTGCGGGTGCCGTCGGCAGCGGGTCCGTCTGGACCGGACCTCCGGGTCTTTCCCGGGCTCCACCACTTCGCCCTGGCGCATGATGCGTCGGTGTACGCGCAGATCCGGGAGTGGTGCGATGCCGGATGAAGGGGAGGCGAGGGACGTGGAGAGCCGGAGGCTCGGTCAGCTGCGGGGCGCTGTGGAGCTCGTGCGGGACGGCGTCGAGGCCGTCGCGCGGGAGACGGAGAACGTCCACCGGGAGCTGATGCGCCGGCCGTACGCCGTGCTCGCCCGGATCCCGGCGGTGGCGGGACCGTCGAAGGCGATCGAGCTCGTGCATGGCGCGGTCACGGGCCTGGCCTACGGGGCCGTCCGGACGGTGAACCAGGTCGTGGCGACGGCCGTGGTGACGGCGGTGACGGCGCTGGTGGACCGTGACGAGAGCCCGGACGCGGCCGGGTCCACGCCGTCACGCTGACGCGGCCACGCCTCCCTGTCCCCGGCTGCACCCGCGTCGGAGGTTGCGCCCGAGCGTTCCGGTCCTAGAATCGAGCTAGGCTGACTAGTCAGCTTGGGGGTCGGAACGTGCGGAGCTGGCAGCTGCAGGAAGCGAAGGCGAGGTTCAGCGAGGTCGTCAAGTCCGCGTTGCAGGAAGGGCCGCAGGAGATCAGTGTGCGGGGCGAGCCCACGGCCGTCGTCCTCTCGAGGGTCGAGTACGACAGGCTCCGGCGCCCGCGACGCTCGTTCGTGAAGTTCCTGCGAGGCTCTCCCCTGGTGGGCCTGGAGCTGGACCTCGGGCGTGACCGGACGCCCGCGAGGACCGTTCGGCTGTGAGCTATCTCCTCGACACGAACGTGCTCTCGGAGCTGGTGCGCCCCAGGCCCGAGGCTCGTGTCCTCGAATGGTTTCGCGAGGTGCCCGACGAGGCGTTGCACGTGAGCGTGCTCACGCTGGGTGAGATCCGCTCGGGGATCGAGCGGCTCGGTTCCGGAGCACGGAGGGAGAAGCTGCGGATCTGGCTGGAGACGGAGCTGTCCGGCTGGTTCGAGGACCGCGTCCTGCCGATCGATGCCGGGGTGACCGATCGATGGGGTCGTCTCCTGGCAGCGACGGGAAGGCCGGTACCCGCCGTCGACGGCCTGATCGCCGCGACGGCCCTGCATCACGAGCTACGGCTCGTCACCCGTAACGCGGCGGACTTCACCTTTCCCGGCCTCGAGGTCGTCGACCCCTGGCTTCCGTGAAGCGGGAGGCCGTCCGCATCGACCCGACCGCGAGGATCAGCTTTCACGTGGCGGGGGCGAAAGCGGCGGCCGCTTCAGGTGGAAGCCGGTCGCTCCCTGGTACGCGGCGGCCAACGCGACGAGCGCCGATTCGCCGAAGAGCCGCCCCGTGAACGTGAGGCTCGTCGGTGTCCCGTCCCCGGCGCGGAAGCCGTGCGGCACCACGGCCTGCGGGTGCCCGGTCAGGTTCGTCAGCAGGAGGTTGTCCCCGGCGAACGTGGGGGAGACGTAGGCGTCCACCGTCGCCATCAGCTCCTCCATCTCCCGCATCAGGAGCGTACGGATCCGGTTCGCGCGGAGGTACTCCACGGCCGGGATCAGCTGAGCCTGGCGGAAGACGTTCGGCCAGGCGTCGGCCACCTGGCGCACCATCTCGCGGGCCCTGCCGGTGCGGGTCAGCTCGTCGAACGTGGCCCCGGCCTCGGCCGAGAGGATCAGCCGGAGCGGGCCGATCGGGACGCGGCCCGGCAGCTTGATGGCGACGAGGTTCACGCCCAGCCCGCGCAGGACGTCCAGGGCCTTGCGGTCGAACTCCTGCGCCTCGCGGATCCGCGCCCTGTCGTCGTCGGTCTTCCCCTGGTCGGAGCGGTCCTCGTCGAAGAGGCTGGCGACGAAGCCGACCTTCAGCTCCTTCAGCTTCGGCGACGGCCCGGGCGGAGGCGCGTCGGCGGACATCGGGTCGAGCGGGTCGCGGCCCGAGATCGCGGCGAGGACGAGCTCGCACTCCGCGATCGAGCGTGCGAGCGGGCCGACCTTGTCCATGCTGGGACAGAGCGCCATCACGCCGTGCCGGCTCACGCGTCCGAACGTCGGGCGCAGGCCCGATGCCCCGCAGCGTGTGGCCGGCGAGACGATGCTGCCGAGCGTCTCCGTGCCGATCGCGAACGGCACGAGCCCCGCGGCCACCGCCGACGCGGAGCCCGCCGACGAGCCGCTCGAGCCCTGGTCGAGCTTCCACGGGTTCCGGGTCATTCCGCCGAACCAGACGTCGCCCCACGCCAGCTCGCCGACCGACGTCTTGGCGACGAGGACGGCGCCCGCCTCCTCCAGCCGGGCGGCGACCGTGGCCTTCTCGGGACGCACCTGCTCCTTGAAGATCGGGGAGCCCCAGGTCGTCGGGTGGCCGGGGACGGCGATCAGGTCCTTGGCGGCCCAGGGGATCCCGTGGAGCGGGCCGCGCCACTTGCCTGCCGCGATCTCGCGATCGGCCCGGCGCGCCTGCTCGAGCGCGAGGTCCTCCGTTCGCGTGATGACGCACTTCAGCAGCGGATCGAAACGCCGGAGACGCTCGAGCGCCAGCCGCGTCAGCTCGGCCGAGGAGACCTTGCGCGACTTCAGCAGGCTCGCGAGGGTGCGGATCCCGGCGAAAGCGAGGTCGTCGTCCGAGGCGGGGCGGGCGGCCACCGGGAGCGGCGCCGGCGCCTCGCGCTTCACCGGCGCCGCT
>CAYLNK010000061.1:0-24854 GCA_964384675.1 uncultured Holophagales bacterium | reverse complement strand
GCGCTGCGCGAGGCCGCGGCCAACGCCGGCGCGGCGTTCCTCGACCTGGGCGTCCTGATGGGCGGCGAGGGGTCGATGCGCGCCTGGGTGAGCGAGGGGCTCGCGCAGCCGGACCACGTCCACCTCTCGGGGAGCGGCTACGAGCGCCTGGCCCGGCTGCTCCTCGGCGAGCTGTTCGGCGGCCTCAACTCGGCGCTCGGCCCCGGAGCGGCGCCCGTCACGTTGCCGCCGGCCTCGGTCGTCGCGAGCCACCGGCCCCGGGCCGTCCCCCGGGACGATCGAGACGCCCCGTTTCCCGCCGCGTCGTCCGACGTGCGCGCCTTCCGGGATCCGGACGGCCGGCTGGTCCTGACGAACACCGCCCCGCCCCGGGGAGCGCCGGTCCTGGGGAGGGTCGCCCGGCCTTGAAGCGGCTCGCCGCCTTCGCGCTCCTCGTGGCGTTCCTCGGCCCGGGCACGACCCACGCCGCGCGGCCGCGCAAGAAGCCCCGCGCCACGCGGAGCGCGCCGGCCCGTCCGGCCGAGCCGCCGAACGCCGAGATCCAGGGAGCGGCGAACCTCCGCGCGTTCTTCGACCGGCTGTCCGAGCTGCCCGTCCCGCCCGTGGGACCGGGCGCCGCCGGGGCCGACGTCGTGCGCGTCCTCCACTTCGGCGACTCGCACGTGGCCGCCGACTACTGGTCGGGCGAGCTCCGCCGGCTCCTGCAGGAGAGGTTCGGCGACGCCGGACCGGGCGTCGTCCTGCCGGGACGGCCCTGGCGCTACTTCCGGCACGCGCTCGCCAAGAGCCCCCCGGGCACCGGCTGGGAGACGCTCGGCCTCAGCCACGAGCCGGGCGACGGCTTCTACGGTCTCGCCGGGGTCGCGATGGTCCCGCGCGAAGGCGAGGGCGTCGCCGCCGTCGAGGGAGCCTTCCGCGATTTCGCCGTCGAGGTGGGGTCCTTCTCCCCCGGGGGCTGCCTCGCCGTCTGGGTCGACGGGAACGCCTACTTCGCCGGCACCCTGGACCAGCCCGAGGCCGTGGACCCGGACTCGGAAGAATGCTCCGTCACGGAGCAGGATGCTCCAGAACGAAGCGGCTTCGTGGTGAGCCGGATCCGCCCCCGCGAGCTCCTCCCGGAAGGGCCGCACCGCCTCGAGGTGCGTGCCGGCTGCGGCGGCGCGCCCCGGCTGCTCTCGGTGGACCTCCGGAGCGGCGGGAGCGGCATCTCGTGGGACACCCTCGGGATCAACGGAGCCGAGCTGTTCCGCCTGGACGGCTGGGACCCCGAGCTGCGCGGGAGCCTCCTCGCCGCCGCGGATCCGGCCCTGGTCGTCGTCTCCTACGGCACGAACGATATGGGCCGCGGCGATCTCGGCTACGGCTGGTACAAGGCCGCGGCCCTCCAGATCCTCGGTGACCTGAAGCGCGACGCGCCGGACGCCTCGATCCTGGTCACCGGACCGATCGACCGCGGGGCGCGCAAGAGGAAGGTCCGCTCGATCCTCGCCTCGAACGAGCCGACCGTGGTCCGCGCCCTGAGGGACGCCGCGCACGAGACCGGCGCGGCGTTCTGGGACGCGCGGGCGGCCATGGGCGGAGCGGGCTCGATCGTCCGCTGGGCCTCGGCCGGGCTCGCCCAGCGGGACCTCGTCCACCTCACCGGACGCGGCTACGCGAAGCTGGCCCAGCTCCTGCACGAGAGGCTCATGTACTCCTGGGGCCGCTACCGCGAGAGCGCCGCGAGCCACGCGACCGCCTCCCGGCGTTCCCCGACGACCGAATGAGCCTGAACGAAACGCCGTACCTCGTCTTCCTCGCCGTCGCCGTCCTCCTGGTGAGGGTGAGCGGCGCCGTGGGGCGCGCGTGGCTGGGCGTCCTCGCGCTCCTCTCGCTGGCGTTCTACGCATCGTGGAACCCGTGGTACTGCGCGCCGCTCCTCCTCACCGCCGCCGTCGACTATTCCGTCGGTGAGGCGCTGGGACGGACGACCCGGCAGGGCCCTCGCCGCCTCCTCGTGACCACGTCGCTGGTCTTCGACCTCGGGCTCCTGGCCGTCTTCAAGTACGGGACGCTGGTGACGTCCACGCTCGGGGCCGCGGCGCCGCTCCGGATCGTCTTCGCGGCCGGCATCTCGTTCTACACGTTCCAGTCCCTCGGCTACGTGATCGACGTCTACCGCGGCGACCAGAAGCCGGTCGGCTCGCTTGCACGGTACGTGGCCTTCGTCAGCTTCTTCCCGACGCTCCTCGCCGGCCCCATCACGCGAGCCGAGACGCTGGTCCCGCAGCTCGAGCGGGGCCCGGCCCCGCTCCTGCCGGAGCACGTCGGGCGCGGGCTTTTCCTGATCGCCCTCGGCTTCGTGAAGAAGGATCTGATCGCCGACTGGCTGGCGGTGAACCTGGTGAACCGGGTCTTCGACCTGCCCGGCCTCTACTCGTCCGCCGAGGTGCTCGCCGGGATCTACGCCTACGCGGTCCAGATCTACTGCGACTTCTCCGGCTACAGCGACATCGCGATCGGCTCCGCGCTGCTCCTCGGCTTCTCCTTGAAAGACAACTTCAACGCCCCGTACCGGTCCCAGGACCTGACGGAGTTCTGGCGCCGCTGGCACATCTCGTTCTCCACCTGGCTGCGCGACTACCTCTTCTTCTCGCTGCCGGGCAAGCGTCCGGGCACGGTCTTCCCGTACCTGAACCTCGTCGTCACGTTCACGCTCGGCGGGCTCTGGCACGGCGCCTCGTGGACGTTCGCCATCTGGGGCCTGATGCACGGCGTCGGGCTCGCGTTCCTCCGCTCCGTCACGCCGCCGGCCCGCGGGCGGAAGCCGAAGCCCGCGTGGCGCGCCGCCCTGGGAGGCCTCGCCACGTTCCACTTCGTGGCGGCCTCCTGGGTCTTCTTCCGCGCCCCGAGCGTGAGCCAGGCGCTCGACGTGTTCCGCGTCCTTCTCGACCGGCGCCCCGGCCTGGGCAACGTTCCGCCGGCCGCCGTCCTCGCGATCCTCGTCGTCCTCGTGGCGCAGGTCCTGCCGGAGGGGTGGTTCCGCAAGGCGGAGTCGCGCTTCGTCGCGCTCCCCTCGCTCGCGCAGGCCGTGCTCGTCCTCGCCACCGCCGCGGCCGTGCGCGCGGCCGCCGGCTCGGCCGTCGCGCCGTTCATCTACTTCGCGTTCTGATGTCGGCGCGCGTCGAGACGAGGCCCGGGAAGGTCGCGACGACGCTGGCAGCGCTCGCCTTCGGCTTCGCGCTCCCGTACGTCGTCCCGGCGCTCGCGCGCTTCGAGGTGATCCGGCCGGGCTCTCTCGAGAAGGCGTTCGCCCCGCGCGTCCCCGTCGTCCAGTGGACGACGGAGGAGCTGTCGATCCCGGAGCGGCGACGGGCTCGCGTCGTCCGGCGCACGCTGCCCGAGCTGAAGGAGCGCGTCCCCGCGCCGAGGCCCCGCGGCCACGCCGCGCCCGCCGGCCCTGGCACCGACATCGAGGGTGTCGAAGCACTGGCGACGTTCTACGAGAAGCTCGACCGGACACGACAGGGCGTCGCGGGCGCCATCACACGCATCAGCCACTTCGGCGACTCCCCGCTCACCGGCGATCTGATCTCCGGCGAGGCGAGGAAGAGGCTCCAGGACCGCTTCGGCGACGCCGGCCACGGCTTCCTCCTGCCCGGCCGCCCGTGGGGCTGGTACGGCCACCTCGGCGTCTCGCTGAAGGACGGCGGCTGGCGCAAGCTGTCGCCCCTCTTCGGGAACGGGAACGGCGGGCGACTCGGGCTCTCCGGCGTCGCGTTCTCGAGCGGCAGCGGCAAGGCGACGACGAGCATCGAGACGGAGGGGCGATTCAGCCGGATGCAGGTGTCGTACGGAAAGCGCCCCGGCGGAGGCCGCTTCCTGATCACCGTGGACGACGGACCGCCCCACGAGGTCTCGACGGCCGCCGACGCGCGCTCGTCCGCGGTGGAGTCGATCGACGTGGAGGAGGGGAAGCACGAGGTCTCGATCCAGACGAAGGGCGACGGCGAGGTGACGCTCTACGGCGTCGTCCTGGAGCGCTCGGGCCCCGGCATCGTCTACGACGCGCTCGGTGCCAACGGCGCGTCGGTGCACTTCCTGTCGCTCCTGGACGCCGGCGCGTGGGAAGAGGCGCTCGCGCAGCGGCAGAGCGACCTCGTGATCCTCGGCTACGGCACGAACGAGAGCGGCTACTGGGGCATCCCCGGCCCGCGCTACGAGAGGGAGTACGGCGAGATCATCGCCCGCGTGAAGCGAGCGCTGCCGCAAGCCTCCATCCTGGTCATGGCGCCGATGGACCGCGGCATGCGCGACGAGAGCGGCGCGATCGTGACGATGCCGAAGATCCCCGAGATCGTCGAGGCGCAGCGGAAGGTGGCTCGCGACAATGGCTGCGCCTTCTTCGACACCTTCGCGGCGGTGGGAGGGCCGGGGACGATGGCCCGCTGGTACGACGCCGAGCCGCGGCTCGTGACGGGGGACTTCACGCACACGACGAAGACCGGCTCCGATCGCGTGGCGCGGCTGCTCGTGGAGGCGCTGGAGGCGGGGTACGTCGGGGGAAGACCCGCGGCCGCTCCGACTCCTGTGCCCGTGGCCGCGTCAGAAGCCGGGCCCGTTCCCGTTCCCGTTCCCGAGTAGAGCGCCGTTTCGTCCTTCGATCCGCCGGGAAAGGGGATGGGCTCCTCGCGACCCGCTGCGCGCGCGCGACCCGCAACGCGTGCGGCGCTTCGGACGCGGGGGATCGCCGTTTTCCCCGAGAATTCGCCACAGATTTCCGGCGCCGGCAGCAAATTCTCGGGGAAAAACTCGCCCCTCGGGGCCCGCGCCGGCACGTCAACCGGAATCGTCCACCTGGCCCCGGGGGCTCAAACATCGCGATCCCTGATCCCGCGACCTCCCGGCGCGCGCGAGCGGGTCCCCGCGCGTGCTCGAGGGTCGCTGCGGGCCCACCCCCCTTCCCGGCTCCAGCGTCGGGGGATTCGGCCGCCGCGGACCTTGCAGGGCGGCCCCGCTCAACTCCGGCCTGGCGCAGCACTCGGCCGGGACGTCTGGGCCGGGAGGCGTAGCGAACGCGCGGCGCGCGCCCGCACACCTTCTTCCCGCGCGACGCAGCCGCCGGGGGTGCCCCTCTCGGGCTCTCCCCCGACGGCCTTCGGAACTGACTCGTGCTCTACCCAGCGCTCAAGCGTCAAGTAACATAGTAGAAAATTACGACCCCGGTCGATCACTGTCGAGGTGAGACTCCCTCAACTCTTCCTGCTGCCTCTCTGCTTCCAAGACACGGGCACTCGCCCGGTCCGTAGGCTGCGCTCCATCTGTATCGTGCATACCTAAAGTTGTGTCTCGGGCCCCGGCCGTCAAGGCGAAGCCATTTCTTCACAGGCTCTGACCCGACACGTCACTATCGTCGGTCACGCAGCCTCACGGCTTCTGTGACGAACATCGCCACGAACATTGGGATCAAACACGCCACCCCCCACGCGACGCACGTCAAGACGCACCTAGTCGGCGTGGAGAACGGGAAGGCTCCCCAATACAGCTGCCAAGCCTCAGGATCAGTACGCTTCATCTCAAGCTCAGGCCTACAACAACCGACGTATCCACCTGCCACGCCAATGGCTACGACAAGCCAGGGCAGCAGCCCATGAAATGTAGCGCGCAGAGCACTTCGGAATGCCTGAGTCGCAAGGCTCATCGTCCCCTCCCTCAAAGAAGCGGAGGCTGAGAGCAGGCTCCGGATAGGGGCCCGCCAGGGCCAGCAGGCATTGCGCACGCGTTGACATCGCACGATTGATGGCAGAGACCTTCTTGGATTTGGAACATCGAGAGCCCGTACTTCTCGACCGCATAGTGCGCGCCCAACCCTAGAACCAACGTTCCCCCAGCCGCAAGACAACCCGCCACGGGTCCCACGGGTCCCCCATGTCGCCAGGCGACAATGCCGATGCCTGCAGCGACCGCCAGCCCCGCTCCAGTACCGTACTGCAGGTTATTGTGGAGGTTGCACAGCTGCCAAGCGTGCGCGGCGCCGCAGTAGACGTGGCAGTCTTTGAAATCCTCATGCTTGGGAGGCTGGCCACAGGGTGCCAGAGCCCGCGGATCTGCCGCGACGGTCGGTCGGCCACTAACATAGCTAAAGAGATTGACCCCGCCCTCATGCCCGATGGGATCCGGCTGGGAGTATCGCCCCCAGTTTGACCTGTACCACCTGAAGATGTTGTAGCCGTCGCTCTCTTGCCCTGGGAGTCGGAGCGTCGGCGAACTTCCGACTCGGTTTGCTGCCACGGTTCCGTATGGCTCGTATTCGGTCTGTGATTCAATGACGCCGTTCGCGCCAGTAGTGATCGTGGGCGTCCCGAGGTGGTCGGTGAACATCCAGGATGTTGAGGAGCCCTGCCCCTTTCCGGAGGTCCACTCCTGTTCCTGTGCTATTGGCCGGTCTCCAAGCCAGATGAACTCCTCCGTGGATGTGGAGAGGATGGTGGTCTCCGGTGGCGGTGGGAAGATGACACGTGTCCACGTGGAGCCGACGGTGTTGAGGAGGTGCAGTTCGGGCGAGTAGACGTAGTCGGTCGTCGTTGTGACGTTGGTTGTGCTGTTGTGATTCGTCTTGAACACGCGGACTCCGCGGCCGTCGTAGATGTAGGAGGACCAGGCGGGATCGGTCCCGTCGATCCAGAGGAGGTTCCTCCCGTCGTACCACGCCGTGTCCGTGACCGCATGTGCTGCGGCGTCGTAGTTGCTCGTGTCGTTGCCTGCGTTGTCGTATGTGACGGCGCTCTGGACTCCGTTCTCAATCACACTCGAGATCTTCGGTGTCGTGCCGAAGAGGGTGAAGGTGGCGGTGTGGTTTGCGCCGAGGCCGAAGGAAGTGATATTTCCCATGGCGTCGTAATTATAGAACCCCGTTCCCCAGAGGGAGGCTCCGGTGTTCGCGGTCGTGAGGCGATTCACGTCGTCGTAGCCGAACGTCCTGTTGTAGCCGGCGTTGAGCTCGTCGGTAATCGTCTCGATGTTGCCGAGGGCGTCCGAGCCGTAGGTGTAGTCTGCGAGCGTCTGGGGTGGCTTCGTGAGGGTGTTTCGGGTGGGGCGATAACGGCTGTCGAACGCCGTAGACTGGACTGTGCCGTTCCCATACTGCAGCGTGAAGAGGGGTCCGAAGGCCTTGTAGATCCCTCCCGAAGCGTACGTTCGGGCGACGGGGGCTGTTGCAGCCGCACCGGTGGGGCGATCGGCGAAGTCATAGGTGTACTCGACGACGCGCCCGGACGGGTAGACGATCCGTGTGCGGTTCCCATTCGCGTCATACGCGTGGCCGGTCTGGTACACGTGGGCTGGGTCGGGATACCACCCGTTCCCCTGCGCGATCTCCCGGTCCTCTACGCGAAGGAGTCCGCGTCGGTCGTACGTGTATGTGGTCGGTCGCCACGGCGCGTGCGCCTGGTCCCGTTCCGTCATCGTGGAGAGTCGGCCCCGACGGTACGCTCCGGCGGTGGCGTCATCGTACTGGTAGGAGAGGATGTGGCCGGGGGCCGGTTCGGGTCCGGCGGAGACTGCGCCCGTGACCCTATTCGCGAGGTCGAAGGTCCTCGTCGTAAGCGTTCCGTTCGCGGCCGTCGTCAACGTGATGTTGCCGGCTTCATCGTAGGCGTACGTCGTCGTCCCGCTAACAGGGCTTCCTTGGCTCTGCACCCGCGCCCAGTCGTCGACGGCGTACGTCGTCTCGTTCAAGTTCGGATCCGTGACCGTCACGAGGTTGTCGCGTACGTCGTACAGGTAGGATGTCACGTAGTCCGGTCCCGCTACGACCTGTGTCGTCGTCTTCAACCGGTTGAGCGGATCGTAGGTGTAGACGGTGTTCGGGCTCGTGTGGCGCTCGTCCTGGATCGTCCTGAGATTCCCACGGCTGTCATAGTCGTAGAGAACCTGCGAGCCGGCCGGTGTCGGGTGCTGGATGCCGCTGAGGCGGTTTCGGCCGTCGTACGCGAAGGACTCGGTGCGCTGCGTGCTCCACGTCGTGCAGGGCGCCGCGGGCGTCGTGCACGCTTGGGCGTCTTCCTGGACCTTGCCGCCGAGTAGATTGAGAGTGACGTGGAGTCGCTCCTGCTCGAGGCCGTTCGCGCTCTGGCGGATGGTGTCCGTGAGGCGGTTCGTACCGTCCTCGTACCGATAGCTCACGCGGTTGCCCAGCGGTCGCTGGATTGCCGTCAGGCGATCTCGCGAGTCGAAGGTGTACGTGGTGGTGTAGTCCGGTGGTTCGTTCGCATCGCTCGCGGGCTTCTTCTCGACGATCGACGTCACTCGGCCGCGCAGGTCCGTCACGCGCTGCGTCTCGACGTCGTTCGGGTCAGTCACCGACAGCGCCGTGCCGTATGCGTCATAGTTGTCGTACGTGCTCGTCAGCGTCACGGCGGGTTGCGTGGACACGGTCGTGGTCCTCGTGTGGAGACGACCGCGACGGTTCAGTGCAGAATCGGCCTTGGGGTAGTAGGTCATTGTCTCCAGCTGCCCTGTGCGCGGGCCAGCGATGGAGACGACGTCATGCGGGTAATCGTCGGCGTACGTTGTCACGGTCGTGTACGTCGCGAGGGACCCTGTCGGTCCGAGGTAACCCGAGACCGTACTGGTCAAGACGCGCTCGAGGGAGTCCCAGGAGTACGTCGTCGACCGAACCTCGCCCGGCTTCACGCTGGGCTCGTCGACACGCGTTACGAACGATGGCCAGGGCCCCGACCAGGGCGAGACATGGCCGTACGTGTAGGTCGTGGTGCGCTCTTCCGTCTTGCCCACGGCCTCCTTGCGAGTGAGGACCATGCCGTCTGCGTTGTAGGTGTACTCGGTCGTGACGCGTTCGTCCGCGCCGCCCGAGCCGCTCAGGTCGGTGCCGACTGTCCGCTTCCGCAGGTGGTTGCTCCCGTAGTACTCGTACGTGATGGTGTCCGCCCCGGAGGTGCAGGTGGCGCAGCCCCCCTCCGACTTCGTGACGAGCCAGCGGCGTCCCTGGTACGCCAGGCTGTACACCGTGGCGAGCGTGATGCCTGCGCTCTGGGTCCGGGTCACGGTTGTCTTGGAGCTGGTGGGCGTGTCGTACTGGACCGTCAATGCGTCCCTGCCGCCCTCGCTGGAGGCGCCGTTCGCTCGATCGAGCGCGTCGTACGTGAACGCCTGAAGCGCCGCCCCGTCGTCGTCCCGTGCGAACGTGAGCAGCCGGGGGACGCCGAGAGAGTTGGTCTGATACGCGAAGCTCCTCCAGGCGGTCCCTCCGTGAAGCGGATCGGAGATGGCGCTCAAGAGACCGTTCGTGTAGCTGAAGCGCCACTCGGCGCCACCGGGGAGGGTAATGCTGGTCAGGACATGAGCCGTGTACGCTAGCGTGACGGCCCGCCCCATCGCGTCAACGACGGACACGAGGTCCGATCCCGAATACGTGCCGCGGATCGAATGGTCCCACCAGTGTGGCTCGGTCATCAGCCATCGGCCGTAGGTGACCGTCGCCGGATCAGCGCCGAAGATGGTCCTCGTCCCATCGACGTCCGTCATGGTGAAGATGAGGTCATTCGTGCCGGAAGCGTTGGTGCGTGTGACTGTCGCGTGGAGCCCCCCGGGACTGCGCGCCACCCAATGATCGGCGGCGTCCATGATGTACTCGGAGTCCCAACCTTCGGGACCCCGGTGGTAGAGAAGTGTCCCCATCGGATCCACCGGCAGGAGAGTCTCATTGAAGGAGTGTGTCCAGCCCAGGCCCATTGGCAGGTAGCTGAGCGTCGGCCGCAGAGGATCCTGGGAGTGGTACGACAGTTTGAAGTCGAGTGGCGGCGCGTAGGGAGTTCCGGCGAGGGGGATCGTGAAGAGCGGGACCGAGTACGACGCGTCCCCGGACCCAAGGTTGATGGGGGTCCCCGCTGTAGCTGGAATCGCGACCGCCAGGCTCGTGAGAAGAAGGAGGCCGCAACGCAGCTCCCTGGTGCTCACTGTGCACCTCCGTTTGTCGGATCACATCCGCCGCACGGTCGTAGATCGCCGCGGCAGAAGGGGCTCGTAGAGGCTGGAAAGGTGACCGGAATCTCGACGCTGGCCGTCGTGACTTCGGCGCACTCCGAGAAGCCTCCGCCGTTCGTCACGACGACCGTGTACGTCGCGGTGCTGCCGTCGCACGGCGCTTCGACCGTTGGCATCGAGACACCGTTCTCGAAGACCGCGGGCACGTTGAAAATGCGCGTCTTGTCGAGCCCCTCTCCGACGTAGAGCTCGAGGCGTGTGAGGTGGCTCAGGAAGACCTCGGGGACAGGCCAGTAGCTGGCGTGGCAGGAGTCCGACTGATCCCAGACGAGGCAGTAGTTGTTTGGGAGATCGTATTCGACCGAGAGCTGCACGACGGGATTCCCCGACGCGTCGTGCGTAAAGAGGAAGCTCGGAGACTTGACCGTTGGGTCGAGCTTGCACCAGCTGTGGTTCCCCGGGCAGATCCCGTAAGGGTGGTTCGGGGATTCCGTGCTTCGTCCACTGCGCTGCGCGAGCTGCAGCTGGAGTGCTTGGTCGCGTGTGAACTGCCCGCAGGAATTGCAGGGATGTTGTGCGCTGTCGCATGGGTACATGGTGAGGGACGGATTCTGGGCGAATGGCATGGGATCGACCGCAGTCGCTGTTCGTGTCGAGAGCACGAGTGTCATGAAGACAAGTACAGCGATTCGCGCGGTATGAGCGCTACACACAAGCACCTCCAAGCTGGAGCGCGGGTCAGAACACCGTATTGATTGGCCAGCCGCGAAGGCTGCCGACCACACACGGGGCATCGATCACGCTTGGCGCGTGCACCTCCATGTTGGCTGGTTCAACAGTCCCCTCGAGGAGCAGAGGTTGCCGCCCCGGGGACAATCGTCAAGTTCGGCTCGGGCCGGGCGTTCCATCCATGATGCAGGTGAACCGTGAGAGCCCGCCAGGCCAGAAGGCCAGGACCTTGTGCCTTCGCAGCCGCCGAAGCCTCAGAAGCTCAGTGCCTTACACGCGTCTGGGACAAAGGGGCCCCAGCCATGGCGAGCCAAGACACTCATCGTGCCCGCCGAGAATTTACACAGCCTGGAGGCCAGATTCGCGGGCCGTGTGGGACTGTAGTTGGTGGTGGTTTGCACCGCTTGGGGCCCCTCACGATCCCTGACTGACGGGTACCGCAGCCTCGAGCCGGGGCGGGGGGCGGTCGCCTCGGGCGGCCGTCCGAGCACGAGCCGGGACCCGCTCGCGAGCGCCGATCCGGGAGCGGGGCAAAGCTCGCCGTTGTCTGAGCCCCCGGGGCCAGACGAACGATGCCGGTGACGCGCTGAACAGGCCCCGAGGGGCGAGTTTTTCCCCGAGGATTCGCTGCCGTCTCAGGAATATCTGTGGCGAATCCTCGGGGAAACTGGCGAGCGCCCGCTCCCGGATCGGCGCGGAGCGGAAGTCTCCCCCGAAACTGCGGGCCGATCGACTCAGCCTCAGACAGCAGTTTCGGGGGAGATAGGGTGGCTCGGCGCAGCGGCCGCACGAGGTGATCGCCCTCCGCCCCGGCGGATCGAAGGCCCGACGACGAGCTACGCGATGAGCCCGGCCCCCCACGAGAACCCCGCCCCGAACGCGGCCACGACGGCACGGCCGCCCGGCCGCAGAGCCCCGGTCGAGTGCGCCTCCGTGAGCGCGATGAGGAACGAGGCGGCAGAGGTGTTCCCGAGCCGCTCGATGTTGAGGAACACCTTCGACTCGTCGAGCTTCAACGACTTCCCCACCTGCGCGAGGAGATTCCGGTTCGCCTGGTGGAAAACGAAGAGGTCGATGTCGGCGAGCGTGAGCCCGTTCCGGGTCACGACGTCGTTCACGGCCGCCTGGAGCTTCCGGTTCGCCTGCAGGATCACCTGCCGTCCGTTCATCGTGAGCGCCGCGCCGGGCAGGAGCGCGAGGTCGTCGGTAAACGTCCCGTCGCTCGCGATCCTCACGTCGACCAGCCGGTGCGGGCCGCCGTCGCCCGGGGCGACGATGCAGGCGCCCGCGCCGTCGCCGAAGAGGATCGCCGTCTCCTTGCCTCGGGGTGGACGCTCCACGACCGCGGACATCACGTCCGCACCGACGACGAGGATCGGGCCGTAGCGCGGGGCGAGGTCCTGCGCGAGGGCCAGGGCGAAGAGCCCGCCCACGCTGGCGAGCGGGACGTCGAACGCGGGACCACCGGCCGCCCCGAGGCGCTTCTGGAGATCGGCGGAGATCCCGGGAAAGGCGCGCGGTGCGGTACCGCTCCCGACCACGATCCCGCGCAGGTCCGCCCCGGTGAGCCCGGCGTCGCCGAGCGCGGCGTTCGCGGCTCGCTCCGCGAGATCGACCCCCGTCTCCCCCGGCGCCACGTACCGCCTCTCGCGGATGCCGCAGGCCTGCAGGATCCACTCCTCGGTGACGCCCAGGCTCTCCGCCAGCTCGGCGTTCGCGACGACGCGCTCCGGCACGGCGGCGCCGAAGCCGACCAGGCTCGTCACCGGCTCACGCCCGGGCGCGGGCCTCGAAATACCGCTCGATCTTCCCCAGCGTCTCGAATCGGCGCGGGTTCAGGTCGGAGTCCGGGACCGACACGTCGAACACCTTCTCGAGGCTGGCGATCGCGTCCATCAGGCCGAAGGAGTCGATCACGCCGCCGTCGAAGAGCGAGGCGTCGGGGTCGTCGGGTAGCGGCGCGAGGGCGAACGGGGCCAGCGCCTCGCGGATCCTGTCGTGTGTGACCGTCATGGTGCTCATGCTATTTGCCTTCCCCCACGAAGCCTGTGACCGGCTTCACGCGGTGCCGTAGCAAACCGGCCGCCAGCGGGGGTCGGGGCGGGTGGAGGGGTTCGGGGAGCCCGGCGCCCGGGCTCCCCGGGACGTGGTCAGCTGTTTCCGCCCCAGCCGAGGAGCTGGTCGAGCGGGGTGTAGTCCTTCTTCTGCGCCTGCGCGACCGGGGCGCAGGTGATGTGTCCCGCGAAGGTGTTGACGCCTTCCTTCAGGCCGGGATCGCGACGGATCGCCTCGCGGAGGCCGAGCCGCGCGAGCTTGAGGGCGTACGGCAAGGTGACGTTCGTGAGCGCCAGCGTGGAGGTGCGCGGGACGGCGCCCGGCATGTTCGCGACGCAGTAGTGGGTGACGCCGTCGATGTCGTAGACGGGGTTGGAGTGGGTGGTGGCGTGCGTGGTCTCGAAGCAGCCGCCCTGATCGACGGCCACGTCGACCACGACCGAGCCCTTCTTCATCGTGCCGATCATCGGGCGCGTCACCAGCTTCGGGGCCGCCGCGCCGGGGATGAGCACGGCTCCGACCAGGACGTCCGCGTGGGCGACGCCCTCCGCCAGGGTGTACGGGTTCGAGGCCAGGCAGACGACCCGGCTGCCGAAGATGTCGTCGAGGTAGGCCATCCGCTCGGCCGAGGTCTCCAGGATCGTGACGCGGGCGCCGAGGCCGACGGCCATCTTCGCGGCGTTCAGGCCGACCACGCCGCCGCCGATGATGACGACCTCGCCCGGCGCCACGCCGGGAACGCCGCCGAGGAGGATGCCGCGGCCGCCGTTCGGCTTCATCAGGTAGTTGGCGCCGACCTGGACCGACATCCGGCCGGCCACCTCGGACATCGGGGTCAGGAGCGGCAAGCCGCCCTGCCGGCCGACGATCGTCTCGTAGGCGACGCCGGTGACCTTCTTCTCCACCAGCGCGTCGGTCTGCTTCGCGTCGGGCGCGAGGTGGAGATAGGTGAACAGGAGGAGATCGGGCTTCAGCCGCGGATACTCCGGGGCGATCGGCTCCTTGACCTTGACGATCATCTCGGCCCAGCCCCACACCTCGTCGGCGTTCGGACCGATCGTCGCGCCGGCGGCGCGGTACTCGTCGTCCGTGAAGCCGGAGCCGGAGCCCGCGTTCGTCTCGACGAGCACCTCGTGCCCCTCGGACGTCAGCGCCTTGACCCCCGCCGGCACCATGCCGACGCGGAACTCGTTGTCCTTGATCTCCTTGGGAAGCCCGACTTTCATGCGTCTCGTCCTCCTGGGCGACTGGCCCAGAACGTCTGTCGTGGTTGTTCCGGGTGCTACTTCTTCCGCTTCTTCGAGGCGGGCGCGCCGTCCTGACCGGCCGGCACGTCGATCTGGGCCTTCTGGATCTTCCCGGAGTAGTCGACGTAGATCGACTTCCACTCGCTGAAGACGTCGAGCGCCGCGAGTCCCGCCTCGCGGTGCCCGTTGCCGGTCTTCTTGGTGCCGCCGAACGGGAGGTGGGTCTCGGCGCCGATCGTGGGCAGGTTGACGTAGAAGATCCCGGCCTCGAGGTCGCGCATCGCGGTGAACGCCTTGCTCACGTCCTTCGTGAAGATCGCGGACGAGAGGCCGAACTCCGAGTCGTTCGCGACGTCGATCGCCTCCTCGAGCGAGTCCACCGGGATGACGACGGTGACCGGCCCGAAGATCTCCTCGCGGGCGATCCGCATGTCGCGGTGCCCGTTGCCGAAGACGGTCGGAGCCACGAACCACCCCTTCTCGTGCCCCTTGCCCGCGAGACGCCGGCCGCCGGCGACGATCTTCGCGCCCTCGGCCTTGCCGATCGAGATGTAGTCGAGGACGGTGTCGAGCTGGCTCTCGTTGATCGAGGGGCCCATCTCGTTCGAGGGGTCGAGCCCGTTCCCCACCTTCAGGGCCGCGGCCCGCTCCGCGAGCATCGCCGTGAACTTCCGGACGACCTTCTTGTGCACGAGGAGGCGCGACGCGGCCGTGCAGCGCTGGCCGCTGGTGCCGAAGGCGCCCCAGATGGCGCCGTCCACCGCGAGGGAGAGGTCGGCGTCGTCCATGACGAGGATCGGGTTCTTCCCGCCCATCTCGAGGTGGACGTGCTTGAACTCCGGCGCGCACGCCTCGTTGATGGTCTTCCCCACTTGCGTCGAACCGGTGAACGAGATCACCTTGACGCGCGGGTCCTTCACCAGCGGCAGGCCGCACTTCGTCCCGCCGCCCGTCACGACGTTGAAGACCCCCTTCGGGAGGCCGGCGTCCTGGAGCGCCTGCGCGAGGTTCAGCGCCGAGAGCGGCGTGTCGGTCGCCGGCTTCACCACGACGGTGTTCCCGCAGACCAGGGCGGCCGTGGTCTTCCAGGCGGGGATCGCCATCGGGAAGTTCCACGGTGTGATGAAGCCGCAGACGCCGATCGGCGATCGGACCGACATGGCGAACTTGTCCGGCAGCTCGGAGGGTGTGGTCTGCCCGTGCAGGCGCCGGCCCTCACCGCCCATCAGGTACGCCATGTCGATCGCTTCCTGGACGTCGCCGCCGGACTCGCGGAGGACCTTTCCCATCTCCCGGGTCATGTCGCGGCTGTAGCGGTCCTTCCGCTCGCGCAGGATCTCTCCGAGGCGGTAGAGGATCTCGCCGCGCTGCGGGCCGGGCACCAGGCGCCAGCTACGGTACGCCTCGGCGGCCGCGTCCACCGCCGCCTTCACGTCGCGCTCGTCGGAGTCCGCGAAGCGCCCGACGCAGTCCGTGACGTCCGCCGGGTTACGGCTCTCGAACAGGCGGCCCGACTTCGCCGGAACCCACTCCCCGTTCACGAAGTTCCGGTAGACGGCCACGTTCGTCGCCATGCCGGGACTCCCTCTACGGCTTCGGCGCGCCCGGGTTGCCGGGCTTGGCGGCCGGCGCGCTCTCGGGAGCGGGCGGCTTGCCGCCCATGTCGACGCTTCCCTTGAACTGGGCCCCCTCGGCGATGACGATCTTCGGGGCGCGGATGTTCCCCTCGAGCGAGCCCGTGGGAAGGATCTCCACCCGCTCGACCGCGGTGACGTTGCCGACGACGCGGCCCGCGATCACGACGCTCTGCCCCTTCACCTCGGCGTTCACCTGCGCGTTGTTGCCGACGCGGACGGACTTCGTGACCGCGATCTTCCCTTCGACGCGGCCCTCGATGACGACGTCCTCGTCGGCCGAGAGCTCGCCCTGGATCCTGACGTGAGGTCCGATCACGGCCGTCTTCGCCTCCGTTCGTGGGGGGTCCTGCCGCATCGGCGGCGGCATCGGAACGCCCGGGGCCGGGCGGTTCCTGTCGGTCTCCTCGGGGCGAGGAGCGCTCTTTCCGAATAGCGCCATCGAGAGTCCGGCCGACTATATGTCGGCGGTGGCCTTTTAGGAAGCTGCCGCGGCGCTCTGCCTGTCCAGACGGCTCCGCCGAGCTCCGCTGTTCGTATACTCCCGCACCGATTCACTCACGAGGTCGCGACGAGATGATGGAGCAAGGTCGCAGAGCGGGGCCACCTTCGCGGATATCGCGGGGAGCGTCCGGATCCCGCTCGGGACCACCCCCTCCGGCGGGCCGCCCCGGAGGACTCCCGCTGGGCACCGCTCCTCTTCTGGCGGTCGCCGGGGCGATCGTCGGGTGGATGCTCCCTCAGGTTCGAGTCCCGGCACCGCCAGCTCCGAAGGCGAGGAAGGCACCGCCGATTCCAGGGAGAGGAAGCGGGCGCGAGATCGGATCGGTGTCGCTGCCGGCCTCCGCGACATCGGTCTGCGCCGGAGGCGGGGGCCACCTCCTCTTCCTGTTCATGCCCCAGATCCGAAACGTCGCCGTCTTCGACGCGCGAGAACGGCAAACTCGCTTCCTCTCCGCTTCCGACGATGCTCTCGTCGCCGCGGGCATGAACCACCTCTTCGTGCTGCTCCGGCAGCGGAACCGACTCCAACGCCACGCGCTCCCTGGCCTCGAGCGCGAGATGGAAGTGGAGATCTCACCCGGTACGCGCTTCGTCGCGATGGTCATGGGCCACGCCTCGACGGAACCACTGCTCCTCGTGGAAGAGAGTGGCCGCGTCGACGTCGTCGACCCGCGGAGCTTGCAGATGACCCCGATGCAAGGGAGCTCCACCCACGACCTGAGCGGCTCGGTACAGCCTCTGGAGATTTCGGCCGACGGCCGGACCGCCACGTTGCCGAACCCCTATGGCCTTGGCCGCATCGCCACGATCACCGGCACGACGCTCGAGCGCCGGAAGTCGGACGGGCAGGTCGAGGGCACGTACTTCGTGCCCGGTCCGGACGGCAGCGCCTTCTTCTCCTCGGACGGGGTCTTCGATCCCGACGTGCACCGACTCGAGGCGAACGGGCGCATGACGATCCCGGCGGTGGAAGGGCGCTACTACCTCGAGGCGGTCCCCACGAAGTCGAGATGGGATCCGGGGCCGATGCGTCTCTCGATCCGGACCGTGGGCTCGTCCAGCACAAGGGTCGATCTCGGGACCCCTGATGGGGCAGAGACGACGGGTGGGGAGTCGCCGGTCCCGTATCGCCGGCGCGTCTGGCTCCTCGGTGCCGAGAAGGTCGTCGTCGTCATCCCGCCCTCTCTCGACCGGCTCCTGGTGCTGCCGGCCGACCTCTCGTCCGTCGGGAAGGACGAGGCCGGCGCCCCTCCCCGCCTCAACGCCATCGTCGTCACATCGACCCCTGACGGATCCTTCTATCCGGGCCGGACCTGGGAGTACTTCATCCGCGTGAACGGCACCGAAGGGGAGCCCCGCTTCGAGCTCCAGGCCGGGCCGCCCGGAATGCTCGCGGACGGGAGCGGACATATCCTGTGGGCGGTCCCGCGCGAGATCACGGAGACGGACGTTCCGGTGTCCGTCCTCGTGCGGGACAAGACCGGAGCCGCGACCATCCATGCCTTCTCGATCCACAACGGCAGCGCGAAGCCGTGACATGAGACGCCTGAGCCGCGGGGCCGCCGCCCTGGTCCTGATCGCGGGATGCGCGATCGGCTTCTCGCTCCGCCGGGCCGCCGGAGCGCCGCCGGACGGCGCGCGATCTGCCAGGGGCCTGCGGACGCGGATCGCCCGTCTGGCCGCCGGAACGGACAAGGTCTCGCGAGGCTCGATCCCCCTCTCCGGAAAGGTCTCCGGCTCGTGCGTCGGGGGTTCGGGGCGCTACCTCTTCCTCGCGATACCCGAGCGGCGGCGCGTCGAGGTCTTCGACGCCGACGCTGGCGAGCTCCTTCCACCTCTTTCCGTCGAGACCGACAAGCCGCTCCTCGCCGCAGGCCACCGGCACCTCTTCGTCATCGACCCCGAGGGCTCCACGATCGAACGCTTCGACCTCGTGTCGTTCCAGCGCGAGGCTCGTGCCCGCCTACCGTTCGCGGAGCGCGTGCGCGCCGCGTGGGTCGGCTCCGAGTCCGTCGGACCTCTCGTCGTCGGCCTGGAGGAGCCAGGGCGCCTTTCCGTGCGTTTCCCGCTCCGCTTCGTCGACCCCGTCACGTTCTCCCCGCTCGAGCTGCGAGTCGGCAACGACCCCGGCCACATCGACGGCTCCTCGCGATATTTCGTCGAGGGCTCGCGCGACGGACGGCTCCTCGGGCTATGGCACACCGAAGTCAGCCCGACGGGGCTGGAGAGCGTGGTCGTGAGCGACTCGGCCGTGCGCATCCGGTACGAGCACGACAGCGTCGGGCCGGTGCTGCCCGGTCCCGATGGGCGCACGCTGCACACGCTCCGAGGCAACTACTCCGCCACCCTGCAGAAGCTCCCATCCTGGCCCGGTGTGACCATCCCTGCCGCCAGCGGACCCTTCGGCATCGTCCTCCCGGCGGACGCCGCCAGCCCGAGAGACGACCCCAACCCGCGCGTCGATCGCGTCTCTCTGTTCGAGCTCACGATCGGCCGCGCCGTGCTGACCCTCTCGGGCGTCGAGGGGCTCGACCTGCCGCGGCAGAGCATGGAGATGGCCCCGTTCCGGCAGAGGCTCTTCGCCTTTCCGTCTCAGGGGTGGTTCGTCACGATCCCCCTGGCGGGCGACAGGCTCTGCCTCCGGCGCTTCGACCTGGAGCGAGCCCTCGACGAGTCGGGAATCGACTACCTCCTCTTCTCGTCGGAGCCCCCTCGCCTCGTCGAGCCGGGGCGTCCGTTCGAGTACCGGGTGAAAGTCCTCTCCCGGCGCGGGCAGCCGAAGATCCGGCTGGAATCGGGCCCGCCGGGAATGGCCCTCGACGGCAAGGGCGTCCTTCGGTGGACGCCGGCCGACGCCGAGCCGGCCGACGTACTCCTCTCCGTCTCGGACGCATCGGGCCGGCAGATATTCCAGACGTTCCGGCTCACGGCCCTCCCGGGCGGTCCGGGCTGAGGATCAGGACGCGACGGCCGGCTTTCGCGCCCCGACCCTGACCGCCTCGGCCACGAGTGCCTCCTGCTCGACGTGGAAGACGTGGTGCGAGCCGGGAGCCGGGCTGGCGAGGTCCCGCCGGCCGATGTAGCGGAGAGGGCGGCCGGTTTCGAGGCCCTCCACCTTCCCGTCCAGGAACTGCTCCCTGACGAAGCGCCAGGCCCCCATGTTCCGGGGCTCCTCCTGCACGAACACCAGCTCGGCGTCGCCCGGGTAGCGGGCGAGGATCCGCCCCAGCTCGGCGCCCGGGAACGGGTGGACCTGCTCCAGCCGGACGATCGCGACCGGCGCCTGCGACCGCTCCCGCGCGGCGAGGAGCTCGTACGACACCTTCCCGCTCGCGACGATGACCCGGCCGACGCCGTCCGTCGGACCGGTCGCGTACTCGGGGTCGTCGAGGACCGTCTGGAACGTCCCGTCGACGAGGTCGTCGAGGGACGACACCGCGCGCGGGTGGCGGAGGAGGCTCTTGGGCGACATCACCACGAGCGGCTTGCGCACGTCGCCGTCCATCTGCCGGAGGAGCGCGTGGTAGTACTGCGCCGGCGTCGTGAGGTTGACGACCCGCATGTTCTCCTCGGCGCAGAGCGTCAGGTACCGCTCCAGGCGCGCCGACGAGTGCTCGGGCCCCTGTCCTTCCTGCCCGTGCGGCAGGAGCAGGACGAGACCGCACGTCTGCCCCCACTTCTGCTCCGAGCCGGAGATGAACTGGTCGATGATCACCTGCGCGCCGTTCGCGAAGTCGCCGAACTGCGCTTCCCAGAGGACGAGCGTGGACGGATCGGCCACCGAGTAGCCGAAGTCGAAGCCCATCACCGCGTTCTCGGAGAGGAGGCTGTCGATCACCTCGAACGTCGCCTGCTGCTCCGAGATCCGGTTGAGGGGCACGATCTCCTGGCCCGAGCGCGGATCCGCCAGCACCGCGTGCCGGTGGCTGAACGTGCCGCGCCCCGAGTCCTGGCCCGAGAGACGCACCGGCGTCCCGCGCAGGAGGAGCATCCCGAAGGCGAGCATCTCGCCGCCCGACCAGTCGATCTCGGGGCGCCCGGCCGCCCACTCCGCCCGCTTCTTCAGCACGGGCCGGAGCTTCGGGTGCACCTCGAAGCCTTCCGGCACGGTCGACACGGCCTTCAGGATCTCCCCGAGCAGCGTCCGGTCGTCCTCGACCGGGACGATCGACGGGGCGGGCGCGGCCACGAGCGAGTCGGCGAAGAACGTCGTCTTCTGCCGCACCGCCTGGTCCGCGTAGGCGGCCTCGAGCGCGGCCTTCCGGTCCGCCCATACCGCCGTGACGTCGGCCTCGGCGAGGCGGCCCTCGCGGACCAGCCGGTCGCCGTACAGGTGCGCCACCGAGCGCTGCTCGCGGATCTTCTGGTACAGGAGCGGCTGCGTGTAGCTCGGTTCGTCCCCCTCGTTGTGTCCATAGCGCCGGTAGCAGACGAGGTCGATGACGATGTCGCGCTGGAACTCGACCCGGTAGTCGAGGGCGAGGTCGATGACCTGGATCACGGCCTCCGGGTCGTCGCCGTTCACGTGGAGGACCGGCGCCTGCACCATCTTGGCGGCGTCGGTGCAGTACGTGGACGTCCGCGCGTCCGCCGGGTTCGTGGTGAAGCCGATCTGGTTGTTCACGACGACGTGCACCGTTCCGCCGGTCCGGTAGCCGTGGAGCTGCGACATGTTGAACGTCTCGGCCACGATCCCCTGGCCGGCGAATGCCGCGTCGCCGTGCATCAGGATCGGGAGGACGCGCTTGTGCCCGGCGTCGCCGATCCGGATCTGCTTGGCACGCACCATCCCCTCGACCACGGGATCGACGAACTCCAGGTGGCTCGGGTTCGGAGCCACCGCCACCTTCACCGGGGTGCCGTCCGGCGCCACGTGCGTCCCGACCGCGCCCAGGTGGTACTTCACGTCGCCCGAGCCCTGGATCGACTCGAGGTCGGTCACGTCCTCGAACTCCGCGAAGATCTTCCCCGCAGGCTTCTGGACGATGGTGGTCAGCACCGTGAGCCGTCCGCGGTGCGGCATCCCGATCACCGCCTCCACGATGCCGGCCGCGGCCGCCCGGTCCAGGAGCCGGTCGAGGAGCGCGATCGTCGACTCGCCGCCTTCGAGCGAGAAGCGCTTGTGGCCGACGAACTTCATGTGGAGGAACTTCTCGAAGCTCTCCGCCTCGACGAGCTTCTCCAGGACCTTCCGTCGGCCCGCGTCGTCCAGAGAGGTCCGGTTGCGGCTCGACTCCATCCGGTCCATCAGCCAGTGCTTCTGGACCGGGTCCTGGATGTACATGAACTCCGCGCCGATCTTCCCGCAGTACGTCTGGCGGAGGACCTCGATGATGTCGCGCAGCGAGGCCACCTGGTCGATGCCGGCCAGGCCGCCGGTGATGAACTTCCGATCGAGGTCCCAGAGCGTGAAGCCGTACGTGGCGGGGTCGAGGTCGGGGTGATACGGCACGGTGTCGGCGCCGAGCGGGTCGAGGTCGGTGGTGAGGTGGCCGCGCACGCGATAGGCGTTGATCAGCTGGACGACCCGCGCCTGCTTCTCGATCACCTCCAGGCTGCGGCCGCGTCCGGCGAGCGGCGGGTTCTGGTCCTTCTGCCACAGCACCGGCCGATGCGGGACGCGGAGATCCGTGAAGATCCGCTCGTAGAACGGCGTCACGCCGAGCATCAGGTCCTGGAGCGTCGCGAGGAACGCCCCCGACTCGGCCCCCTGGATGATCCGGTGGTCGTACGTGGAGGAGACGTTCATCACCCGCCCGACGCCGAGGCCCGCCATCACCTCGTCCGGCATCGCCTGGAACTCGGCCGGGTAGCCCATCGCCCCGGTGGCGATGATCGTCCCCTGGCCCGGCATCAGGCGCGGGGCGGAGGCCGTCGTGCCGACGGTGCCCGGATTCGTCAGCGAGATCGACGTGCCGGCGAACGCGTCCGGCTCGAGCGCCCCCTTCCGCGCTTTGGCCACCATCAGGTCGAACGCGTCGAGGAACTCCGCGAAGCTCAGCTTCTCGGCTCCCTTGATGTTCGGGACCAGGAGGTTCCGTCCGCCGTCCTTGCGTGCGACGTCGACGGCGATGCCGAGGTTCACCCCCGGCTTCTTGATCCGCGCCGGACGGCCGTCCGCCTCGCCGAAGGCGTCGTTGAGACCCGGGTGCCTCTCGAGCGCCCGGACGATGCCCCAGGCAACGAGGTGGGTGAACGAGATCTTCGACTTCCCGAGCACCTCCCGGTGCCGGTTCAGGATGCGGCGGTTCTCCTCCATCACCTTGACGGGCACGACGCGCTGCGAGGTGGCGGTCGGGACGGTCAGGGACGCGTCCATGTTGCGGGCGATCGTGGCGGCGCCGCCGACGAGCGGGACCGCCTGCTCGCCGGCGCGCGGACCGGGCGCGGAGGGCCGGACAGGCGCCGGGAAGGGCGCCGCCGGCGCCGCGGCGGGTACCGGCGCCGAGGACGGGGCCGGAAGGGACGCCGGGACGATCGCGCCCGGCACGACGCGCCGCTCGATCGCTTGGAACGCCGCCTGCCAGCTCTCGCCGACGGCGGCAGGGTCGTGGCGGTACGTGGAGTAGAGCTCCAGGGCGAACTCGGCGTTATCCCCGAACTCGTGGACCAGGGCATCGGCGACGGTGCTGTGGGTCTCGCTCATGGTGGAGCCGGCGATTCTACGCAAACCGCCCCCGCGCGCGAGATCGGGGTCAGGTCCCGATTTTCTACTTTAGCGCCTAAAGTAGAAAATCGGGACCTGACCCCTAGCTTCCGCTGACGACGTCGCGGCGGACGAAGAGGGCGAAGGCGGTCGCGGTGGCCGCGAGGGCCCAGCCGAGGAGGACCGTCACGCACAACGCCAGCGACATCCCGGAGAAGGGCGTCGGCATTCCGGCGTAGTAGTCGGGCAGCGGCAGGTTCGTCACGAAGAACCACTTCGCGCCGTCCCAGTCCGAGGCGACGCGCGACAGGATCGTCCCGCCGATCAGGGTCGCCATCATCGTCCCCATCGCCGCGGCCGCCGACCGGAAGACCACCGACAGGAGGAGGGTGATCGAGCCGACGGAGATGGCCGAGATCCACGCCAGCCCGTACGCGGCGATGGTGTCCTGCCAGAGCGGGACCATCCTCACGCCCGCGACGTCGAAGCCGGCGCCGCCGAGCTTGAAGCCGGTCAGGATCGGCGCGCCCCACCCGCTCCAGCCGAACGCCGCCCCCGCGATCGCCCAGGCGAGCGCCGCCGACGCCAGCAGAGTCAGCGTCGTGAAGAGGAGCATGGCGGCGTACTTCGAGAGAAGGACCTTCCACCGCGCGACGGGACGGGTCAGGAGCAGCGTCACCGTCCCCTCCGCGAACTCGGACGAGACGAGGTCCGCCGCGAAGACCGCCACCAGGAGCGGGATCAGGAGGACGCTCCCCACCCCGGCGAAGCCGCGCGTGAAGGCGGGCGCGGTCAGCTGGTCCGGGTTGATCCCCTTCTCCAGGTGGTACCGCAGGCGCCCGCTCTCGTACTTCATGTAGCGGGCGAACCCCTCGGGCGTGCGGGGCGAGCGGAGGCGCCGCTCCATCTCGGCGATCCGCTTCTCGACGGACGGCCGCCAGTCCCCCGCGGCCTTGTTCGGCAGGGGCGCTCCGCCCCCCGCGCCCCCCGGGGACGCCGCCGGCTCCGCCGTCGCCGTGGCGCTCTCCTTCCGGTCGGCCTTCCGGGCGCGGTTCTGGGCGAAGACGACCAGGGTCAGGAGCGCCGCCAGGACACAGAGGATCAGGCGGAAGCGCTTCCGGCGGAGCACCTTCAACGTCTCGTTCTCGAGGAGGCCGAGCATCGACATCAGACCGTCTCTCCGCCGGTACGCTCGAGGAACAGGTCCTCCAGCGATCGGGCCCCGTTCTCGGTCAGCTCGGCGAGCGGGCCCTTCGCCAGGGTCTTGCCGCGGTGGACGATCGCCACGCGATCGCACGTCAGCTCCACCTCGTGGAGGAGGTGGCTCGAGACGAAGACCGCGAGGCCGCGCTCGCGGGAGAGGAGCTTCAGGAGGCCGCGCATCTCGCGGATCCCGGCCGGGTCGAGTCCGTTCGTCGGCTCGTCCAGGATCAGCACGGACGGGTTCGCGAGGAGCGCCTGCGCGATCCCGATCCGCTGCCGCATTCCCAGCGAGTACGTCCGCACCAGGTCTCCGAGGCGATCGGTCATCTTCACGAGCGCGGCCAGCTCCGGGATCCGCTCCTCCGCCCCGTGCCCGAGCATCCGCGCGAAGTGCTGGAGGTTCTCGCGGCCGGTGAGGAAACGGTAGAGGTCCGGCGTCTCCACGATGCAGCCGACGCGCCGCATCGCCGCCTCGAATTCCCGCTTCACGTCGTGTCCCTCGATCAGGACGCGGCCACGCGTCGGCCGGACGAGCCCGACCAGCATCCGGATGGTCGTCGTCTTCCCCGCCCCGTTCGGGCCGAGGAACCCGAACACCTCGCCGCGGTGCAGCTCGAACGAGGCATCGGTGACGACCTCCCGGTCGCCGTACCGCTTCGCGAGGCCCTGCGCCGAGAGGACGACGTCGTCGTTCACCATCGAACGTTACGACATCCGGCAGAATGCGGCCGCCGGATTCACCAGCGTGACACGAAGACTCCTCCTCTGGGTCCTCCCCGCCGCGACGGGGCTCGCCGCCGCCGCCCTCTTCGCGGGCGGGGCCGCCGTGGCCCTGTCCGGCCGCCTCGGCAC
>CAYLNK010000060.1:10406-25370 GCA_964384675.1 uncultured Holophagales bacterium | reverse complement strand
CGGTCGCCGACGCCGCTCTGGAGCGGCTCGAGCGGGAGACCGCCGCCGCGCGGCGGGAGGCGGAATCGGCCCGCCTTCTCGTCTCCGAGCTCGAGGTGCGCAGCAGCCTTCTCGAACGCGAGAAGGAGGCGATGGCCGCCGAGCGCGCCCGTCTCCGCGAAAAGGCCCGGGCCGAGGTGGAGCGGGCCCTCGAATCGCTCCGCGAGCGGACTCGGCGCGAGCTCGACCGCCTCCGCGAGGAGCAGAAGGCGGGGCGGGCGATCTCGCGAGGGGCCCTCACGACCATCACCCAGGCCGCGCGCGAGGACGCCGTGCAGATCCTGGCCGAGGAGGAAGCGGTAAGGAAAGGGCCGGTGGCGGTCGGCGACCTCGTGAGGATCCAGCCGTTCCGGACCGTGGGACGGCTCCTGTCGCTCGATCCGGCGCGGGGCGAGGCCGAGGTCGAGGTGTCGGGCAAGCGGATGCGCGTGGCGGCCGGAGCGCTCGAGCACGCGGCCGGCGACGTCCGCCCGAAGCCGCGGCCAGCGCCCACGGTGCCGGATCCCCCGCCGGGCCCCACCCCGAAGATCCCCCCGTCCTCCGAGCTGATCCTCATCGGCCAGCGGGTCGAGGAGGCGCTCCGCGAGGTGGAGCGCGCCGTGAACGACGCGATGATGGCCGGCCGGGGCGCGATCCGGATCGTGCACGGCTACGGCACCGGACGCCTCGGGGCCGCCGTGAAGGAGTTCCTGTCCGAGCACCCCGGGGTCGCGTCCCACCGCCCGGGGGACGCCCAGGAGGGGGGCAACGCCGTGACGATCGCCAACCTCGATGTCTGAGCCGATCTACGACATCAACGACGACGTCAAACGGGACGTCCTCCACGCGACCGACCTCGTCACCCTGATCGGCGGAGCCACCGGGCTCAAGAAGGTGGGCGCCTCGTGGAAGGGGCTCTGCCCGTTCCACTCCGAGAAGACGCCGTCGTTCTACGTCCACCCGGAGAAGGGCTTCTACTACTGCTTCGGCTGCGGGGCGAAGGGGGATGCGATCTCCTTCGTCAAGGAGACCGAGCGGGTCGACTTCGCCGAGGCGGTGGCCTACCTCGCCCGCCAGGCGGGCATCTCTCTCCCGCTGCGCAAGCGGGGCACCCGCGCCGAGAGGGGCAAGGAGACCCGGAGCACCGAGGCCGTGGCCGCCGCGGCGAAGCTCTTCCGCGAGCAGCTGCCGCGCCACGCCCCGGCGAAGGCGCTCCTGGAGCGGCGCGGGCTGAGCCTGGAGAGGGCCGTCGAGCTCGGCTTCGGGGCGGCTCCGGATTCCTGGGACACGCTGAAGAACGCCCTCTCACCGATCTTCCCCGAGGAGGTCCTCCTGGAGGCGGGCCTCCTCCAGAAGCACCCGGAGTCGGGGCGCCTCTACGACCGTTTCCGCAACCGGCTCACCCTGGAGATCCGCGACTCGCGCGGCGAGGTGCTCGGCTTCGGCGCCCGCGCCTTCGGCGACGAGCCTCCCAAGTACCTCAACTCCCCCGAGTCGCCGCGCTTCTCGAAGGGGAAGCTCCTCTACGGGCTCGACCGCGCCAAGGAGTCGATCCGGAAGAGCGACACCGTGCTGCTGGTGGAGGGGTACTTCGACCAGATCGCCTGCGAGCGTGCCGGCCTGCACAACGCGGTCGCGTCGATGGGCACGGCGCTCACCGAGGCCCAGGCCGACCTCCTCGCCCGACACGCCGGGACCGTGATCGTCGCGTACGACGGGGACGCGCCCGGGCTGACGGCGGCCCAGAAGGCGTTCGGGCTCCTCATCACCCACGGCGTGAAGCTCGCGCACCTCGTCCTGCCGGACGGGCACGACCCGGACTCCTACCTGGCGGCGCACGGCGCCGAGGCCCTTCGCAAGGAGGTCGAGGGGGCCCTCCCGCTCGTCGGCGCGCTGGCGCGCCCGGTCCTCGAGGCCAAGCAGGACCCGGCGGAGCGGGCCTCCCGCGTGAGCGCCGCCGTCGAGATCCTCGGCAAGGCTCCGGACGGGATCCTCCGGTTCGAGCTCCTCTCCGGCCTGTCCCGGGCGGTAGGGATTCCCCTCCACGTCCTGGCGCCCGGCGAAGGGAAGAAACGGAGGGGTGGCCGGGTTGAACAACCAGGGGCGGCCCCCGAGGAGCTCGGCGAAAGCGAGCGATCGGTGCTGGCCGGGCTCCTCGCCTCCTGGCCCGCGAGCGCCGGCCTCGTCGAGCGGATCCCCCTCGACGTCTTTCGCCATCCGGCTGCCCAGGAGATCTTTGCGGCCATGAAGAGCCTCGGCCCCGACGCCCCGACCCTTGATTTTTCGTCACTTGGATCCCATGTTGGGGCCGGCGCGGAACCCGTTCTGGCCCGTCTTCTGCTCCAGGAATCCGACGAAACGGACCCTCCTGGCCACCGAGAAGGGGCTCAGGGGCCCACCCAGGCGCCGGACGAGGTTCGGGAGCGGGCAAGGGCGCGCTCGCTCGAGAGGTTGCACAAACCATTGCTGCAACTGAAGATACGCCATCTGGAGGAGAGGGGTGCGGCGCTTCAGCCGCAGATTCTGGCGGCCGCGGGAGATGCCGCACGACAGGCGAAGCTCCTGCGGGAGAAGCAGATCCTCTCCGCCGAGGCGCAGCGTCTGAAGCAGGAGCTGAGGCGTCAGCCGGAGCCGGGTGACGTCAGGAAAGGGGAAGCCGCCGGGGCGGCCCCCCCGAAAAGATGAACGCGGGGCGGACGCCCCTTTTTCTGACCCGATGAATTTTTTCGACTGGAGTGACGCTCGGTGACGGTAGAAGAAAAGCACCCTGAAGTCCGGACGCTGATCACCCTCGGCAAGGAACGCGGATATCTCCTCTATGACGAGATCTATCAGGCGCTTCCCGAGGAGCTGGCCAACGCGCCGGAGGAGCTGGACGAGATCTACATCCGGTTCGGCGAGTACGGGATCGAGATCGTCGACGTGCCGGAGAAGGCCTCGGCCCGGAAGGGGGCCCCCGGCGCCACCGAGTCCGCCTTGCCCGACCCGACCGTCGAGAAGACCAACGATCCGGTCCGGATGTACCTCCGCGAGATGGGGACGGTGAAGCTCCTGGACCGCGAGGGCGAGGTCTCGATCGCCCGGCGGATCGAGAACGGCGAGGCGAAGATCTACCGGGCCCTCTCCACGAACCGGATCGTCCTCGAGGAGATCCTGAAGATCGTCGAGGCGGCCAAGAAGGACAAGAACGTCGCCCGCGGCTTCCTGGAGTTCGCGGCGGCGGCCCTCGAAGAGTCCGAGGAGATCGACTCCCGCACCGCCACCCGGATCGAGGCGATCCTCGGCCACTTCAAGAAGATCGCCAAGCTCGACGGGGAGCTCCGCAAGCACCAGGAGAAGAAGAAGGCGGCCCCCAAGGCCCGCCTCACCACGAAGGCCCTGGCCGCCCACAAGGCGGGCAAGACGGCCCGACCGGTGCCCGTCGTCGACCCGGCCGTCGACCGCCGCATCTCCGAGATCGCTCGCCTGATCCACGCCATCGACTTCACCCCCGCGAGCCTCCAGCGGATGGTGAACATCCTGAAGGACATCGACCGGCAGTTCGCCATGCCGGAGGCCCAGATCCGCCAGGACCTCTCCGCCCTGAAGAAGGAGAAGAACGAGGTCCGGACCGAGTTCTACAAGCGGCGCGTCTCGAAGTACCGGCAGATGCTCAAGGATCTCGAGGAGAAGTACGGCGTCTCCCATGACGAGATCAAGAAGACGATGAAGCAGATCCACGAGGGGGAGGACGAGGCGGATCAGGCCAAGCAGGAGCTGATCGTCGCCAACCTAAGGCTCGTGGTCTCGATCGCCAAGAAGTACACGAACCGCGGCCTCCAGTTCCTGGACCTGATCCAGGAAGGGAACATCGGCCTGATGAAGGCCGTCGAGAAGTTCGAGTACCGCCGCGGCTACAAGTTCTCGACGTACGCCACCTGGTGGATCCGCCAGGCGATCACCCGCGCCATCGCCGACCAGGCCCGCACCATCCGCATCCCGGTCCACATGATCGAGACGATCAACAAGCTGACCCGCACCCAGCGCTCGCTCGTGCAGGAGCTCGGCCGGGAGCCGACGGCGGAAGAGATCGCCAAGCGGATGGACATGCCGGCGTCGAAGGTCCGGAAGATCATGAAGATCGCGCAGGAGCCGATCTCCCTCGAGACCCCGATCGGGGAGGAGGAAGACTCGCATCTCGGCGACTTCATCGAGGATCGTCAGGTCATCTCGCCGATCGACGCGGTGATCGTGGCGAACCTGCGCGAGCAGACCAGGAAGACGCTCAAGACGCTGACGCCGCGGGAGGAGCAGGTGCTCCGGATGCGGTTCGGCGTGGGCGACGGAGCCGAGCACACGCTCGAGGAAGTCGGCAAGAGCTTCAACGTGACGCGCGAGAGGATTCGCCAGATAGAGTCCAAGGCGCTCCGCAAGCTCCGCCACCCGTCGCGGGCGAAGAAGCTGCGCCCGTTCGTCGACATCGGGAGCTGAAGTGCTTTGGGGGGACCCGGCCCGGGTCCCCCCAAACCCCCTCCGCGGCCCCGCACGGCGGCTGCGCCGCCTGCGGGTTCCTGAGCCCCGCCGGCGGCGCAAAGGCCTCTAGATCGTTGCTGCTGCGTAGACCCGCGGTTCCCGGGAGCACCCCTGCGCGGGCGGCGTCTTGGGAGGTCGTGGAGCCGGGGCGGGGGGCGGGCTCCGTAGCGACCGTCGAGCACGGCCGGGGACCCGCTCGCGTGCGCCGCGAGGGCGCGGGATCAGCGCTCGCGATGTTCGAAGCCCCCGAGGCCGGACGAACGACGCGACGACCACGACGGGTTCAGGCCTCGAGGGGCGAGTTTCGCGAGCGCCCCGCGCCCGAAGCGCCGCACGCGTTGCGGGTCGGCCGCGCGCAGCGGGAGCGAGGGGCCTGTCCCACGCCCCGGCGGATTCAAGGCGACAACGGGACCTGCGCCGATCCGGCCCGGCGGGTCCTACTCCGGGCGGTCTCTTCGCAGGACCTGGAGCCGGACCGGGGGGCGGGCTCCGTAGCGACCGTCGAGCACGGCCGGGGACCCGCTCGCGAGCGCCCCGCGCCCGAAGCGCCGCACGCGTTGTCTCCCCCGAAACTGCCGGCCGATTTCATCCAGACCCAGCTTGGCAGTTTCGGGGGAGATAGGGTCGGCCGCGCGCAGCGGGAGCGAGGACCCGTCCCACGCCGCGGCGGATTCAAGGCGACAACGGGACCTGCGCCGATCCGGCCCGGCGGGTCCTACTCCGGGCGGTCTCTTCGCAGGACCTGGAGCCGGACCGGGGGGCGGGCTCCGTAGCGACCGTCGAGCACGGCCGGGGACCCGCTCGCGAGCGCCCCGCGCCCGAAGCGCCGCACGCGTTGTCTCCCCCGAAACTGCCGGCCGATTTCATCCAGACCCAGCTTGGCAGTTTCGGGGGAGATAGGGTCGGCCGCGCGCAGCGGGAGCGAGGACCCGTCCCACGCCGCGGCGGATCGAAGGAGAGAGCGGTTCCCGGGGTGTCCTACGCCCCGGCGGATCGAAGGTGAGAGCCGGCCAGCGCGCCCCACGGGCTAGACTTCGCGGATGCCGTTCCCGACGGACGACGACCTGAAGGGGAGCGAGGTCCGCCTCTGGCACCTCATCGAGGAGCGGACCCGTCCCGGCGCGGACAAGGAGCGGATCGACGAGCGGATCTGGGATCTCTTCGGAGAGGAGTGGACCGTGATGTTCACCGACCTCTCCGGCTTCTCCCGGAACGTCGCCGCGTTCGGGATCATCCACTTCCTGCAAGTCATCCTCGAGCAGAAGAAGCTGCTCCTCCCGATCGTCGTGGCGCACGACGGGATCCTGATCAAGATCGAGGCGGACAGCCTGCTCCTCCTCTTCAAGCGGCCCTCCCGTGCCCTCGCCTGCGCGATCGCGATGCAGCACGCCTGCGAGCGGACGAACGGCGAGAGGACGCCGGAGGAGAAGATCCTCCTCTGCATCGGGATCGGCTTCGGCCGGATCCTCCGGATCGGGGACACGGACGTCTGGGGGCGCGAGGTGAACGCCGCCAGCAAGCTGGGCGAGGACACGGCGAACGCCGGCGAGATCCTCGTCACCGACGCCGTTCGCGTCCTCCTGGGTGACGAGGCCGGCCTCCGCTTCGAGGACCTCGACGTCCCGGTGCCGGGCTCGGAACGGAACTACCGGGTCGGCTACCCGTCGGCCTGACTCGCCGCTACCCGGCCTTGCGCCGCTCCGGCTCGGCCGCGGCCGCCGGCGCGGCGAAGTCCGCGGGGGTGATCCCCGCCTCCAGCCAGACGTGCTCGCCGGCGAGGAGCGTGCGCGTGAACGCGTACTTCAGGACGTCGTCGTTCGAGCGGATCGCCTGGAAGCTCTGGGCGATCCGGCGGCGCACGCGGCGGCAGAACAGGTCGGCGAGCTGCCCGGCGCTCTTCGCCTCCGGCGCGCCGGCCTTCGCGAGCGCGGCGGCCCTCGAGATCGTGGCCGACATCGCGAAGAGGTCGGCCCCGACGTCCACGGCGCGGAAGAGAAGCGCCTGCCGCTTCTCGAGCTTCGGGCCGTTCAGCGCCATGAGATGGAAGAGCGTCCGCGCCAGCTTGCGCGACGTCCGCTCGGCGAAGCGAGCGTGAGTGGCGAGCGCCCCGAATTCCGCGTAGCGCGGCCAGCGGCCCCAGCCGAGCCAACGGCTCGGGTACCAGGCGCCGTAGAAGGCGGCCATCTTCGGCAGCGCGGCGATCCGCTTTCCCGCCGGCGCCTTCGGGTTGGCGAAGTCGCCCGCCACGGCGAGGTGCTTGTCGAGCGCCTCGCGGGCGATGAAGAGCCGCATGATCTCGGACGAACCCTCGAAGATCAGGTTGATCCGGAAGTCGCGCAGCATCCGCTCGACCGGGATCGGCACCTCGCCGCGGGCGCGGAGCGAGTCCGCGGTCTCGTAGCCGCGACCGCCCCGCACCTGGAGCGTCTGGTCGACGAGCTTCCAGCACTCCTCGGTGTTCCACATCTTGGCGATCGCCGCTTCCAGACGGATGTCGCGGTCCCCCTTGTCCGCCATGGCGGAGCAGAGGTCGGCCACGGCGTCGAGCGCGAACGTCGTCGCGGCCATGTCGGCGAGGATCTGGGCGATCGCGTCGTGCTTGCCGATCGCCTGGCCCCACTGGACGCGCTCGGCGGCCCAGTGACGGCAGATCTCGACGCACCGCTTGGCGACGGCGGCCGCGCCGGCCGGGAGCGTCAGCCGGCCGGTGTTCAGGGTGACGAGCGCGAGCTTCAGCCCGCGTCCCTCCGCCAAGAGGAGGTTCTCCTTCGGCACCCGGACGTTGCGGAGCCGGATGACGCCGTTCTCGATGGCCTTGAGGCCCATGAAGTGGCAGCGGTGGACCACCTCCACGCCCGGCCACTCCCTCTCGACGATGAACGCCGAGATCTTCTTCGACTCCGGGTGGCGCGCCATCACGACGAAGAGCTCGGCCACGGTGCCGTTCGTCGTCCAGAGCTTCTCGCCGTCCAGGATGTAGTCGCCCTCCGGCGTCTTCGTCGCCGTCGTGGCGAGGTTCGCCGGGTCGGAGCCGACCTGCGGCTCGGTGAGCGCGAAGGCGGAGATGGCTCCCTTCGCGATGCGGGGCAGATACCTCTTCTTCTGCTCCGGCGTGCCGAAGATCTTGAGCGGCTGCGGGACGCCGATCGACTGGTGGGCGGAGAGGAGGGCGACGATGCTTCCGTCCCGGCTCGAGAGGAGCTTCATGATCTCCCCGTACTCGAGCTGGGTGAAGCCGAGGCCGCCGTACTCCTTCGGGACCTTCATCCCGAACGCGCCCATCTCGGCGAGGGCCTTGATCACCCGTGGCGGGATCTTCCCGTCGCGGTCGATGGCGTCGGGATCGACGTCCTCGGTCATGAAGCGGGAGAGCTTCTCGCGGAAGGCGAGGAACTCCGGGCGGTCGAGCCGCGTGTCCGGGAAGGGGTGGATCAGGTCGAGCCGGTAGCTCCCGAGGAACAGCTCCTTCAGGAAGGAAGGGCTCGTCCACTCGGTCTCCCGCGCCTCCTCGGCGACCTGCCGCGCCTCGGCCTCGCTGACGGCCCGGAGCTTCGCCGGATTATCTGAGTGAGCCATCATTCATCTCCGGAGCGAGACGATAGTTGAAACCGAGTCTCGACTCAATCCCGGCCCACGTGCCGGCGGCACCGCCCTGATACGCTCGCGGCGGGTCCGTAGCTCAGCGGTTAGAGCCACCGGCTCATAACCGGCGGGTCCCCGGTTCGAATCCGGGCGGACCCACTGAAGGCCAGACGCGGCGGGGGGGCGTTCGCGCGCCCCCCCGCACCTGCCGTAATCTCCTCCACCATGCCCGACACCCGCGTGCTCCCTGCCTGGGCGGAGGACCTGAAGCGGCGCTACCTAAGGGGAGAAGCGTCGATGTTCCTCCTCCACGGGAACGTCTACGACGCCGTCCTCGTCGACGGGAAGCTCTGGCCGCTGACGGACTTCCTGTCGGACGTCCTCCTCCGGGAGTCCAAGGAGACGATCGCCGTCTACAACCTGGCGACCGGCCTGCGCTTCGCCAAGAAGTCGAAGGACGCCGCCAGCTTCGAGGAGCTGGTCTCCGGGAGCGGACGGGAGAAGGTGCTGTCGGGGCTCGAGAGGCTCCTCTCGATCACCAAGAAGACGGCCATCGTCCTCGAGTACGCCGAGTCGATCGCGCCGGGCGGCGACCCGTCGTTCCAGGGCGACGCCGACCGCGCGTCGATCATCACGCTCCACCGCTGGTCGTTCCTGCCGGAGATCGAGCGGGGGGACCACATCGTCATCCTGGTCGCCGAGAACCTGACCGAGCTGTCCCCCAAGCTCGTCTCGAATCCGAAGGTGTCGGTCGTCGACGTCCCGATGCCGAGCCGCGAGGAGCGGCGCGCGGCCGCCGTGGCCGCCGACAAGAGCCTCTCCGACAAGGAGGCCGACCGCTTCGCCGAGGTCACCGCCGGCCTGAAGGCGATCCAGATCTTCTCGATCCTGACGCCCCCCCCTCCGATGGAGGAGGAGCGGGCCGAGCGCGAGGCGTTCATCACCGGTCTCCTCGGCGGCGGGTCGGACGCGGCGGCGCGGGCGCACAAGCTCTCGACGCTCACCGCCGGCCTCTCGCGCGACGAGGTGAAGAAGCTCCTGGCCCCGAACGCCGCGGAGGCCGCCACGGTCGCCACCCTCACCCCGGCCGAGCGGGCCCGGCGCGAGGCGGACCGCCTGATCGCCCTCCGCAAGCGGGAGATCCTGGAGCGGGAGTGCTTCGGCCTCGTCGAGTTCCTCACCCCGGAGTACGGCTTCGAGGTGGTGGGCGGTATGGACGAGGTGAAGAAGGACCTCCGGATCCTGGCCGAGAACATCCGGGAGGGGCGCCGCGCCCGCGTGCCGATGGGCGTCCTCTTCACCGGCCCGATGGGGACCGGCAAGACGTTCGTGGCCGAGGCGTTCGCCAAGGAGTGCGGCCTCTCCACGATCAAGCTGAAGAACTTCCGCTCCAAGTGGGTCGGGGCGACCGAGGGGAACCTCGAGAAGATCCTCAACGTGATCAAGGCGATCGGGCAGGTCGTCGTGATCATCGACGAAGGGGACCGCGCCTTCGGGAACACCGACGGCGAGGGGGACGGCGGCACGTCGTCCCGCGTCATCGCCCGGATCAAGGAGTTCATGTCGGACACCTCGAACCGGGGGCGGATCCTCTTCCTGGTCATGACGAACCGGCCGGACAAGCTGGACGTCGACCTGAAGCGGGCCGGCCGCCTCGACCGGAAGATCCCCTTCCTCTACTCGCAGAGCCCCGAGGAGGTGGAGCTCGTCGCGCGCGCTCTCGTAAAGAAGAACAGGATCAAGACCGATGTCGACCTCGCCACCCTGAGGGACGGCTTCTCCTCGAAGCTGGTCGGCTACAGCAACGCGGACGTCGAGGCCGTCATCCTCCTCGCCAACGACGACGCCGCCCGCGAGCTGGGGTCGGAGGCCTCCGTGACCGACGCGCATCTGGTCCGTGCCGCCACCGACTACTTCCCGAGCCGCGACGTGGAGCTGCTGGAGTTCATGGAGCTCCTCGCCGTCTTCGAGACGTCCAGCCGCCGCCTCCTCCCCGCGAAGTACGCGTCGATGACTCCGGAGGAGCTCGACGCCCGACTCCGCCTGCTCCGCGCCACCGTCGGGAGCCGGCGCTGATTCACCGTGCGGGGGGCTCCGACGCCGCCCCCCGCGCCCCCGGCGAGGGCGTCGCCACACAAGGCCGGCGCGGTCCGGCAGGAGGACTCAGTTGAAGCTAACCCCGCTCGCCAAGCTGGTCATCGCCGTCGCGCTCCTCGCCACGGTGTTCTTCAGCGTGAAGCGCTTCGCCCCGTCGCTGCTGGAGAAGATCATCCCGGCGGCCAAGACGAAGGAGTCGAGCGTCCCGCCGAAGGCGGACCTGCCCGGCGTCGACGCGTCGAGCCCGGCGACCGCGACGGGCTCGAGTCCGAGCGCGCCGGCCGCGCCGCTCGCCAACGCCGAGCCGGGCTGCACCGACAAGCCGCCGGTGAAGTTCCTGATCTGGGCCTGGAACTCCCAGCTCGGCGGCCTCTACGCCAACGGCGGGCCCCAGGCCGCCAAGGGGAGCCTGATGTGCCAGAACGGGGTGAACCTGACGTTCGAGCGGCAGGACGACGTCGGCAAGATGCAGGAGGCGCTGACGACGTTCGCGACCGAGCTGTCGAAGGGGAACAAGAACCCGTCGAAAGGGGCGCACTTCGTCGCCATCATGGGCGACGGCAGCGCGACGTTTCTCAAGGGGCTCAACGACACGCTGAAGAAGCTCGGCCCCGAGTACCAGGCCAAGGTGATCGGCTCGATGGGCTATTCCCGCGGCGAGGACAAGTTCATGGGCCCCGCCGCCTGGAAGGAGAGCCCGGTCGCCTCCCGCGGCGGCCTCGTCGCCGGCTACCTGCGTGACGGCGACTGGAACATCGCCATGAAGTGGCTCGGGGACAACGGGCTCTGCAACAACCCGGACGAGAAGACGTACGACCCGGGCTGCCTCAACTGGGTGGCCGCGAACGACTACATCGACGCGGGCGAGAAGTACATCGCGGGCTTCTGCGAGGAGCGGGCGGTCGTTTCGAAGGGGAAGAGGACCGGGGAGAGCAAGAGGGTCTGCGTCAACGGCGTGGTCACCTGGACGCCGGGCGACGTGAACGTCGCCCAGAAGAAGGGCGGGCTCGTCTCGATCGTCTCGACCAAGGAGTACGCGTCCCAGATGCCGAACGTGATCATCGGCATCGACAAGTGGATGAAGGAGAACCGGGGTACGGTCGAAGGGATGCTCGGCGCGTTCTTCGCCGGCGGCGACGCCGTGAAGGGCGACCCCGCGGCCCTCCATCGCGGCGCCGAGATCGCCGCCGCCGTCTTCAAGGAGAGCGACGCGGCGTACTGGGAGAAGTACTACCGGGGCGTGACGGAACGGGACAAGCAGGGCCAGATGGTCGAGCTCGGCGGCTCGTCCGTGAACAACCTCGCCGACAACCTCGTCCTCTTCGGCAGGAAGAGCGGCACCGGGAACCTCTTCGCCGCGACGTACAAGGTGTTCGGCGACATCGTCGTCTCGCAGTACCCCGACCTCGTCCCGACGTACTACCCGGTCGCGCAGGTGCTAGACACCTCGTACCTCGACGGCGTCACGAAGCGGGGCGGCTCGGTCACGACGACCCAGGCGGAGCTGCCGAAGTTCGAGGCGGCGCAGGCGAGCCAGCCGGTGAAGAGCGAGATCAGCCGCAAGGCGTGGCAGATCAACTTCAACTCCGGCAAGGCGACGTTCACCGGCGACACGCAGCGGCAGCTCGACCAGCTCCTCCAGGACCTCCTCGTCGCCAGCGCCGCCGCGGTCGAGATCCACGGGCACACCGACGCCGACGGCACGCCCGATGGCAACATGCGGCTCTCCGAGGAGCGCGCCTTCGCGGTGAAGGCGTGGCTCGAGGAGAAGGCGCCCGTCAACTTCCCGGCGGGACGCCTCCGCGTCTTCGCCCACGGCCAGACGCAGCCCGTCGCGCCGAACTCCAGCCCGGAGGGGAAGGCGAAGAACCGGCGCGTCGAGATCGTGATGGGAACGAGCAAGTAGCCGGACGAGCGGGGAGGCCGCGCCCGCGGCCTCCCCAGCCTTCCACGCTCCTGCGGCAAGAAGGAACCATGCCCAAAGACGACGGCAGCCTCGGCACCCACCTGGCGGGAGCCTTCCAGCCCAACCGCGCGGTCTCCGCGAACGCGATGCGGATCCTCATCGCCGCGCAGGCGGGGCTCTTCCTTCTCCTCTGGCTCAACTCACCGTTCAAGGTGCTCCCGCAGCCGCGGGAGGTGTTCCGGGCGCTCGGCGAGCTCTGGTTCCAGGAAGGCCTCGGGCGGGAGCTGATCACCAGCTTCCTCGTCAACCTCGAGGCGCTCTTCTGGACGGCCGTGATCTCGCTCGGCCTCTCCTATCTGACCGTCCTCCCGGTCTTCCGCCCCGTCGTGCTCGCGGCCTCGAAGGGGCGCTTCCTCGGGCTCATCGGCCTCTCCTTCGTCTTCATGCTGATGGTGGGCGGCGGGCGCCCCCTGAAGCTGGCCCTCCTGATCTTCGGGATGAGCGTCTTCTTCGTCACCTCCATGGCGTCGGTCGTGGCCGAGATCCCGAAGGAGCAGTTCGACCACGCGCGGACGCTCCGGATGGGGGAGTGGCACGTCGTCTGGGAGGTCGTCGTCCTCGGCACCGCCGACAAGGCGATCGAGGTGATGCGGCAGAACGCCGCCATCGGCTGGACCATGCTGACGATGGTGGAGGGGATCTCGCGTTCGGAGGGCGGCATCGGGGCGATGCTCCTGAACCAGAACAAGCACTTCCGCCTGCCGGAGGTGTTCGCGATCCAGATCCTCATCCTGACCGTCGGGCTCCTCCAGGACTACGGCATCGGTCTCCTGAAGCGGACCGCCTGCCCGTACGCCGAGCTCGCCCTGGAGCGCCGCTGATGCCCGCCGACCACAGCTACGGCGCGACCATCCTGAAGGTCGAGAACGTCTCCCTCTCGCTCGGGGGGCGGCCGATCCTCCGGGACGTCAACCTCGAGATCAAGGACGTGCGCCGCCCCGGGATGACCGTCGGTCAGGTGGTCGGCCTCCTCGGGCCGTCCGGGATCGGCAAGACGCAGCTCTTCAAGATCCTCGCCGGGCTGAATCCGCCCGACACCGGCTCGGTGCGCCTGGGCGAGAAAGCCCAGCCCGTACAGCGCGGCATGGTGGGCGTCGTGGCGCAGAGCTACCCGCTCTTCGCCCACCGCACCGTGCTCGGGAACCTCGTCGTGGCGGGGCGTCAGGCCGAGCTCTCCCGGGAGGCGGCGAAGGCCAAGGCGTACGACTACTTGAAGCGGTTCCGGCTCGAGGAGCACGGGAAGAAGTACCCGAGCCAGCTCTCCGGGGGGCAGCGCCAGCGGGTGGCGATCGCCCAGCAGTTCATGTGCAGCGAGCACTTCCTCCTGATGGACGAGCCGTTCTCGGGCCTCGACATGGTGGCCGTGGAGAACCTCTGCGACTTCATCAACGACGTCGCCTCGGCGCACGAGATGAACACGATCATCGTGGTCACGCACGACATCACGGCCGCGCTCGAGGTGGCGGACACCATCTGGCTCTTCGGGCGCGACCGGGACGAGAAGGGGAACGTGATTCCCGGCGCCCGCGTCCAGGCCACCTACGACCTGATCGAGCGCGGCCTCGCCTGGCGCCAGGGGATCGCCGGGTCGCCCGAGTTCAACGCGGTGCGGCAGGAGATCCGGGCCAAGTTCCCGTCGTTGTGAGGCCAGCGTCTAAACTCGGGGCCTCGTGAGCGAGACGCGGCCCGATCCGGGCTCCCTGTTCAAGAAGGTCGCGGGACGAGCGGCTTCGTCGCCGGGGAACATCGTGTCCGGTGCCGTCTCCCTCGCGGCGTCGGCCGCGCTCTGGAACCCGCTTCCCCTGATCCTCTGGGGAGTCGGCTCGGCGTCGTACATCCTCTTCTCGTCCACCTCCGAGAAGAAGCTGCGCCAGGTGATGGACGACGAGAAGCAGGCCGTCGAAGCGAAGACGGCGCAGGACCGAGACCGCCTGCGCTCGGCCGTGGAGCAGATGCTCGCCGAGCCGCCGCTCGCCGCCTGGATCCGGGACGGCCAGCTCCCCGACTACGCCAGCCAGTACCGGCGGCTCGAGGAGATCCGGCAGAGCATCGCCCGCCAGGCCCACGATCGGCCCGAGGTGGAGCTGGCGACCGAGATGGGGATCCAGCGCCAGCTCGCCTACATGCTGACCGCGTACCTCAACTTCGTGAGGGCCCGCGTCACCTACGTGAAGATCCTCGCGACGATGCGGACGGCCGACCCGCCCGGTGCGGCCCCGCCTCCGGCCCCGCCACAGGCGTTCCCGGGCCGGAACCCGCAGAAGGTGCGGGTCCACGGCATCCCGCCGCCCCCGCCGATGCCGGGGAGCCAGGGGCGGATCCCCGAGTTCGGCGCGCTGATGGAGTCGCTCGAGAAGCGGATCGCCGACCTCCGGGAGCTCGTGAAAAAGGAGCCCGCGGCGGCGAAGGCGCGCGAGTGGCACATCGGCATCCTGGAGAAGCAGCGGCAGCTCCTCAGGGAGTGCGGCGAGCGCGACCAGTCGGTGAGCGCGCAGCTCGAGGCATTCCCCGACGCCTTCAACGTGATCCTCGGGCGCGTGAGCGCGTCCCAGTTCGACGCCGAGGAGGTCGCCTCCACGCTCGGCGAGATCGTGCAGCGGGTCGAGGAGACGGACCGGTTCGTGAAGGCGTTCACGCCGGCCATGGACCAGATGCTCAGCGGCCTGGAGACGGCGACCTGATCGGGGGAGGACCGCCGCCCGGTCCTCCCCCGCGCCCCCACCTTTCGGCCGTCTTGCTTTCCCGGAAGATCGCGCTCGGCGTTGCCGGCCGCCCGGTCCTCCCCCGCG
>CAYLNK010000060.1:0-10306 GCA_964384675.1 uncultured Holophagales bacterium | reverse complement strand
TTGCTTTCCCGGAAGATCGCGCTCGGCGTTGCCGGCCGCCCGGTCCTCCCCCGCGCCCCCACTCGGCCGGCTTGCTTTCCCGGAAGATCGCGCTCGGCGTTGCCGGCCGCCCGGTCCTCCCCTGGCGTGGTCGAGCTGAGCGGTCATTCATAATTCCCCGATGCCCGACGCCCTGGTCCGCTCCGGCGACGCACGCCCCCCGACGACGAACGCCGTCCTCCGCGCCTGGGAGCGCCTCTCTCCCCTGCCCGGGGGCCGCATTCTCTTCAGCCGGCTCCTCGGCTGGAAGATCCCGTACACCGGCACGATGTCCGCCACCGTGCTCGAGCTGGCCCCCGGTCACGCCCGCACGGCGCTCCGGGACCGGCGCCGGGTGCGCAACCACCTCGACTGCATCCACGCGATCGCGCAGATGAACCTCGCCGAGATGACGACCGGACTCGCCATGACGGCCGGTCTGCCCGACGCGGCGCGCGCGATCCTCACCGACCTGTCGATCACGTACACGAAGAAGGCGCGCGGGCGACTCGTCGCGGAGTGCCGCTGTGACCCGCCGGACGGCCGGGAACGGCGCGAGGTGGAGCTCGTCACCGAGGTGCGCGACGCCGCCGGAGACGTCGTCTCCAGGGCCACCGCCCGCTGGCTGGTGGGCCCGAAGGTGTGAGCGGGCTCGACGCGACGCTCCCGCCACCCGTCGGCGATCCCGGCTGGCTGGCTCTCGCGATGCACCCGGCGACGGTGCGCCGCGCGCTGCTGACGGCCGCGGTCGTCGGGACTCTCCTCGTCGCGATCAACCACGGGGACGCGATCCTGCGGGGTGAGGTCGGCCGCGGCCGGCTCGCCCGCATCGCCCTGACGGTGCTGGTGCCGTACGCCGTCTCGACCGTCTCGAGCGCCTCGACGCGGCGCGAGCTCGCCCGGGCCGCGGTGAGGTCGCGCCCGCAAGAACGCGGCGTTAACGCGGGTTCTTTCCCCGGGACGTTGAAGTAGACTGCCGCCAGTTCCGAAATCCCCACGGCCAAGTCCATCGAAGCGGAGGAGCCATGACCCTTCACCGTCGGCTTCGTCTCGTCTTCCTTCCAGCGCTCGTCCTGGCGCTGGCTCTCGCGCCCGCCGCGTCGCTCGCGCAATCGACCGGAACGACCACCGGTGACATCCGGGGGCGCATCCTCGACGACAAGGGCCTCCCCTTGCCGGGCGTCAGCGTGAGCGCCACGAACCGCGACACCGGCGCCACGCGAAGCGCGGTGGCGGCGGTGGACGGCGACTACGGCCTGGTGCTGCTGCCTCCGGGCGCCTACACGGTGAAGGCCGAGCTCTCCGGGTTCACTCCCGCCGTCCTCGAGAACGTACGTGTCTCGCTCGGCGCCACCACGCTGCTCGACATCCCGCTGCGGCTGGCCCAGACGGCGAGCGCCGCCGTCGAGGTCACCGCGGACACGCCGCTCCTGGACCCGACCAAGACGGACGTCTCCTCCACGATCGACCGCAACCAGATCGAGAAGCTGCCGAACGTCGCGCGCAACTTCCTCTCCTTCTCGTTCACGACGCCGCGCGTCTCGGAGGACCGCGGACCGCAGACGGGCGCGGCGTCCACGTCGGGCTTCTCGATCAACGGCCAGAGCCCGCGCTACAACAACCTCGCCGTGGACGGCTTCGACAACAACGACCAGGCTTCCGGCTCCGTCCGCGGTACCTTCTCCCAGGACGCGGTCCAGGAGTACCAGGTCATCACGAACCCGTACGCGCCGGAGTACGGCCGCACGGCGGGCGGCGTCATCAACATCGTCACCCGCTCGGGAACGAACGAGTTCAAGGGCGGCCTCTTCTATTTCTACCGCGGCGACTCGCTCTCGGCGAAGGACCCGCTCACCTCCCAGACCGTGCCGCTCAAGGACCACCGGTTCGGAGCGTCGCTCGGCGGGCCGCTGATCAAGGACCGCACCTTCTTCTTCGCTGCGTTCGAGCGGCAGCAGACCGACACCGCGAACCCGGTCACCATCACGGACGCCGACGTCGCCCTCCTCAAGACCCAGGGCTTCGACATCCAGAACGGGAACGTTCCGTACGAGGTGAGGCAGAACTCGCTGGTCGCGAAGATCGACCACTCCTTCAGCCCGGCCCACCTGCTGACGGTCCGAGGCAACTGGTCCAAGGGGCTCGACGAGAACCAGCAGGCCTGGGGCGGCCAGACGGCCAAGAGCGGAGGCGGCGTCCGCGATTCACGTGACACGAGCGGCGCGCTCGGCCTGACGTCGATCTTCGGGTCGCAGAGCTTCAACGAGCTGCGCGTCCTCTACAGCGACGCGTCGTACGTGGTGGCGCCGCTCGACGAGACGTACCGCCCCTCGATCCAGATCCTCGGCGTGGCCACCTTCGGCACGCAGCGCTTCCTGCCGTCCCCCCGCGACGCCAAGATCTTCCAGGCGTTCGACGCGTTCTCGTTCCAGCCCGCCGCGCATCTCCGGCTGAAGCTGGGATTCGAGTACAACCGCTTCCAGCTGGAGGGCACGCTGCCGAACCTCTTCGCCGGCCTCTACCGGTTCGGCGCGCTCCCGGCGCCGTTCGGGCTCGACGCCCGGCAGGCCTTCGTGGCGGGCCAGCCGCAGGTGTTCGTCCAGGCGTTCGGCGATCCGACCGGCAGCGGCAACGCCCAGCAGATCTCGGGCTTCCTGCAGAGCGAGATCGACCTCGGCGCGCGCTTCCTCCTCCGGCTCGGCGTCCGCTACGACTACGAGGTCCCGTTCGACCCGTTCCCGAAGGACACCAACAACTTCGCGCCCCGCGTCTCCTTCTCGTGGGGAATCAGCGACGACGTCAAGGTCAAAGGCGGGTACGGGAGGTTCTTCGGCGTCAGCGCCGTCGGCCCGATGTTCGCCGTGAACGTCGAGCGCGACGGATCGCAGGTGCGCCGCCAGACTCGCATCATCGGCCAGGGCCCGCAGTCGGTCTGGCCCGCGGTTCCGTGGCGGATCCTCCCGGACCGCCGCTTCCCGAGCGAGGCCGCCTCCGGCGCGTCGCCGATCCCGCCGTCCGTGCTCCGGGCCGGCGATTTCGAGAGCGCCCAGACCGACCAGGCGAGCTTCGGCATCGAGGCGTCGCCGACGAAGAAGCTCCTCCTGTCGGTCGACGGCGTGTGGGCCCGCGGGCAGAACGTCTTCATCAACCGGAACATCAACCCGGTGATCACCCCGGCCACTCAGGGGCGGCCCGACCCGCGCTTCCGGGACATCTTCGTCTACGAGTCGACGGGCAACTCCTGGTACGCGGGCGTCACCCTCGGCGCGCAGGCTCGCCTCTCGTCGCTCAACCTGTCGGCGTACTACACCTACGCCAAGGCCGAGGACGACTACATCGACTGGCTCACCGACTTCCAGCCCCAGGATCCCCTGCACCCCGAGGACGAGCGCGGCCCGTCGGTCCAGTCGCCCGACCAGAAGCTGAGCGTCACCGCCGTCTACACCACGCCCGCATCGATGGGCGGCTTCCTGCGCGACTGGACGGTCGCGACGATCGTCGACTGGCGGAACGGGATCCACTACAACATCCTGGCTGGCGTCGACCGGAACCTGAACGGGGACGCCGCGTCGGACCGGCCGCTGGGCGTCGGTCGCAACGCGGGGAGCCTGGGCTCGCAGTTCTCGCTCGACCTTCGCCTCTCACGCCTCATCCCGATCGGCGACCGCTTCTCGGTGGAGCTGATCGCCGTCTGCACGAACATCACCAACAACCAGAACGTCCTCTCCCGGCAGAACGTCGCGAACCTGCCGAGCTTCGGCGACCCGACGTTCTACGGGCCGGGGCGGATCTTCCAGCTGGGAACTCGCCTGGGGTTCTGAAGTGATCGGGGGAGGACCGCCGCCCGGTCCTCCCCCGGGCCCCCTCCTCTCGGCCGATTTGTCTCCGAGGACCGCCGCCCGGTCCTCCCCCGCGCCCCTCCTGTCGGCCGATTTGTCTCCGAGGACCGCCGCCCGGTCCTCCCCCGGGCCCCCTCCTCTCGGCCGATTTGTCTCCGAGGACCGCCGCCCGGTCCTCCCCCGCGCCCCTCCTGTCGGCCGATTTGTCTCCGAGGACCGCCGCCCGGTCCTCCCCCGGGCCCCCCGCCGGGTCGGGTTCGCGCCGTCTCTGAGGGAGAATCTCCTCGTGCTCGCAGCCGACGACGAACCCCCTCCGCGCCTCCCCCGCCTTCTCGACCCGACCGAGGTCCGCGTCCTCGGGGCGCTCCTCGAGAAGCAGCAGGCGACACCCGAGTACTACCCTCTCACGCTCAACGCGCTGATCCTCGCGTGTAACCAGAAGTCGAACCGGGAGCCGGTGACCGACCTCACGGAGGGCGAGGTCCTCGCCGCGCTCGAGCGGCTGCGCGAGCACGTCCTCGTCTGGAAGGTGGGCGGCGGACGGACCGAGAAGTGGGAGCAGAACGTCGACGGGCGCTGGGAGCTGGACGGCGCCTCGAAGGCAGTGATGACGCTCCTCCTGCTGCGCGGGCCTCAGACCCCCGGCGAGCTGCGCTCGCGGAGCGACCGGCTGCACCCGTTCGCCTCGCTCGACGAGGTGGAGACGACGCTCGCCAGGCTGTCGACGGGCCGGGACCCGCTGGTGGCCGAGCTCTCGCGGCGGCCCGGGCACAAGGAGAGCCGCTTCGCTCACCTCGTCGGCGGCGTGCCGTCCGAGACCTCCCCCGGGCCGTCACCTCGCGTCGGGCCGCCACCCCGCACCCCGTCGACGCTGGAGGATGCCCTCGCCGAGCTGCGCCGGGAGGTGGCAGCGTTGCGGGCCGAGCTCGGCGAGCTCAAGGCGAAGCTGGGGGAGTAGCCCGGATCTCGGGGACCGCCACGATCCGGATCCCCGCCGGGGGCGGCGCCTCCACCGCGGCCGTCAGCGCGCCGAGCATCCGAGGCAGCGTCACGAAGCCGAGCCGGTGCGCGGTGTCGCGCGTGGAGGGCAGCCGCTCCAGGAGGAACGTGAGGGGCAGCAGAAGGTACGGCCAGCGATGGCCAGGTCCGAGGACGTACCACGGGCGCAGCACGGTCGCCGGAAGGCCGCTCGCGAGGAGTCTCGCCTCGGCCTCGGCTCTCGCCGCGAGGTACGCCCGCATCACCGGGGCCGGCTGCGCCACGCTCACGTAGACGACGTGCGCGGCGCCCGCGGAGCGGGCCGCCTCGAACGCGGCGGAGGCGGAGGCGAGATCGACCGTCCGGAAGAGCGCCGCCTTGGAGGGGCCGGGATGCGCGACGCCGACGAGCTGCACCAGCGTGTCGCCGGCCCGCATCGCCCCGCGGATCGAATCGGCATCGAGCGCGTTTCCGGCGATCGCCTCGGCGCCGCGCGGGAGCCTCGCCTCGGAGCCCGGACGCACGAGCGCCCGCACGCGGTGGCCCCGCGCCAGGAGCCGCGGGATCAGCCGGCTCCCCATGTACCCGGTGCCGCCCGTCACGAAGACGTCGCGGGGCTCCCTACAATGACCCGGTGGTGACGACGACATCGACTCCCTTCCGCCGCCCCTGGATCCGGGCGGACCACGCCCGGCGGATCACCTCGTGAGCGCGGGGCCGATCACCGAGCAAAGGGTCTTCGCCGCGCGCTCCCGCGTGGCGGTCGACCTGAAGACGCCCGCCGCCGTCCTCTCGGAGCTCGCCCGGACCCGCCTCTTCCGGGACGGGCCTCTGCACGGCTACCCCCTCCTCAACCGGCTCCGGTTCGGCGTGAAGGAGACGCACTATGCGCTCGAGGAGCTGGCGGCGCTGATCCTGGAGCTGAAGCGGATCGCCCCGTCGCTGGAGGCGGAGCCTCTGGCGCTCCGGACGGCGCTCCTCCTGGCCGTCACCGCCGCCAGGGACGCCCAGCGCAACGTCTACGTCGTGCCCGCGTGAGCCCCGTCAGTACTTGATCCAGGGGAGCGTCGGACCCGTCTGGAGCGACATCGGGAACGTCTCGTTGGTGAGCCACATCGGGAGCAGGTTCACGTAGAACGGGCTCGCCGGGCTGCCGCTCACGCCGCCCGGGAGGCTCGACTCGACCTTCACCGCGCCCTTCGTCATCTCGGCCACGAAGCGGCGGGTGGGGCCGCTGCCGAACATGAAGCCGTTCAGGGTCGCGGCGCGCACGCTGTGCGAGGAGGCGTCCACCACGCCGAAGCCGCCCTGCTTGGGGATACCCGTCAGACCGGCGAGGGGCGCCGGGAAGCGGCCGTTCGCCGGCGGTGTGCTGAACGGCTCTCCGAGCGGGTGCGCGAAGACGATCCTGTGCAGCTTTCCCCAACGGTAGTCGGAGAGGTTCGTCGACTTCCCGAACGCCGCGGCGAACGTGTCGCTCGAGGCGAGCGTGATCCCGTCCGCCAGGCTCTTCAGGAGGATGATGTCGCGCCGCTGCTCCTGGGTGGCCGTGACGCCGGGCGTGTTGAAGAACGGCACGCCCGAGGCGCCGATCCCCTTGCCGGTCGCGTAGTTGTCGAGGAGGTAGCGGAGCGCCACCAGCGTGCGTCCGCTGTCGGGCAGCGGCGCGGAGACCGGGAACTGCCCGAGCACCGCGTCCACCGTGTTGGCGATCAACCGGCTCCGGAAGAACGCGTAGATCGTGGCCGCCACCGACGCATCGATCTCGGCCTGCGTCGGCGCCGAGAGCTTGCCGCCCACGTCGCTCGCGTCGTATCCCTCGGCGAGGCCGGTCGGCGTGGAGAAGTCCCACGCCCGGAGGCGGGCGATCGCGGCCGAGACGACGGGGCTCGCGCCGAGCCCGGCCAGGACCGGGTGAGCCCCCTGCACCGCGGCGTTCTCGGCGGCCTTCAGGAGGTACGGCACGAAGACCTGGGCGTCGATGAGGACGGCGTCCCCCTGGATCTGCTGGACGTCCGCGAAGGAGACCTTCTTGGTGCCGCTCGAGAGCTTCTGGTTGATCAGCTGGGTGATCCGCGCGCCGCGGAAGCTGTCGTAGGTGTAGGCGTTCAGGTAGTAGATCCCGCCACCGGGGCGCTTCTGGTTGAGCGCGTCGTTGTCGCTGTTGGTGCCGATCGGGTCGTTGTTGCCGTTGACGAAGAACTCCGGGTTCGTGGCGGACGGCATCTCCGAGGGGGCGAGGATCTCGTAGTTGAGGGCCTGTCCCGGGTAGCTATTCACGCGGGGCGCCCACTCGTTGCCGCCGGCCCCGCTCCTCAGGAAGTACGGCGGGAGCCCGGAGACCTTCTCCGCCTGCAGGTCCTCGCGGACCGGCATCTCGGCGCTGGTGAAGTAGGCGATGTTCCCGTCCACGTCGGCGTACGCGAAGTTCTGGGAGCCGACGTCGAACAGCGTGAGCCCCTTCTTGAAGTCGTCGAGGTTGCGGGCCTTGTCGAAGGCCAGGAACGCCTCCAGCTCGCGCGTCGGGCCGGACCCGGTGTACGCCACCGAGAGCGCCGAGCCCTGAGGCTTCTCGGCGGTGGGCAGCGTGATCTGGATGATCGGTCCGTTGTTACGGCGCGGCACGACCAGGGAGGCGGCCGGAATGGTGCCGCCGGGATACGCCGTTCCGGCCGGGACGACGGCCACGTCGTTCGGTGTGCCGTTTCCGGGCTTGTTGGCGCGGAACACCTCGGGCACCGGCGTGATCGGCTCTTTGTTGCCCTTGTAGAGCGTGGCGAGGCCGCTGGCCGAGGTCGCGTCGGGGACGACCGTCTCCTGGTAGATGTCGGTGACGTCCATGTAGTTGACGGTGGCGCCCCAGGCGATCCGGTCGTTGAAGCCGAGGATGACGTACGGCGCGCCCGCGAAGCCGTAGCCGGTGACGTTCATCGAGCCGGCGCGGAGGGAGAGCGGGTAGAGCGTGGACGGCGTGCCGAGAGACAGGTGCGGGTCGTTCGCGAGGATCGGGACGCCGCTCGCGGTGTTCTTGCCGGCGATGGCCCATTCGTTCGAGCCCTTGTCGGCGCCGGCCTGGAGGAACGGGCCGAGGTCCGGCGGAATGGCGGCCACCCGGTCGAGGTACGCGCGCGCCAGCTCGAGCGTGCCGTTCTCCACGAGCTCGCGGCTCCGGGCCGCGAGCCCCTCGGCGAACGCCTGGGTACCGGTCTCGCCGGCGCCGAGGCCCCCTTCGTCCGGAGCCTCGGCGCCGGACTTGATCGTCGTGGCGGGGTCGAACGGCGAGGTGCGGTACAGGTCCTGGAAGAAGAGCTTCGAGCCGTCGAAGCCCGCCGCCGCGCCGATCCCCTGGTACGTCAGCAGCGCCACCGTGCGGTCGATGTCGGAGGTGTCGAGCGACAGGTTGTAGGCGAGGCCCTTGGCCACCGTGAGCGTGTCCAGCGCGGACCAGGGGGCGAACGTCGTCAGCTCGAGGGCGGCGTACTCCGGGGGCAGCGGGTGGCTCGCGACCCAGGCGTTCACGCCGGCGGCGTAGGCGTCGAGGTCGAGCGCGGTCTGGGCCGAGATCACGTTGGCGGCGGCGGTCGCCGCGCGGCGGATGCCGATGGCGCGGAACTGCACGTCGCTCGGAAGGGCGGCGGAGCCGAGCAGCTCGGCCAGCGTGCCGGAGGCCTGGCGCCGGGTGACGTCCATCTGGAAGAGACGGTCCTCGGCGTGGATCCAGCCCTGCAGGAAGTAGAGGTCGTAGTCCGACAGGGCCCAGATGACGGGGATGCCGTTCACGTCCCGCGTGATCGCACCTCCCGCGCGCATGCCGGGCAGCCGCATGAAGCCGCCTACGGTCTGGGCGTGGAGCGTGAGCGACGAGGCGAGAAGGCACGCGGAAACGAGGGCGAGGGTCCGTCGCATCGAGGTCCTCCTCCGACCCGGAAAGGGCTTTGGATAGTTGGCGCGATGATACACTCGACGTCGCACAGCCCCACCGGATTCGACTGCTTCGCGGAGGTCTCATGAGATCGCTGAAGACCGCTCTGGCGCTCTCCCTGGTCCTCGTGGCCCTGCCGCTCGCCGCCGGGGACGAACGGAAGTGCGAGCTCTCGGCGTGGGGCTCGTTCGTCTCGGTCAAGGAGACCCCCGTCGACGACGCGTTCGGGGTCGCCATCGAGTTCGACCACGGCGCCGGCTTCGGGGTCGCGGGGGCCAGCCGCGTCGCGGGGCCCGTGGCCGTCGAGATCGGGGCCTCGTTCCTCCGCAATGCGGGGGCGATCACGGTGCAGGGGCAGGCCGGCGTCGACCTCGGCACGCTCGACATGGTCCCCATCCACGTGGCCGTGCAGATCCACCCCCTGAAAGGCTCCTTCGACCCGTACCTCGGCGTCGGCGGCGCCTACGTGATCTTCCAGAACCTGCACAGCCGCGACATGGACGCCGCCGGGATCGGAGTGGTCACCCTCAAGAACAAGGTGGCGTTCCGCGCGAACCTGGGCCTCGCGTTCTTCCCATCGGAGCGCTTCGGGATCGCGGCCGACGTCGCCTACATGCCGTTGAAGCCCGAGTCCGAGGGCGTGGACACCGGGCAGGCCCTCGACCTGAAGCTCGACCCCATCGTGGTCTCGGCGGGCGTCAAGCTCCGCTTCTGAGGCCCTCGCGGCCGGACGGCCGCCGATCGCGCGTGCCGGCAGGGCCCCCGGAAACGGAACGGGAGCGGCGACCGACGGCCGCCGCTCCCGGTGAACCTCGAAAACGCGGCGCCGTGGGCCTACGAGCAGCCCGACGTCGCCCCGCAGTTCAGGCACTTGTAGCAGGCTCCCCCGCGCACCATGAGGCTGCCGCATTCGTGACAGCTCGGCGCGTCGGCGCTGTTCTGGAACGTCAGGGCGGCGGACGACGCCGCCCCGGAGGGTGAGGAGCCTGGCGCCGGCGCCGTGAAGCCGATCGGACGGTGCTCCGAGCCTTTCAGTGCGTCGAAGGCGGCCGTGATCGGTGCCGCCACCTTGGATGGGAGGGCCTGCAGGGTGCCTCCGTCGCGGAGCTGGAGGTCCGACGGAAGCGTCGCGTCGCCGGGCTGCTCGCGCGAGATCACTCCGGCGCGCTCCTTCAGCTCGGCGGAGAGGAAGCGGGAGGCCAGGTACCGGAAGATGTAGTCGACGAGGCTCTTGGCGATCGGGATCTCGGGGTTCTTCGTGAAGCCGGCCGGCTCGAACCGCATGTGGCTGAACTTCTCGACCAACGCCTCGAGCGGGACGCCGTACTGGAGCGTCAGGGAGATGGCCGTGGCGAAGGCGTCCATCAGGCCGGAGATGGTCGAGCCCTCCTTCGCCATCGTGAGGAAGATCTCGCCCGGCGTGCCGTCCTCGTAGAGCCCGACCGTGACGTAGCCCTCGTGGCCCGCGACCGAGAACTTGTGGGTCAGGGCGCGCCGCTCGTCCGGGAGCTTCCGGCGGCGCGGGGCCGCGGCCACCGTGGCGGCGGCC
>CAYLNK010000059.1:0-25660 GCA_964384675.1 uncultured Holophagales bacterium | reverse complement strand
GTCCCGCATCCAGCGCTCGTCCGCCTCGCCGCTCGTCAACCGCGTCCGCGCTTCCCGCCGCTCCTGCTGCTGCTCGGGCGCGCGGGGCGGCTCGGGCGGGAGGGCGAGCTTCGGGTTCCCGCGGTCGGCTGGGGGATCGGCGGCACGAGGCCCGGCGTCGTCCCGGCGGGCTTCGCCCACGGGAACGGCACGTCGTTGGTCACCTTCGCGCCGAGGCGGAGCGTCCCGAGCCAGCCCGCCGGCGTGAGGTACTCCGGCGGCGTGTCCCACGGACGCGGGAGCGGGCGGTCGGTGGGAGGTGCTGGAGCGCCGAGACGCTCCCGCAGGCAGAGGAGCTCGGCCTCCTCGTGCGGCTGGAGCGGCTGGCCCTGCAGGTAGCCCGCGATCCGGAGCGCCGCGTCGGGACGTCCGAGCTGCTCCTCGGCCCGGGCCAGCTCGATCAGCCGGGAGCGCAGGCGCGCGTTCCCGTTCGTCCGGAGGAGCTGGACGAGGCCGGCCTCGAACGTACGGCGCGCCTCGAACGCGCTTCCGAGCCGCACCGCGTTGCGGAACCTCTCGTCCAGCTTGCGCGCCAGCAATGCGTCCCGGTCCTCGGCCGCCTCCTCGGGCTCCCGGGCGGCCTCGGCGGGCAGAGCCCGCAGGTCGTCCCAGGCGGTGAGGAAGAACGGGGGCGGCAGCACGCCGTTCGTGACGAGGTAGCGGTCCGTCCAGACGATCGCCCCGGCCCAGTCGAAGCGCGCCTCCGCGATGCGGCGGAGCGCGTCGACCCCGACGAGGCGGGCGTTCACGGTGATGAGGCTCGCCGGCGTCGTGACGAGCTCCACGAGGGGCCGCTCCGCCCGCACCGGGTCGGCCTCGGCCGCGGCCGCCAGGAGGTCGGCCTGCGCGGAGTAGTTCCCGAGCTCGGCCCGCGCCTGCGCGATCAGGATCTCGGCGAAGCAGGACGGGGAGCGCGAGCCGAGCGTCCAGGCGGCCATCTCCACCGGGAACACGACGACCTTCCGGCAACCGCTGCGGGCCGTCCGGATGAGGTCGCACTTCCGGTAGTAGGCCGCGAGCGGCTCCTTGTTCCCGGCGATCCGCGACAGCAGCATCGAGTAGACCTTGCCCTGCTCGAGCGAACGCGCGACGAGCCAGCGGTCCCGGCCGCCCGACCGCCCGGAGAGCTCGGCGGTCAGCTGCCGGGCGCCGGCGAAGTCCCCGGTCTGGAAGAGGAACGCGCGGCGGCCGCTTCTCCAGGCCAGCGAATCCTCGCCGCCGCCGCTCCGGTAGATCCTGTCCAGCGCCGACGTCACGGCCGAGAGCGGCACGGCGAGCGGCTCACCCTCGCTCGTGCGCGCCCAGCGGAGCGCGTGGTACGGACCGCGGTCGTCGGCTGGATTGAGCGCGATCAGCTCGAGAGCCCTCTCCACGCGCGGCTGTCCGAACGGCAGCGCCTCGATCGAGAGGAGCCTCTCCTCGAAGCGGTTCACGCGCGTGTCGAGGTCGAGGCGGAGCGCCTCCGCCCGCCTCTCGTTGAACCGGGAGACGAGCGACGCCGCGTCCGTCGCGCCGAGGAGGTGTGGCGTGACGGACAGGAAGCCGAGCAGGGCCGCGAGGCAAACCGGGAGGCGCACGCCGCGAGGGTACCAGCGCTCCGGCGCCCGGTAGACTGGATGACATGCGAAAGATGCGGGGCCGCGCCGCGCTCGCCCTCCTCCTCGTCTCGAACGCCGTCTCCGCTTCCGCCGCCTCTGCCGCGGGCCCGTCCCGCAAGCCGGTCGAGGGTTGCGCCTGGCAGAAGCGCTCCGAGCCGTCGCTGGGGCTCGAGGCGTGGGTCCAGCGGTGCGACTTCGGCTTCCGGAAGATCGACTTCCTCACACAGCCCGAGGGGCTCGCGATCCGGTACTCGGACGGCGGGGCGCCCGACCGGCTGATCGACGTCCTGCCGCTCCGCGAGGGCGAGTCGCCCGAGGCCGGCATGCGGCGCGTCTTCGCCGAGAAGACGGCCCCCGCGATCGCCTCCCGGTGCGTGCTGGCGCCGTACCGAGGCCCGAAAGGGCGGCGGGGGGTCACGCGCTACGTCTTCGTCCCCGACGCCGCCTACGCCCGGGAGGTGAAGGCGAAGGAAGACCCGAACGAGGTGGGTGACCCGCCGTGCGGTGAGTGGGGGGAGTCCCCCGACGGCATCGCCTACTTCGAGGCCCAGGCCGGGTCCGGAATCCGGAGGGTGCTCTACGTGCGGATCGGGCAGGACGAGCCGCTCTTCGACGAACGTTCGCTTCGCCTGCTCCCCGGCCCGTGACGGAGCGGCGCCGAAACGCCGGAGGGCGGCCCGGCATCTCACACCGGGGAGCCCGACTCATGAAACGACGATCCGCCCTCGCTCTCGCCCTCCTCCTCGCGCTCCCGGCCTGGTCCGCGCAGACGCCCGCGAAGGACCCGAGGGCCGCCTTGGCCACCGCCACGTTCGCGGGGGGCTGCTTCTGGTGCATGCAGGGGCCGTACGACGCCACGCCGGGGGTCGTCTCGACCGAGGTCGGCTACACGGGAGGCCGCACGAAGAGCCCCACCTACGAGGAGGTCTCCTCCGGGACGACCGGTCATGCCGAGGCGATCCGCGTGATCTACGACCCGTCGAAGGTGACCTACGAGGCGCTCCTGCGGATCTTCTGGCACAACATCGACCCGGTGGCGGTCGACCGGCAGTTCTGCGACGCCGGGACCCAGTACCGCTCGGCGATCTTCTTTCACGACGCGGAGCAGAAGCGGCTCGCCGAGGCGTCGAGGAAGGCGCTCGAGCCCCGCTTCCCGGCGGGTATCGCGACCCAGATCGTCCCCGCCGGAGAGTTCACCCGGGGCGAGGAGTACCACCAGGGCTACTACCGGAAGAACCCGGTCCGGTACAGCTTCTACCGCTCCGGCTGCGGGCGAGACCGCAGGCTCCAGGAGATCTGGGGAAAGGACGCGGGCGGAGCTCACTGACCGGCGGCTCCCGGAGCCCGGTACTCTCTCCTGCATGATCGCCGTCGTCCCGCCCCGCACGAAGGCCGAGCTCCTGTCCGAGCTCGCGCGCGTCCACGAGTCGTGCGCCACGTACTGGCGCTCGTTCCCGGCCGATTCGTTCTGGCGGAGGCTCGGCGAGGCGTGGTCTCCGGCCGACAACGCGCGCCACCTGCTGAAGTCGACGCGCCCGGTCGCACGGGCGCTCGGGCTCCCGCGTCCGTTGCTCCTCCTTCTCTTCGGGCTCTCCGGCCGGGAGTCACGCCCCTACGAGGGGCTCGTCGAGACGTATCGCGGCGTGCTCTCCCGTGGAGGCGAGGCGGGCCGATTCGCCCCGACGCCGAGGCCGGTCCCTGAGGACCCCTCGGCGGGCCGGGAGGAGCTCCTGGCGCAGTCGGCCGACGCTCACCGTCGGCTGCTGGCCTCGGCCGATCGATGGAGCGAGCGTTCGCTGGACCGGTACCGCCTCCCCCACCCGCTCCTCGGCAAGCTCACCGTGCGCGAGATGCTCTTCTTCACCCTCTATCACCACGTGCATCACGTGGAGAACGTGGTCCGGCGCTCCGGTCGGCCGACGTAGAGAGGGCCCGCGCCGCCGGGGAGGTCGGCTGCTCGCCGATCGCGAGCCGGGCGAGAACGGCCGCGTGCGAGAGCGGACGCGACACGTCGTCCACGTCGCCGTTCGTGACGTCGCCGAGGAGGACGACGGGACGCGAGGCGGCGAGCCGACGGAGCTGCGCGAGCTCCGCCGCCAGGCGCTTCTCCACGACCCACCGGTACGCGGGGAGGAAGAGCCAGTGCCTGGCGTCGCGCGGCGTCAGCAGCCTGTCGCCGTCGACGCCGGCCCGATGGCCCACGAGAGGTCCGCGCGCCCCCGCGACCCGCCGCACCCCCCGCCTCGCCGTGATCGCGAAACGCGACGGATCGACGTCCTCCAGCCCGAATACCTTCAGGCCCTCCCAGATCCCCGTGACCGAGGCCGCGACGTACCCGGGCGAGAGCGGAACGGGGATCCCGCCATGCGGGAAGGCCGGGCTGAACCTGGCCCACGGCTCGGGCCCACGCGCGGTGACGTCGAGGAGGAGGGCGCCGGGGTGCTCCGCGAGGATCGAGGCGCGGTCCCGTCTCCGGCTCGCCACGTGGAGGGCGAGCGACATTTCCGTCTGGCTCGTCATGCGTCTCGTCCGACTCTACGGGGGCGGCCCCGCGTCGGATCGTGACGCCGGGCACGGAATCGGGCGTTCGGCGTCCAGCAGCCTCCGCGCCACCCGGGCCTGCACGACGTCGAACGATGGATTCAGCGCCAGCGCGTCGCACAGGAGCGCGGTCGCGCGGGCACGCTCCCCGATGGCTCTCGCGATCATCCCGGCGTGGTAGAGGAAGCGGGGATCGCGCGTCCCCAGCCGGAGCGCCTCACACGACGCCTCGCCGGCCTCCTCCAGGCGGTCCGCCTTGTAGAGCGCCCACGACAGTACGTCGTAGGTGTGGACGTCGCGCCGGACCGCCAGCTCGCGCCGCGCCAGCCCCACCGCTTCCGCCGGCTCGAGGTCGTGATCGGCGTAGTAGAGGGCCAGGTCCCGGCCGAAAGCGTCGAGCCGGAGCCGCGCGATCGCCTCGATCAGCCCATGCTGTCGGCGGGCGTCGTCCTCGTCGCCCCGCAGGCGCTGGACGTCCCCCAGCGCCGACAGGACCGCCGGGAACGGCGCGAGCCGGGCGGCGGCGGCGAGGGATCTCGCGGCGCCGTCGAGGTCGCCCCTCGAGGCGCGTACGCGTCCCAGCCCCGCGAGCGCGCCCACGGTGGCCGGCCGCGCTTCGAGCGCCTCACGGTAGAGGGCCTCCGCGCGCGCGAGCTCGCCCTGGGTCACGAGCAGATCGGCGAGGACGGTCCGCGCCCACGCGAGGGACTCGGCCGGAAGCCCGCGACGGAGGCCGGCGACGAGCGCCCGTTCCAGCCTCGACCCGGCCTGCGCCGTGTCCCCGCGCAGCTCCTCGAGCGTGGCGAGCCTCACCTCCGCGTTGAACCCGGGGGCGAGGGCGCCGAGCCGCTCGTAGGCCCGCCCCGCGCCGTCGACGTCACCCGTGTTCACGAGCACGTCCCCGAGCACGGCGTGAGCCTCCGGCAGCTCCGGCCGCAGGACCGCGGCTCGGCGCGCGTCGACGGCCGCGAGGGCGAAGGCGTGCCGTGCGATCCCGGCACGGCCCCGCGCCACGAGAGCGCCGTAGCTCTCCGGCTCGATCGCGAGCGCACGGCTGGCGGCGTCCGTCGCGCGGTCGTACCAGGCGGAATCCCCCGTCTCGCGCCCCTTCTCGACGAGCGCCCCGGCGAGCGCGACGAGGGCAGAGACGTCCCGCGGGCTGGCCTCGGCTCGCGCTCTCGAGAGCCGGATGGCTTCGTCCGTCCGGTTCGGCGGCGGGACCGCCCCGGCGAGAAGCAGCGCGGTCAGGAGGAGGGCGGAGGTCACGACCGTCGTCCGGAGCCGCGTCGCCCCCGACCCGCCGGCGACGCGGCGGGCCGGAGGCGCGAAGCGCCGTCAGGGCACCTGGTGGGGCGGGGCGAAGTACGGGAAGGTCGGGAGGAACGCCTTGTCGTTGGCGTCGACGCCGTCGGACGCCGTCTTCGGGTCGGCCGGCTGGTTCTGGATGTAGTAGAGGAGGATGTCGATCACGTCTTCGGCCGGGGCGCGCCCGTTCGGGAAGCGGGCCGGCTGCACCGGGTCGTACTTGAGGGTGTCCGGCACCGCCACGCTGGCGAGGATCGCGATGTTCGCGTCGTTCGTCCCCAGCTTGTGGAGCTTGTCGACGAAATCGGGCGCGAAGAGCGCCGCGTCGTCCTTCGGCTCGGCGAGGTTGAAGAGGTCCTTCTTGGCCGAGCCGATCAGCACCGTGGAAATCCCGGGGTTGCCCATCCGCTCGATCAGCCGCCACGGGCCGTTGCTCTCCTGCGGGCGGTCCCCCTTGCCGTGCCGCTCGGTCATCGCGCGCCGGTACGTCTCGCCCCAGATCTGGTAGGGGCCGACGCGCGTCCCGGGGGTGATGAGCGTGAACGGACACTCGATCACGATGATCGAGACGTTGAAGCCGGCGAACGTGTCGACCCTCGTCCAGTCCCCGGCCGGGGTGGTGTTGAACTTCCGGTTGAAGCCGACGAGGTCGAAGAAGAACGGGTCGTCCCGCGGACCGGCGAACAGCTTGACGTTGCGCGCCGTGTCCTCGGTGACCTTGGCGGGATTCGCGTCCTTCGCGAACGTCGGGAGCGTCGAATCGGCCGTGATGGCGACACCGCCGACCGAGAAGAGCGCGGTGAACTTCTGGGCGCCCGAGCTGACCGGCGTGAAGGTCACGTCGATCGTGGCGTCGGCCTGCCCGTCGTTCGAGCTGTCGATGTTGAAGCGGTACCTCACGTCCGGCGAGAAGTTGTTCGCGGTGGCGCCGCGGGGCGGCGAGAACGGGTTGACCGTCATCGCCAGCACGATCCTCGTCGGATCGAGCGGGTTCGGGAAGGCGTACATGTCGTTGATGTCGGCGGCCGGGTCCTCGGTGATGAGGGGCGCGTCCCGGTGGTCCGCCGCGACGAGCGGGGCGGCGGGGGCCAGGGCCACGGAGGCGGCGAGGGCGAAGGCGACGAGCTTCTTCATGGCGTTACTCCTGCTGCCCGCTCAGGGTTCGTACTCGGCACCGGGGATGAAGCGGCCGTCGTTCGACACGTTGTGGACGACCACCGCATAGCAGTACGCGGGCTTCGAGGGCCGGAACTTCACGTAGCCGCCGGTGACGCTCTGGGTGACGCCCTTCTGGTTCCAGCCCGTCGCCGGAAGGTCGATCGACACGGTCTCGAGCTTGGTCCCGCTCGGGTCGTAGACGTCCGCCGGGATCGAGACGGCGGACGAGGAGTCGTTGAAGCAACCGAGGTTGGTGCGGAAGCTCGAGTTGACCGAGACGCCGGCGGCGAAGGACGCCGCCGCGGTCCCCCCGAACGGGGAGGCCGGCGCGGTGGTGCCGAAGGAGCCCGTCGCCCCCTCGGTGTAGACCTCGCTCGAGAAGACGAAGAGCGCGGCGCTGCCGGCGGCCGAGGCCCGGCTATCGAGCCGGACCGTGCCGGCGCCCGTGAACGCGAAGACCGCCTCCAGGAAGTTGTCGTACGAGCGGATCTGCCCGGGAGCCATCGAGATCGTGGCGACCTTCGGCACGCCGGTCGCGTCGTACAGCGTGGCCTTGACGTCGTAGCTCAGGTTCGTCGGGTTCATCAGCGAGGCCCGAGTCCGGAAGAAGGACCCGAACTGGCCTGGGTTGTTCGCCATGACCGGGACGGTCAGCAGCGAGGAGGAGATCTCGCCGCCGGCGGGCGCGCGGCTCCCGCCCTGGGCCAGTGCGGGAGCGGCCACCGCGAGAACGAGGGTCGCGATCAGTCTCTTCATCTTTCCCCCCTGGTTCATGCTGAGATTGAGTCCGGCGATCTTACGCCTGGCACGGTCGGGATCCGGTGAGCCGCGTCACGGGCTTTGACTCGCCGGCCGCGCGTCCGGATGATGCGGGGCGCCGATGACGTCCGCCTTCCGGCGGCTGGCCCGGCTCCTCCTCGCGGGCGCCGGTTGGCGGATCGAGGGAGAGGCGCCCGCCGTGCCGCGCTACGTCCTCATCGCGGCCCCTCACACGAGCAACTGGGACCTCGTGCTGATGCTGCTGTGCGGCATGGCCTACGGGGTCTGGCCGTCTTGGGTCGGCAAGGACACGCTCTTCCGTCCGCCGCTGGGGCTCCTGCTCCGGGCCCTGGGCGGCATCCCGGTCGACCGCCGGTCGCCGCAGAACATGGTGGAGCAGCTCGCCGCGCTCTTCCGCACCCGCGAGCGGCTGGTGCTCGCCGTCCCGCCGGAAGGGACCCGGTCGAGCCGGGAGAAGTGGCGGAGCGGCTTCTACTTCATCGCCCGGGGGGCCGGCGTGCCGGTCTGCCTCGGGTTCCTCGACTACTCGAGGAAGCGCGGCGGCCTCGGGCCGCTCCTCCACCCGAGCGGGGACCTCAGGGCCGACATGGACGTCGTCCGAGCGTTCTACGCGGACAAGAAGGGGCGCTTCCCCGAGAAGCAGGGGCCGATACGCCTCGCGGCCGAGGACGGGCCGCCGTGATCAGGCGTCGCGGAGCGCCGTCCAGAGCTCGGCCGGCGCGACGTTGAAGGCGCGGGCGAAGCCCGCCACCAGGCGGGCCGAGCCCGGCCGGAAGAGCAGGAACGAGAAGTCCGGGAAATCGAGGAGCGGCTCGGAATCGGGAAAGCGAGCGAGGTAGACCGCCCGGGCCGGCGCCTCGTCGGCGGAGCCCGCGGGCATCGGGATCGCCTCACCCTGCATCGTCAGGCGTGGGAGGGCCTGAGGAGGCTCGCCTTCCACCTCGGGAGCGCAGAGCATCACGCTGGCCCGCGGGTCCCGGGCGAGGTCCTGGGTGTGGGCCGCCATCCGGCTCACGTGGAGGAGCAGTCCGTTCCCCTCGGGCCACGGGGCGACGAGCACCATCGAGACGAAGGGCGCACCTTCGTGCAGGGTGCCGAGGGACGCCACGCGGCGCGTCGCGAGGAGTTGGCCGAGCGTCTTCCTGGAGGCCGGGTCCATCGCCGTCAGTCCTCGTAGAGCAGCTTCAGCAGGTCGTGCGGCGTCACGATGCCGACGGGGCGCGCTCCGTGCGTGACGATCAGCCGGTGGATCCGGCCGGCCACCATCGTCCGGGCCACCTCGCCGACGGAAAGCTCCTCGGAGACCGTGAAGACGGTGGGCGTCATGATGTCGCTCACCAGCCGCCCGACGTGCTGCACCCGGAGCTGCTTGATCTCCTCGGGGTTCATCAGACGCTCCCAGCCGTGCGCCTGCCGCGCGGGCTCCGGGCTCGGTCCGGCCTCGTTCTCCGTGCCGTCGCGCACGATGTCCGTCACGGAGAGGACGCCCACGAGGTTGCCGTTCCGATCCGCGACCGGGGCGCCGGAGATCTCGTGCGCCACGAGAAAGGCCGCGGCCTCCTCCACCGTCCGGTCGTCCCTCAGTGTGACGACATGCCGGGTCATGACGTCAGCTGCCGTCACCGCTTTCATGTCAAGGCTCCTTTTCCGGACCGATTGGACACCGACGGGAGCGCCCATCCCATCGTTCAGGTGAACCGGGGGGCCCAGCGGCCGCGGATCGGAGACAATGGGAGGTCCGTCCCGTCGCGCCGGCTCCACACCGCGGGCGAGCGCCGAGTAGTCGAGGCCCGAGAGCCCGAGGCCCAGCGCGCGACGGACGACCTCCGCCGCCGCCCTCGGGATCGCCGTCCCCACCCCGTCCCGTTCCGCCGCCCGCACGAAGAGGTCCACGTCCTTCAGCATGTGCTCGAGCGGGAAGTTCGGGTTCCCGTAGTCGCCCGACAGCATCTTCCCGAGCTTCTTGTCGAACGTCGGCGCGTAGAGGGCGCTCGGCCGCAGCACGTTCATGAACAGCTCGACGTCGATCCCCTCGGCCCGCACGAACGCCAGGCTCGTGCCGAAGGCCGCCGTCATCGAGGCGATCAGCTGGTTGAGCGCGAGCTTGAGCGACGCGGCGCTCCCCACGGGGCCGACGTGGAGCACGGTGCCGATCCGTGAGAGGAGCGGCGTGACGCGCGCGACGTCGACCGCCTCCCCGCCCGCCATGATCGAGAGCGTGCCGGCGGCCGCCTGCGGGAGGCTGCCCAGGACCGGCGCCTCGACCCAGGCACCACCCGCCGCGCGCACGTCGGCCGCCAGGGCCCGGCTCTCCGCCGGGTCGATCGTGCCGCACTGGACGACGACGCGTCCCGCCAGCGCCGGGAGCGTTCCCGGGGCGAGGAGCCCCTCGCGGATCGACGCCGCGTCGGTCAGGAGGAGGAGCGTGGCGGGCGAGTCGCCCACCGCCCCGGCCGCGCTCCCGGCGACGACCGCGCCTTCGGCCTCCAGCGGGATCGTCCTCTCCCGCGTGCGGTTCCAGACGGTGACGGTCGCTCCGGTCTCCAGGAGGCGCCGGGCGATCGAGCTGCCGAGGAGGCCGGTTCCGAGGAGGGAGACGTCGGTCGACATCACTCCATTCTGCGCGCGGGGCCGGCGCACGGCCCGTGCGAAGATTCGGCCAGCGAGGAACGGCCATCCTCCGTACACGCTCGAGGACAGAGTGCTCCGGCGACCCCGGCGCCGTCGGCTGGCGTCTCTCCTGGCTCCTTTCCGTGGCGCTCCTGGTCTGGGCGGAAGCGGCCCGCTGCGCCGACGCCGGGCTCGACCCGACGAAGGCGCTGACGCAGCTCGGTCTCGACTCCTGGACGACCGACCAGGGGCTTCCGAACGCCACCGTCAACGCCGTGCGCCAGACCCGAGACGGCTACGTCTGGCTGGGGACGTACGACGGCCTCGCCCGCTTCGACGGATCACGCTTCACGGTCTTCCACCAGGGCCAGGGGCTCGGGAGCAACGGCGTGCGCGCCCTGGCCGAGGACCGCGACGGCGCCCTCTGGATCGGCACGAACGGCGGCGGCGTCTCGCGCCTGGTGCGCGGCGCGTTCACGCGCTTCACCACGGCGGACGGGCTCCCGTCGGAGATCGTCTGGTCGCTCGCCGTCGACGTCCGCGACGGCAGCCTCTGGGCCGGAACGAACGGCGGCGGCCTGGCCCGCCTCCGCGGCCGGCGCTTCGAGCCCGTGGCGCCGGCCGACTCGGGACGGGTGGTGGCGGCCATCGCCCAGGCCCCCGACGGAACCCTCTGGCTGGCGGCCGGCGCCGAAGGTCTCCGGCGGATCTCTCCCGACGGACGCTCCACGGCCTTCACGCAGGCCGAGGGCCTGCCTTCCGGCCTCGTCAACACCGTGACGCTCGCGCGGGACGGCACGCTCTGGGGCGGCTCCACCTCGGGGCCGTTCCGGATCCGAGACGGCGTGCTCACCCCGCTTCCGGCCGGGCTCGAGGCGCTCCGCTCGGCCAACGTCTCGAGCATCGTGGAGGACGCCGCCGGGACCCTCTGGTTCGGGACGAACGGCGCCGGGGTCGCACGGTTCGCGGGGAGCCGGCTGTCGTTCCTCGGAGCCGCCGACGGCGTCGGCGACGTCGTCTATTCCCTCCTCCTGGACGGCGGCGGCCAGCTCTGGATCGGGACGAACGGCGCCGGGGTCCACCGGCTGAGGGACGACAGCTTCACCACGTACGGCGCGCGTGAGGGGCTCTCGCGCGACTTCGCGTACACGACGTTTCAGGATCGTGACGGGACCCTCTGGGTCGGAACCGCGGGCGGGCTCGATCGCATGGTCGACGGGCGATTCGTCGGAGCGTCCCCGCCGTTCGACCGGCCCATCGGCGTGCGGTCGATCACGGAGGATGCCGCCGGGACGCTCTGGGTCGGGACGTACGGCGCGGGGGTCTGGTCCCGCACGGGCTCTCGCTGGCGGCAGCACTCGTCCCGGGACGGCCTTGCCAGCGACACCGTTCGCGCCGTCCTCGTCGATCGCACCGGACGCGTCTGGGCCGCGACGAACGGGGGCCTCTCGGTTCGCGAGGGCGAAACGTGGCGCAGCTTCCACGCCGCCGACGGTCTCCCGCTCGAGTCGCTCATCGGCCTCGCCGAGGACCGCGACGGCGCGATCTGGGTGGGGTCGGACGGCGGCGGTCTGGTCCGGTACGCGGACGGCCGCTTCCGGGTCTTCACCACGCGGGACGGGCTCGCGAGCGACCTCACCCTGGCGCTCCACGTGGACGGCGACGGCGTTCTCTGGGTCGGTACGAACGGAGGGCTCTCGCGGCGCACGGCCCGGGGCTTCGAGAGCTTCACGAGCGTGGCCGGCCTCTCGACCAGCGCGGTGACCCAGATCGTCGCCGACGCCCAGGGTCGGGCCTGGCTCGGGACCAGCCTGGGAATCGCGCGCGTCGACCGTTCGGCCTTCCGGAGCGGAGCCGCACTCGAGGCGGAGACGTTCGACCGCCTCGACGGGATGAGGAGCAGCCAGTGCACGGCCCCCGGGCAGCCCGCCGGCTTCCGCACCCGCGACGGTCGTCTCTGGTTCGCGACGACGCGCGGCGTGGCGACCGTCGACCCGGCGCGCCTGCGGATCGACACCGAGCCGCCGGGGCTGGTCGTCGAGGAGGTGACCCTGGACGGACGGACGGTCCCCTTCGACGCTGGCGTCGGGTTCGGCGCCGGGATCGTCGTCCCTCCGGGCCCGGTCCGGCTCGAGCTCCGCTTCGCGGTCCTGGCGCGGCTCGCCTCGCAGCGCCCGACCGTCCGCTTTCGCCTCGAGGGCTTCGACCCGGGCTGGGTCGACGCCGGTGACCGGCGGCGCGTCGACTACACCGGAGCTCCCCCGGGCGCGTATCGCTTCCGGCTCCAGGGCCGCTCGCGGAGCGGCGCCTGGGGCGAGCCCGGCCTCGTGCTGCCGGTACGCGTCCGACCGTTCTTCTACCAGACGCGGACGTTCGCCGCCCTCTCGCTCCTCGCCGCCGCCGGCCTCGTGACCCTCGGCTTTCGCCTGCGCACCTCGGGCCTCCGCGCGCGGCAGCGGGAGCTGACTCGCCTCGTCGAGGAGCGCACGAAGGGGCTGGCCGCCGAGAAGGAGCGGGCAACGAGCGCGCACCGGGACGCGGAGCGGCTCCTGCGGGAGCGCGAGCGCGCCGAGGCGGAGCTGCGCCGGCAGGGGGCTTACCTCGCCTCGCTCCACGAGACGTCGCTCGCCGTCATGGACCGCCTCGAGACCGACGCGCTCCTGGGCGCGCTCGTGGAGCGCGCCGCCGCGCTCCTGGGGGCGCCCGACGGGTTCCTCTACCTGGAGACCCCCGACGCCTCGCGCCTCGAGTGCCGCGTCTGGCTGGGGAACCGGCCGCGAGACCAGTTCGCGGGGCCCAACGAGGGAGCGGTGGGGCACGCGTGGAAGAGCGGTGAGCCGGTCGTGATCGACGACTACGACGTCTGGAGCGGGCGCTCCCCGCAGGTTCCGCCGGGTGCCTTCGGCTCGATGCTGGCGGTCCCTCTCCGGTTCGGTGGACGCGTCCGCGGCGCCCTGGGCCTCGCGCACGCCCCGTCGAACCTCGGGTTCGGGGAGGAAGAGCGGCGCCGCCTCGTCAGCTTCGCCCAGCTCGCCTCGATCGCGCTCGACAACGCCCACCTCTTCGCCAACGAGAGGACGGCCAGAGAGACCGCCGAGCGGCTCGAGGCCGCGGTGCGCGACGAGCTGGCGGAGCGGACCCGCGCCCAGCGCCAGGCCGAGCGAAGCGAATCGCGCTACCGCGACCTCTTCGAGCAGAGCCTCGGCCTCCTGTGCACCCACGACCTCGGGGGCACGCTCCTCTCGGTGAATCCGGCGGCCGCGCGGGCCCTCGGCCGCCCGCGTCAGGAGATCGAGGGGCGCCGCCTCCAGGAGTTCCTGCCTCCCGAGGTGCAGCCCGCGTTCGAGCGGTACCTGAGCCTGATCGGACGGGAACGCGAAGCGGCCGGCCGGCTCGTCGTCCTCGACGCCAAGGGGGAGCGGAGGACCTGGCGCTACCGGAACGTCCTGCGCGACGATCCGGACGGGCAGCCGTTCGTCATCGGCTTCTCGCAGGACGTGTCCGAGGAGGAGGCGTTCCAGGCCGCGCTCCGCGAGAGCGAGGAGCGCTTCCGGCAGCTCGCCGAGAACATCGACGCCGCCTTCTTCATCCGGACGCCCGACCCGCCGTCCATCCTCTACATCAGCCCCGCGTACGAGCGGATCTGGGGGCGCCCGCGGACGTCGAGCCTGGAGGAGTTCCTCACCACCGTCCACCCCGAGGACCGGCCGATGCTGGTCGCCGCCGTGGCACGCCAGGCCGAGGGCTACGACGTCGAATACCGGATCGTCCGGCCCGACGGCGAGATCCGCTGGATCCGCTCGCGCACCTCCCCCATCGCCGACGAAGAGGGCCGCGTCTTCCGTGTGGCGGGCATCGCCGAGGACATCACCGCGCGGAAGTCCGTGGAGCGGATGCGTGACGACCTCACCCACACGCTGGTGCACGACCTTCGCAACCCGCTCACCTCGATCACCGCCGCGCTCGACCTCATCGAGCGGTCCTTCGAGCCGTCGGCCCCCGATGCCCCGCGGGCGATGCTCCAGGTGGCCCGGCGCGGCGGCAGGAAGCTCCTGACCATGGTCGACGCCATCCTCGACGTGAGCCGCCTCGAGGAGGGAGCGATGCCGCTCTCCCTCGAGCCGGTGCCGCTCGCGCCGCTGGCCGAGGAGGTCCAGGAGCTCCAGCGCCCGCTGGCCCACGCCCAGGGGGTGACGCTCCGGAACGAGGTTCCGGTCGACCTGGCCGACGCGCTCGCGGACCGGGCCCTCCTGGCGCGGGTGCTCCAGAACCTGGTCGGCAACGCCATCAAGTTCACGCCCTCGGGCGGCACGATCCGTGTGCGCGCGGTGCGCTGTCCCGAGCAGGCCGGGATGCTGGCGGTCACGGTCGAGGACGACGGTCCGGGGATCCCGGAGGAGGTGCGCGCCCGCCTCTTCGAGAAGTTCGTGACCGGGCGTCAGAGCGGTCGCGGGAGCGGCCTCGGACTCCTCTTCTGCCGGCTCGCCGTGGAGGCGCAGGGGGGACGCATCCGTGCCGAGAGCCCGGTGGGCGGAGGCGCGACGCTCCGGTTCACGTTGCCCGTCGGGTGAGTGGTGCGCCCAGGAGGACTCGAACCCCCAACCTTTTGATCCGTAGTCAAACGCTCTGATCCAGTTGAGCTATGGGCGCACGCGGGTACCGCGTCAGGGAGGCGGAATGTAGCGAAGACGGCCCCGGATTTCAAGCGCGGCGCCGCCGCCCTTAAACTCTCGGCCTCGCTCTGCGTATTTCTCCCCGCGAGGAGGCCCCCATCTCGACCGAAGCGGCCATCTCTCTCTCCGGCGTCCTGAAGCGCTACGGCAAGTTCACCGCCGTCGACCGGCTCGACCTCGTCATCCCCCGCGGCGTCACGTTCGGGCTGCTCGGCCCCAACGGAGCCGGGAAGACCACGACGATCCGGATGATCATGAACATCACGAAGCCGGACGAGGGCTCCATACGCGTGCTGGGAGAGGAGATGTCCGAAGCGCTCCAGGAGCGGATCGGCTACCTCCCGGAGGAGCGGGGGCTCTACCGGAAGATGAAGGTGATCGACCAGCTCCTCTTCTTCGCGGCCATCAAGAGCGTGCCGCGAGAGGCCGCGCTGGCGCGGCTCTCCCCGTGGATCGACTCGATGGACCTGCGGCCCTGGCTGGGCAAGAAGACCGAGGAGCTGTCGAAGGGGATGCAGCAGAAGGTGCAGTTCCTCGGGACGATCGTCCACGACCCGGAGATCCTCATCCTGGACGAGCCGTTCTCGGGCCTCGACCCGATCAACGTCATCCTGGTGAAGGACTTCCTCACCGAGTTCAAGCGGCAGGGGAAGACCGTCATCTTCTCGACCCACGTCCTCGAGCAGGCCGAGCGGCTCTGCGACCGGATCGCGCTCCTGTATCGCTCCAGGAAGCTCCTGGACGGCCGGGTGTCGGACATCCAGGACCAGTACGAGGGGCGCGTGCCGCTGCCGGCGCCCGTCGTCCCGCGGCCGGAGCTGGAGAAGATCTTCCTGAAGGCCGTGGAGGAATCGGGGCTGCGCGCCCCCACCGCGGAGGACCTCCGTTGAGATTCCCGCCCAAGCTCCTCGCGATCATCAGGCGCGAGTACCTCCAGCAGATCACCGCGAAGGCGTTCTGGATCTCGACGCTCCTGATCCCCACGATCGCGCTCAGCTTCATCTACCTCCAGGTCGTCCTCGCCAAGACGGTCGTGTCGAGCGGGAAGATCGCCGTGGTCGACGTCTCGGGCCGCCTCTACGAGCCTCTCCTCTTCGAGCAGCAGAAGGCGGCCGCCGAGGACCTGGACGAAGACGCCCCCACGAAGAAGGAAGACCCGAAGGCCGAGGCGAAGCGCGGGAAGAGCCGCGTGGAGCTGCTGAAGGTCGACGCCACGGCCGAGACGCTCGGCGCGACGAGGTCCCGGCTGAACGCCGAGGTTCAGGCGGGGAAGCTGAAGGCGTACATCGTGCTCGACGCCAAGACGCTCGAGACCGGCGCCGCCGAATGGCGCGCGCCGTCGGTGAAGGCGGACGTCATCACCCGCAACCTCCTCGCGACGCTCCTCTCCAGGGCCGTCACCAAGGAGCGCCTGAAGGACCGGGGCGTCGACCCGAGGCTGTACGACGCCGCGCGGGTCCGGGTCGACCTCGACCCGCACGAAGCGACCGACAAGGAGAGCCCGGAGTCGTCGAAGGACTTCGGCTTCAACCTGGCCGTCTCCGGGATCTTCTTCTTCCTGATCTACTTCTCGATCTTCTTCTACGGCGCCTTCGTGATGCGGGGCGTGCTGGAGGAGAAGAACAACCGGATCGTGGAGGTGATCGTCTCCTCGGTGCGGCCCACCCACCTGATGCTCGGGAAGATCATCGGCATCGGTCTCGTGGGTCTGACCCAGTACTCGATCTGGGGACTGATCGCGCTCAACCTCTCGCTGCCCGGGCTGATGGGAGTGATGGGTCTGTCGGGGATGGAGTCCGTTCCCCCCATCCCGCTCGCCACCATCGGCGCGTTCGTGCTCTTCTTCCTCCTCGGGTACTTCCTGTACGCCTCGCTCTACGCCGCGCTCGCCGCGCCGTTCAACACCGAGCAGGAGGCGCAGCAGTTCGTGATGATCCCGTCGATGCTGCTCGTCTTCACGTCGATGACGTGGTTCCTGGTCTTCAACAACCCGAGCGGCCCCCTCGCCGTCACGCTCTCCCTCTTTCCGTTCACGGCGCCGCTGATGATGTTCATGCGGATCTCGGTACAGACGCCGCCCGCCTGGCAGATCGCGCTCTCGGTGGTCCTCACCAGCCTCGCGATCTGGCTGATGGCCTGGGTGGCGGGCCGGATCTACCGGGTCGGGATCCTGATGTACGGCAAGCGGCCGACCCTGCCGGAGATCGCCCGCTGGGCCGCGCGGGCGGAGTGAGGGGGCCTCCGGGCGGGTCTTGTCGGCCGTCCGGAGCCCATGCTAGATTCCGCCTCCCTCGCGCGGGATCCCCTCCCGTCGCGAGGCCAGGGAAGCTCACGGCGCGTTCGTCTAGCGGTCCAGGACGCCGCCCTCTCACGGCGGTAACACGGGTTCGAGTCCCGTACGCGCTACCAGTTACCAGTCAATGAGTTGGGCCCTCCTCGCCGGAGGGCCTTTTCGTTCGAAGTGGCGCCCAAATGGCGCCGGATTTCGGGGCTTCAGGAGCCCGAGGACGACCCCGGGACCGCAGGCGCCTTCTTTTCTAGCCTCGCCGTTCCGAGGGCGTCGAGCGCCTCCCGAAAGTGCTCCGGCTGGAGGTGGGCGTACCGGAGGACCATAGCAGGCGTTTTGTGCCCGAGGATCTTCTGAATCTCCAAGAGCGGCCGCCCGTCCATGGCGAGCCACGAGGCGGCGGTGTGCCGGATGGTGTGGACGGTCAGCTCCGCTCGGAGCTTGGCGAGGTCCCGGATCGTCGCGAAGGCCCGTTGTATCGTCATCTTCTGCCACGCCCTGCCCTCGGGTGTCTGGAAGACGAGAGCGTCGGGTGTGCCCCTCGGGACGCTGGCCAGGACCTCGCGGATCGGACCCGAGAGCGTGAGGGTCTTCTCCTCGCCGGTCTTCCCTTGATGGATCACGATCGAGCCCGCCCGGAGGTCAACGTCACGCCACTTCAGACCGAGGACCTCCGAGAGCCGGCTCGCCGTGGCGAGGAGCATCCGGAAGACCGGGAGCGTGGCCCTGAGGCGCGCCAGGTAAGCCCGGGTCGCAGCGGAGTCCGGCCGGCGGCCGCCACCGTAGCGTCGCGCCTCCGGTGCGCCTCTCCCCTGCTTCACCGGCCCGAGGCGGCGGACCTTCGCCTGATGGCGGTCGAAGGTCGTCTCATCGTCGAGGACCGACAGGAAGAGAGCCCATTCCTCGCGCGTGAAGAAATCGAGCCGGCCCTTCGGCTCCTTCAGCTTCTTCACGGCGCCTCGGGGGATCGGGTGTCGTTCGAGGAGGCCCCACTCGACCGCGCGGGAGATGACGGACGAGAAGACCGACATCTGCCGGTTGACCGTGGCGGGCTGGAGGCCGGCGCGGAGCTGCTTCTGACGGAAGCGCTCGACCTCGCGCGAGGTGAGGCGGGGGACGAGCTGCGGCCCAAACTCCTCGACGAGGACCTCGAGGATCCGTTCGGCGTCGCCGCGGCTCGCCTCAGAGCGGAGCGTCGGGAGGTGGTCCTCGGTCCACGCTTCCGCGAGACGTTCGAAGGTCGGCCGGCGAAGAGTCTTCCCGGACCGCTCCCCTGCTTCCGCGAGGCGCTTCCGATAGGCGCGCTTCGCCTCGGCGTGCGTCGTCCCCTCCTCGAGGGTCTCCTGAACCCGCGCGCCGCGCTTCGAGCCGTCGCGGTAGTACCGCATGACCCAGTGTCCGGCGGCGTTCTGGTAGAGGGGCACGGCTAGGAGAGCAGCATCCGGGTCTTCGCCTTCGGAAGCTCTTTGACTCGGGTCATGAAGTCGGATTCCGTGGTCTCGGTCGGCCACGCGAGACGAACGGCGATCTTGTAACTGCGAGTGCCGGTCTTCTCGGCACGTATGGCGCCAAGCGCGATGAGTTCGTTCAGGTCTCGGATCACGGCCTTCCTTGGAGTTCTGAGCCCCGAGTAATTCGCCGTGGTCTCTTCCACCAGTTGGTCGAGGTCCATCTCCTCCTTCGGCAGGAGCGTTTCGAGCAGCTTGACCTGTCGCTTCGCCATCACCCTTCGCTTCGGTGACTTGAGACGACCGAACAACTCGAACATCAGATTCTTGTAGAGAGTCTTAGACACTTGGTGGTGGACTTCTCTCAATGCCCAGCCAGCCTGAGTCGCGATGCCTCGGAGGCAGAACTTCAGGAACGGGGTTAGATCGTGACTCCCATCGGCGCGAACGGCGGAAAGCGCGTCAAGGTACTTCGCCTTCTCCTCGTAGTAGTAGTTCGACATCGCGATGAAGCAGCTATCTCGTAGTCCCGCACGCGCCAAGAGGAGCGCTTCGAGAGCGCGAGCCGTCCGACCGTTTCCATCCAGAAACGGGTGCATTGCCGCTAGGTGGTAGTGAGCTGCTAACGCTTGAACGAGAGGGTCATACCGAGAAAACTCTGTTTGCAGTGCCCGAACGAGCTCGTTGAATGCTGCCTCACACTCAGGGCCGCCTTCGACGCCGCGGTGCCGTGGCACTCCGAAATTCACGTTCTCGTCCCGCTGCCGAAGACGACCAGGCGGGCAGTGGTCGTCATCGGCTCCGTGCACCATGTTTCGGTGAATGCCCAGGATTATCGAAGCATCGATCGGCCGGTCGCGCTCGATGGTGCCGAGCCACCGGTACGTAGTGGCCGCTGCACTCGCTTGACGCTGGGATCTTGTCCGCAGTTGTTCGGGTGTTTCGCGCATAGCGGCGTCGAGTTCACGGTCGGTAAACTCAGCGCCCTCGATTCGAGACGTCCCCGCCACTTCTCTCTTCAACTGTTGCGCCTGAAGAGCTTCGACCCAGTCGCGCTGATATGGCACGGCGCTGAGGGCCAGAATGGCGGCCTTCGCCTCGGTCAACTCCTGTAGAAGGGCCGCTGCGTCATACGCTATCCAGCGATGAGGCTTCTCGTACCGAATCACGCGCGAAGTCTAGGTTTCGTGTCCCGAAAATGCCACGTCCGTTTCCACGAAATGTCCGATGCCGTCGGCGTAAGCCACCTACATGGAGAGACTTTTTACTACGAAGTGGAATTGCATTTCCGGAGAGTTGCCGCACGATTTCCGCAGAAGGTCCCGGGTCAAAGGACGGAATAGACAGTCGGCCTGGAGAGGCCCGTCGCCCGTGCGATCGATGTCACGCCCTGGCCTTCGGCCTTCAGGCGGCGGACCTGGACGACCTGTTCGGGAGTGACCTTGATACGGGTCCGGATCCCTTCGGGGCGGCCGAGCCGGACGCCGTTCGCGCGAGCCACTTCGAGGCCGGCGAGGACCCGCTCGGCCCTAACCTCGGTTTCGAAGCTCGCCACCGAGGCGAGGACGTTCGCCATGAGGCGGCCGGCGGGGGTCCGCAGGTCGAGCCCGTCCTTCAGGCTCACGAGGTTCACCTTCCGGGCGTACAGCTCGGCGAAGAGCTCGGTCAGGCCGGCGGCGGTGCGGCCGAGGCGATCGAGCCTCCAGATCACGACGGTGCGGACCTTCCCGGTACGAACGTCGGCCAGGAGCTTCGAGAAGCCGGGCCGGTCCATCGTCTTGCCGGTGAACTTGTCGCGGTACCAATGCGCCTCGGCGCCGTTCGACTCGACCCACCGTTTGAGCTCCGGCTCCTGGCTCGCCGTGTCCTGCTTCCGGGAAGAGACACGGACGTAGACGGCGACGTCGGAGGCGGGGGCGTTGCTCACGGGATCAAGGTAGGGCCGGAGAGCATGAGCGTCAAGACTAATCTTTAGCTTTCTTGATACGTGACGTGTGGCGCGCGCCCATGCGTAACGGTGCGGGTCCAGGGCTCCTCGGCGCGGAATGGATTTGTCTTTACATGTCCGCGGACGCTCGACGATGACGGGGCGTCAGGAACGGCTCCCCGGGGGGGCGGCGAAGGGTGACGGACCCCGACCCCGGTGATGCAGGTGATGCGCTGATGCGCGCCCCTATGGGGTGCATCACGCATCAGGGGGCGGGGGGTGGCTGCCGCTCGCCCCTTTCGGTCAGGCCTGACCGAAACCTCCGGCCTCAGCGGCGCGCCCGGGGTCCAGTTCGACGGCGCGGCGCTCGCGGGCCTCGCGGACGAGCTCCAGGACGACGCGGCGTCTTCCTCGCTCCACACGTGCGCCGGCCTCGTGGCCAGCTCCTCGATCCGGTCGAGGTCGATCGAGGTCAATAGCGGGCGGCCTCGATCCGGGCGCGGTCGCGTCGGAGGTCGGCGGCGTACCTGAGGGCGCCGACGCGGACGAGCTCGGAGACGCTGATGCCCAGATCGCTCGAGGCCTGGCGGAGCTGGTCCCGCTCTTCCTCCGTGACGCGGATCGCGGCGAGCGTGACGCCGTAGCGACCGGTGCCCGCTGGCCGGCCAGGGGGGCGCTTCGGCACGGAGGGATCCGGGAGCGGGCGGGTCCGGGGGCGGCCTCGCGGGCGCTTCGGTGCGTCGGGCTTGCTCATGCACGTAAGTATCTACGTGAATGCTGGCTGCGGCAAGAGAGATGTCGTGGTATTACGCGGTGTTCAGTATCTACGGCCATGGCGTAAGTGCCGCTTTCCGAAGGCCTCTGACGGTTTCTACCGTAGATACCGGAAGCAGAGCTAATCGTCGCTGTTTTCGTGCATACAAAATACGTCTGATAACGGGTATTATGTTAATTCGAGTAGATACACGAGCCGCGTGGGAATATGCTTCGGAGCCCTGAACGTACAGGATGCGATCCGATTCGACATGTTGACGTAGATACGTACCGCTTCCGGGGACGCTGGGGTGTCGCGCGGGTGACGGGTGTGCGTAATACCCGTCCGGCCCAGGGGCCTTTTCGGGGTCCCACCCGGGGACATGTTCGAAGAGAGGGGCCAACCCCGCTCCTGGGCCTCGGGGCAGTCCTTCAGGAGGGCGGCGGCCGGCCGGCCGCGTCGGTCGCTTCCTACCGGATGAGCCAGGTATATCCAGCCCTACTCGGGTTGTTCGCCGGCGGGGTGCGCCGAGCGCCCTGAGACCTTCGGCCCCCAGACTTGGAGCGGAATCGCTCGAATCCGAATCTCTTCAAGGAACCACGTGAACTCCTTCATGCCATCCACGTCCGCCGACGCACCGATGCGGCCATCCTCCGAGACTGACAGGTTGCGCAGGTATGCGCTTCGCCCGTAGGAAAACAACTCCTCATCAGAGAGCGGCGAGAGAGCGCGGTTGCCTTTGTATTGGTGAACCCATACGTCACTCTGCTTCTGTGGCCCTTGTGCGGCCATGAAGTCCGCCACGGAGAACACGGGGGGTACTCTCGCGCCCTTCGGCACAGCCAGAACCGGTTTCCCTGTTGCCTTCCCCCAAGCCGCCAGAAGCGCCGTCACAGCCTCTCGACACGCAGCGGAGGGCGGCACCAAGCTGTTCTCCAGAATGCAGATCGGCAAGGCTCCCGGATCACCCCTCGGGTCCGGTCCGGTGAGCGGAACCAAGTGACTGATTGTGAGGACCACCGCGGACTGAACGTGCCGGTGGCGAGGCCTGCCGTCTTCTCGCCGTTGGCGTAAGACAGCTTCGATTCTGGTGGCGACGGCGATGGGGGAGAGGATATCAACGCCGTCATTCGCGACGATCAGGAGGCCCTCGGCGTTTTCGGAGCCGATGGCGTCTTTGGTGCTCGCTATCTGCCTGTTTGCCTTTCGCACGTCGTTGTCCACGACCGAGAGGACCCGGCGCTCGAGCTCCCGGAGGATGCTCGGTCCGTCCTGGAATTGCCGGAGGACGTTCTGAATGGACCATGCTCCGAAGAACTGCGGCCAATCAGGCCTCGCCTTCAACGGTTCGAGGATCGGGTCGATCTTTCGTGCAGCATCGCGCTGTAGAGACTTCAATTCACAGAGGTAACGGCGGTTCTCTAGGAGGAAGTCGACCCGTTCGACCCCGTCCTGAACGAGCGGATCCGATAAGGGCAGGTCGTCAACCCACTCCACCCCAGGAAGGCCTCGAACGAACCTCTCCAGGATTTCACTCAGCTCCGGGGGTTCGTCAGTGCCCGCCACGTGACCCATCATGACAGCGTCGTTCTGAGTGCTCTGAGCAGCCACGAACGGCGGCGATGGCCTGCCAGCGGGCGGATTCCTTCTTCGTGACGCCGATCTCCGCGAGGGTGGGAGGCTGCTCGCTACGCGGTTCCACGGAGGTACCGCGTAGCAGTCCACGTGGCCCGTCGCGGCGCGTGTCGAGGGTCGCTGCACTGTTGCCGCTGTCGGCGCCTCCGGCCGGGTTACTTCGTCTGGCTCTCGTGGTGTGATTGACCGCTCTCGTAAGCGGCGTTGTCCTCTTTCAGCTCGTCGATCAGCCGGTCGCCGTAGATGAGTCGGTCGATCCCCCCCGGGTCGCGATGGGGCGGATCGTGCTGCCCCTTCGAGGCGTCCGTCTGGCCCTTGTCGTGTAGCTGGCTGAGTTCCTCGTTTCGGGTCGTCATAATTCAACCTCCTCATCGGACGGAGCAGCGCCCCTCCTAACCTGTTGTCCGGTCACCGTGACAGACATGGCCCCCCCGAAGCCAAGCGATCCGAGCCCGAACAGGTCGGCGTTCCGGTCGCAGGTCCTTCACTACGGCCGGAGCGCCAGGTCGACCTTCACGGCAGCGGCCTTCAGGATCACGGCGAACGAGTCGGCCGGGATCCGTACCGTCCCGGGGTCTTCGGTCGGCGTCGAGGCGATCCCGTAGCTCGCCGCGGCCTTCTCGTACGCGCCTCCCGCGGCGAGCGTGAGGTTCGGCCCGGGCGAGTCGATGTAGAGGCGCCAGAACCGCTGTGCCTGCCCGTAGACGTTCACGGCATCGACGTACCGGTTGAAGACCTGGAGCTCGGCCGGGTTCTTCGAGTCGATCGTCGGGCGCGCCAGGTTCATCTCCGTCATCCATCGCTCGAGCAGCTCCACGAGCCGGCGATAGGTGACGGTCCTCATCTGGCAGACGGTCCGCGTCTCGACCGCGACGCGTCGGATCGCCTCGAACTTCGCCCGGTCGGCGCGCGGGGCCGGTGTCGGCCGCGGCGGAGCAGGCCGGGCGACGATCTCGGCGAGCTGGGCGGCGGTCCTCGAGCGCTCGTCCCGGAGGCGGCCGTAGAGGACGAGCAGGGCGATCCCCGCCCCGAGGGCCGCCAGGAGGACGAAGAGCTCCATGTGGCTCTCCCGTGCGCGAACGGCCGGAACGCTGGATCCCATGTGCCTCTCCCCCTCTACCGCGCGGCCCGGGGCCGCGGACCACACGTGGCCTTCCGGAGCCGTCGCAACGCCTGTGCCTCCACCTGGGCGACTCTCTGACGGGACAGCCCCAGAACCTCGGCGACCTGGTCGAGCGTCGCGCCCCGCCAGAAGCGAAGGACGACGACGTTCCGCTCCCGGGCCGGCAGAGCGGCCACGGCGGCCCGGAGCTGGCGCGCCAGGACCTCGGCGCCCGGGTCCGTCTCGACGGCCGCCTCGGGCCTCTCCCGCTCGTTCCCGTCCGCGTCCTCGGGGTTCAGCGGAGCCGTGAGGACGCGAGCTCGCTCCCGTCGGACGGCGGCCAGGAGCCGGAATGCGATCACCTGACCGGCGAACCCGGCGAACGGCACGCCGCGGCCCGGGTCGTAGGCGCGGCCGGCCTCGACGAGCCCGAGGAGGGCCTCCCCCTCGAGGTTCCCCGGGTCGTCGCCGAAGTACCGGCGCTCGATGTGGAGCGCGAGCCCTACGTGCTCCCCGACATCGAGGGGCGCGGTGCCGTCCTTCACCGGGCGGCTACTGCGAGAGCCTCTCGAGGGCCTCGGTCAGCGCATCGACGCCCAACGTCATGTCGTGGATCTTCCCCGCGCCGTCGTGGAACGTATCGCCCGCCTCGGCCTGCATCTCCTTCAGCCGGGCGACGTGATCGACGGCGGCGGCGGTGGCTTCACCGTGCTTCTCGACCGCGGCGGTCCCGGCGTTGATCGCGTCGGCGAGCCATTGCATGCTCTGGACCTGCTCCTCGACCTGCGGAGCGATCTTCCCGCGCGCGTCCGCCTCCTCCTGGAGGGTCCCGATGTGCTTCTGCAGGGCGGCGTCCTCGTCCGTCGACGCCTTCGCCAGGCGGGCGCGGGCCTGCTCCTCGGCCTTCGCCTCCTGGTCGACCACGCGGTACATCTCGTCGTAGATCGCCTTCTTCCGCCGGGAGTACTCCTCGAGCCCCACGTTCTCCGCGTTCAGAGCGCGCATCTGCGCGTCGGCGTTCCGGCGCGCCGCATCGGCCGACGCCTGAGCGGACGCGATCGACTCCTTTTCGGCCTGCACCTGCCTCTTGAGGCTCGCAAGCGACTCCTCCTGAGCCTTGGCGACCTCGCGGAGCGAGTTGATCCGCTTCTCGGCGATCTCCAGGTCGAAGGAGTACGCCTTGTTGAGCTCGTCGATCGACTTCTTGAGCCCCTCGTTCGCGGCCTTCTGGCGGTCGAGGGCCGCGATCGCCTTTTCGATGTTCGCCGGGAGGACCTCGCCCGTGATGCGGGCCTGCTCCTGAGCGGCCCGGAGCGCCCCCTCGTTCTGCTTCGCCCAGAGGACGGCGGCGTCGCCCATCCGGACGAACGCGGCGCCGGCCACGGCATCGAGGTTCAATATCTGGTCGCGCATCGCGGTGAGTCCGCCCGGGGCCGTGACACCGGCGGCCTTCGCCATCGCCTCGATGGCGAGCGTGTTCCGCCCGTGGGAGACGGTGAGGCGGTCGAGGTTCTTCACGGTCTCGTCCAGGCTCGCGCCGTAACCGATCTGTCCCCGAGCGGCTGCGGCGAGTGCGACCGTGTTCCGGTCGAGGATGGCCTTCTGCTGGGACAGCTTCTCGTTGAACTCGCTGGCCTTCGTGATCTGCCGGGCGACCTCGTCACTCACGAGCTTCAGGGCCGCGGCGGCAGCGAGGGCGGCGCCGGCCAGCGGGCCGGCGGACCCGCCTACGCGGGCGAGGATCGGGCCGAGAGACGCGACGGACGGCCCGCTCGCGGCGACCCTCTGCAGGTCCCCGGCGAC
>CAYLNK010000058.1:0-25753 GCA_964384675.1 uncultured Holophagales bacterium | reverse complement strand
ACCGCCTGCAGCGGACGCGCTTCGCGCGCCGCTGATGCCATGGGTTGGGCGGCGCTAGGATCGTCATCAGATGACAACGCTCCGAGACGAGATTACATTTGTCAATAACCTCCTCGAGTCCCTCTACGATCGGTATTCCACCTTCCTCCCCGCACAGGAGTCACCCGAAGACGGTGGCGTCCCTCCAGCGATGCAGGCGGGGCCAATAGGTACCGATGGCTGGGTCAAATGGCGACTGCTACCGTCAACTGTGTCAGAAGTCGATGTACCGCCTATTGAGGAGACGCTCGGTGTGGCGCTCCCCTCTCTACTGAAAGCGTTCTTGCTTGGCCATCATCATCTCTTCGATCAGCTCGGTTCTGACGATCATACGATCATGATGCCTGCCACCCCTATAGATCGGCCGTTCAAAGCATTCACTGACGAGGCAATGGCATGGTCTCCACTCCTATACGCGGGCCTTCTCCCATTTGGTGAATACGGCGACGGTTGGGGCCCATGCTGCCTCGATCTCCTAGCGCGCTCCGGAGACAACGACAATCCGGTTGTCTGGCTCGACCATGAGCACCTGATAAGCCTCACGGTAGACTCGATGACTACGAGAGAGGGAGTTCAGGCCCTAATTCAGCCCCTCTATCCATCCTTCCGCCGGCTGCTTACGGCCATGTTTATCGAGTATCCCTATCCGCCCATACACCCCGACACAGCGTAACGGCTTTTCTTGCATCGTCGTCATATGAACACGCTCAAAAAGAGATCCAGAGACGACCCATTCGCGAGCACCGCCCAACAACCGCCTGCACCGGACTCGCTTCGCTCGCCGGTGAGGGCCAAGGGTTAGGCGGCTCAGGAACCTTCTCATGCGCTTCGAAGACACTGCTCCCTACCGTGAAGTCCTCAACGCCTCGAACGCCGACAAGGCCGTGGCCCTTCGGTTCAGTCTTCCGCGGGACAACTATCTCCATCTTGGCGAGCAGATCGCACTATTCATCAAGAAGCGCTTTCGGAGCCTCCACCCATATGCGATCGAGGCTCTCGGCCTGTCATATGTCCGGGCTACCGCACCTCTCCTCTATAAATACTTGCGAGGCCGACTCACTACTTTTTCCCAGGCTCGGGCAGAGGGACCACGGGGTGTGGCTAACATTCCTATCTTTGTGGATTCTGATGGCGCAGACACCTGGGGCCGTGCCGCGGCATGCGCAATAGCTGCTGCGATTGCCCTGCGTCGCATGGATATGCCGGTCGACCTCGAGCGCGTTACGGAAATGCTTGAAGAACTCAGTGTCGCCATGCGACCCGACTCGTACCAGTACCGACTTACAAGGACCCAGCTACTCTATGCGGCGTCCGAGCACCACAGTGATACGGCCTTCGATTCCGCCCTGGCACTTCTCGAACAGCGCACAACACCCGCAGTGGCCGATATCGGATTGACACTACTGAAGCAGGGTGAGGAGCAACGCCTGCTTGCGCTCGTGCGACGGCATGGCGAGGTATATTTCGTGGTCGATGGTTTCAGCTTCTGGCCCCTTATGGACTGGCTTCGCTTTCACAAGAATATCGACACGCATGAATATGGACGCCATCAGACGCAACCGGCCTATGCCTATAACCAAGCACGCAAGCGCAACACAGATCCACCACCTTGGTGGAAGTGGCTTCCCGCATAGCCGCCTAACAACAGCGTGCAGCGGACGTGCGGCTCTGTTCGCTACGCTCACGTCGCCGCCCGCCGCTGACGCTAGGGGTTAGCCAGATTGAGTAGAGAAGCGAGGAACACGGCCATGCCCAATCCCACAGGCGGAAAGGGGCCCGAGATCGAGCTGGTTCTTGAGATGTTGGCAAGCACGCCAAAGCAGATTGCCCGGATCGCTCGTGGGATCAACGATTGGCAGCTTCACCGCCAGCCACAGGCAGACGCCTGGTCTGCCCGAGACATCGTTGCGCACCTACGAGCCTGCGCGGAAGTGTGGGGGCGCAGCATCGACCGGATGATCCAGGAGGACCACCCGACGATTCGATACGTGTCACCTCGGAGTTGGATCAAGAAGACTGCCTATCTCGATCAGGACTTTGGTGTCTCCTTGCAAGCACTGACGGACGCCAGGACGGCAATGCTCGACACGTTGAGCAGGCTTGACATGACCGGCTGGTCTCGCCGAGCAACGTTTACGGGCACGGCATTGGGGAGGGACGCCACTGTGCTCATCTACGCTAGACGCATCGCGGACCATGAAGTGCGCCACCTTGACCAACTACGACGGACCCTCATGCGTTGAGGCATCGGGAACGACTGCTTAGATTCAACCTGGAAGTGCAACGGCGCACGGCGGACGCAAGGGGTTCGACGGAAGTCGAGATCAGAGGAGACACACGGATGACCAAAGTGACGCCGTTTCTGATGTTCAACGACCAGCTCGAAGCTGCCATCTCGTTCTACACCGCCACGTTCCCGGAGTCCGAGATCAAGAAGGTCGCTCGCACCGGCAAGGACGGCCCGATCACGTCCGCCGAATTCGTCATCGGCGGTCAGTCCTTCATGGGCTACAACGGCGGCCCGTACTTCAAGTTCTCCGAGGGCTTCTCGCTCTTCGTCGACTGCAGGGACCAGGAGGAAGTTGACGAGTACTGGAACAAGCTCGTCAGCGCCGGTGCAACCCCATCGCAGTGTGGATGGATCACGGATCAGTTCGGCGTCACGTGGCAGATCGTTCCGAGACGCTTCATGGAGCTCATCGGTGACAAGGACAAGAAGAAGGTGCAGGCTGTGATGGAAGCGATGATGAAGATGGTCAAGCTCGAGGTGGCGGCGCTCGAAAGGGCGTTCGATGACGCATAGCTGACCGAGCCGATGCCACGACGGCTGAGGACCATGACAGCCGCCGCGCCATTTCCTCTTCCCGCCGAACCCGGGGACGACCGCAGCTTGCTTCGTCCGCGACGCGACCTCGCCTTCGTCGAGGTCGTCGAACGAGCCGAGTACCCACGAGTCTCGTCCCGCCGCGCGGGCAGGACCGTCGCCACTACGGCAGGGCGTCTCTGAACCATGGCCTGACAACGGCCTGCGGCTGACGTGCTTCGCTCGCCGCTGACGCCCGGAGCTACGCTTCTCGAGCCGCTGAACCGCGGCGGCTTCTCCGGAGAGTCGGGCCACCGGCCCGCGGCGGGGTCACCGGACGTTGCGGTCAGATCTCATTCCTGTGCTATGGCCTCGAGCAGGCTTCCATTCTCGGACGCGGCGCGGCCACCAGGAGGGCCGACGCCGCGAGCGCGGGCAGCAGAACGAGCGTGAGGACCGCGGGCGCGCCCGTGATCGCGGAGGCGATGATCGCGGAGGCCCAGAGGACCGAGCTCGATAGAAGGCGCCTGTCGTTCATGATCCTAGGTACGGCCGGGCCGATCCAAGGTTGCAGAGCGGCAAGGGAAGGGGCCGGCGAGACCCGCCGGCCCGATCGCTTCGTAGGGCGACCCCGATCAGCCCTTCGCCCGCCCCGTCCACTCCGGGATCGCGTTCTTGATCTCGTCGAGGAACGCCTTGTCGTCGTCCGGCCCCGCCACCCTCAGAGCCTTCTGGAGCTCGGCGAGGCCCTCGTTCGTCTTCCCCGCCGCGTCGAGGAACATTGCCTTCACGAAGTGACCCGTCGCCGTCGCCTTTATGGCGAGCGACTTGTCGATCCACTTCATGCCCTCTTCCATGTTCGTCTTCTGGCTCAGGCAGTAGGTCGCCGCGTCCGAGTAGGGCTGCCACTCGTCCGGCTTGGCCTTCGCGATCCTGTCGCGCAGGCGCGCGAACATCGTCACGTTCGTCTCGACCTTGTTGCGGAGCTTGAACGGGACCTCGATCTTCTCCCACGAGAGGACGATCGTCGCTCCGTCGTTCGAGAGATCGCTGAAGCGGAATGCCATCCATTCCTCGGGCGAGGCGGCCGCCCGCGGCGTGACGTCCACCTTGAGCACGTCGTCCGCGTCCTTGTGCGTGTACGCGCCCCACTGCTTCGCGTCCCTGTTCAGGATGAGCCACCACGTCTTCTCACCGGGAACGGTGAAGAGCGCATAGGTCCCCGCCGCGACCGGCTTGCCTTCGACGAGGACGTCCTCCTCGAACCTGATCGTCGTCGCCTCGTTCGCGCCCGTGCGCCAGATCTTGCCCAGGGGCACGAGGTCGCCCCAGATCTTGCGGCCCTTCACCCCGGGGCGGCTGAACGTGATCGTGACGTCGGAGAGCCCGACGCGCTGCGTGACCTGCGAGTACGGGCTCACCTGAGGGGTGCGCTCCTCGGCGGTTGCCGGCAGGGTGAGCGCGGCCACGGTCGCCGCGAGGGCGACGGCGAGCGGCAGGGAACGTCCAGTCATGGACGAGCTCATGCCCGTCCCGCGCTCGCGCCCAGGCCGACGAGAAGCTCGTCCAGCTGCTCGAACGTCTCGCTCAGCGCTTCCGCCGCACCGGTGCCGGCTGCGTCGAGAGCTTCCTTCGAGGAATGGAGCTCGTGCATGACGAGCAGCGTCTTGCCGCCGTTTTCCTCGAAGGTCACCGTGGTGACGGGGCCACCGTCACCGCCTTCTTCATTGGTCCAGACGAGGCGCGAGCTCGGTACCACTTCGAGATACCGACCGAAGAACTCGGCAGGGCTCGAGGCCTCGTCGCCGAACACCAGACGGTACCCACCCCCGACACGAACGTCCATCTCGCAGGAACGCAGGAACATGCCCATCGACTTCGGCACCCACCACTGCTTGAACAGCTCGGGCTTGGTCCACGCCTCGAACAGGAGGCGCGCCGGACAGTCGAACGTTCGCGTGACGACGACTTCACGATCGGACCTCCGTTCCACGGTCGTGCGGTTCTTCATCGGTGCAGCCTCACTTTCTCTTCCTGCGTCCATCGACCTTCTCCTTTCGTTTCAGCTCCTCGACGACCTTGTCCAGCTCGTCGAAGCGCGCGTCCCAGAGCCGGCGGTACCTCTCGAGCCATTCCGTCTCTTCCTCCAGTCGGCGCGGGCCGAGCCTGCAGGTCCGCACGCGCCCGAGCTTCTCCGTCGTGACGAGCCCGGACTGCTCGAGGACGCCGACGTGCTTCTTCATGCCCGTGAGGGTCATGTGGAAGGTCTCGGCAAGGTCCGTGATCGAAGCGTCGGAACGTCCCAGCTGCTCCAGGACGCCGCGTCGGGTGGCATCCGAGAGCGCGGCGAACGAGGCATCGAGACTGGCCCGCATATACTGAACCATTCGGTTCAGTATAGGGCGCGTGAAGGCTGAATGCAAGGGGAGCCGAATCGTGGGCTGCGCTGCGACGAGGGTCGTGGGCCCGAGGGCGCGCTTCTGTTCTCGCGAGCAGCCGCCCCAGGCGCGGCTTGCTCCGATCTGGCCTCGCTTCCCGGTAAGATCCGGCGTCATCTGCCCCCGGTCCAGGTGGAACGATGCGTCTATCGCCGAATGTCTTTGACGTCTGGGTGTTCCGACGGCGCACGGAAGGCGTCGAGTTCCTCCTGCTCTACACCTCCCCCCAAAAGGCGGCACGGTACTTCAACGGCGGTCGGTTCTGGCAGATCCCCAGCAATCTGGTCAGCGACGGCGAATCGATCACTGATGCGATCAGCCGGCTGCTTCTCGGATACGGCCTTCGCCCCAAGCGGATCTGGGCGGGTGAACACGCCTACCTCATCTACAACCGACGCTTCGCTGAAATGCAGGCCATCGGGGTCTACGCCGCTGAGGTCCATGACGCTCGCATCTGCCTCGACCCGTCGGAGCACTCGGAGTACGCGTGGCTCCCATTCCATGCCTGCCTCGAACGCGTCCATTATCGCGGCCTGAAGGATGGGCTGAGGTCCGTGCAGGAATACGTCACCGGAGTGGAGCAACCCGCCCGAGAACTGTGCCTCCATGTTGCCGAGGACGAATAGCTACCAGCTAACGTACCATGATCCGCTCATGCGTCTCGAGTGAGGAGTGGGTCGTGATCGAAGGCATCATCGGTGCAGCGGTTGGGGTCCTTGCCGTCGTGCTCGCTCGGTTCATACGCGGCGAGCGGTGGTTCTATTCGCTGGGCCTGATCACCCTGCCCAGCCTCTATGCGGCCTTCGCCCTTCGAGCAGGCGAGCCGGCCGTGAGCCTCAAGGAGATGGCCTACGGTCTTCCCTACGTCGTCGCCGGACTCGCTTTCGTTCTCCTCAGCGTGCGACGGTCAGCGGTGGTCGTCGGGGCATTCTGGCTACTGCACGGACTGTATGACTTGCTGCATGGCCAGCTCATCACGAACAGTGGTGTACCAGAGTGGTACCCCATCTGGTGCTTCGCCGTTGACGCCGTCATCGGCTCGTATCTTCTATGGCTATCGCGACGTCTGCCCGATGCGAATCTCCGTCAAGCGTGAGACGAGGGCGGACCGGGAACATGAAGACGTCAGCTACGGATGGCCTATCGCGGCCACTACCACGTCACGTCGCTGTAATCGGCGCCGCCGGCGGACTGGGTCAAGGCATCCTCACGGTCTGCCGGGCGGAGAGAATCCCATTCACTGCCATTGTCAGGTCACGCCCAGAACGCATCACCGATGTTCCGGCCGGCTCCCGCGTTGCGGTCGTGACTTCCCTCGCGGATCGGTCCGCCCTCGAGGATGCCTTTGCCGGCTCGGATTCCGTCCTGACGGCCCTCGGCCTCACCTCGACGAGCAATGATCCCACAGCGCTCCTCTCTTCGAACATGGCCACCGTCGAGGACGCGATGCTGTCGGCGGGCGTCGACCGCATCGTGATGATCAACACGCTTCTCGCCTCGCTTCCCGGGAGGCCTGCAAGCAGGGCCTTGCGGTACTTTTCCTGGCTTCCCGGCACTGTAGGCCGCGGAGCCTCCGAACAGCAGGCGGTGGTCGATGCCCTCGGCAGCGGCGCCCTGTCGTCGCTTCGCTGGACCCTCGTCCGGGCAGGCCTCAACGCTCGCGGTGCGCACGAGCCGCCAGTGGCCGCAGCGGAGTGGGACGGCGCCTCGAACTCGTGGCAGCCCGTCTCGTATGAAGCCATGGGTCGATGGATGCTCGAAGAGGCGGCAGCGAGTCACTTCGTCCGTGCCGCACCGCTGGTCTCGCGACGTCGTCGTTGACGGCCGGCAGGCGAGCTGGAGCCTAATCGCGCGACGGTGTCGGTCCGTCGTGCGTTTAGGACCGCGAAAGCCCTCGCGAGACTGAGTAGACCCGACCCGGCCGGGGCTATCGCTTTCTCCCGCCGAAGCCGGGGATGGCGGTCGCTTGCTTCATCCACGACGCCGCCTGGCTTTCGTCGAGGTCGTCGACCGATTCGAGGTCCACACCCCGCGAGTCCTTCCCCATCCCTATCGGCGTGACCGGCGGAACGGGCTTCAGTCCCGTGCCACGCCCGAACGTGAGCTTCACGTGACCCGCGAAGCCGCCGCACGAGAAGCACCAGCCGTCGCCGACGCCATAGAACGCCATGCCCCATTTCACGGAGCGCTGCAAGCCTGGCAGCGTCCTGGCCGCCAGCGCGTCGACGCGCTCCGCGATGCCGCGTTGCGGCTGGGGGAGGCTGCGGATGTAGGCAAAGACCGGCTCGTCTCCCTCCGCGGCCTTCGCGGGGCTTGCCCGGCCCGTCATCGCCGCAGGCAGCGTCGTCAGGACGACTTGCGCGGCCGTGCGCTTACCGGGTTTTCGGGCCTTCGACCTCACCGTGGCGGCCGGGCTGGCAACTGGCTTTCCAGCCGCCTTGCCGCCTGTCTTCTTGACGACGACTACGCGCGCCATTCCTGGACCTCCCCACTGCCGGCCTCGACCGTCCGTGAGAACGCTACCACGGCGGGCGGGCGTCTCTCGGAGCCCATTCACCCGATCCCACCGTGAGAGAATGGGGAATGGAACCGCAGTCCACCGAAAGCTCGCGGCGGGCACGCCCCGCGCCCCGCGGACTCCGGGGTCAGCAGCGCAGCCATTCCCCGAGGACTCAGGTACCCAGGATCCCGGTCGTCGCGCTCCTCGTCGTTCTGTACGCCCGCGTCCTCCGCGGTGACGAGCCTCCGCCAGTCCCTTCGACCGCAGTCGGCTCCGACCTTCAGCGGGCGGTGGCCTTGTCGTGCGGTGCCACCACCGTTCTCCTGGGAGAGGCCTCGCATGGAACGGCCAGCGCGATCGAGCTGAAGGCCGCCCTGGCTCGAGAGCTGATTGCTCGCTGTGGGTTCACGCATGTCGTGTTCGAGAGCCAGCTCTACGACTTCGAGGCGCTCAAGCGGAAGTACTCCTCCTCTTCCGCCTCGATCGGCGACCTCCTGAATGCGATCGGAGGGCTCTGGGCCACATCCAGGGAGCTGGACGGTCTTGCTCGCTTTCTTCATGACAGGGCCCTGGCCCAGGAAGTCACGCTGAGCGGCATCGACTGTCAGGTCGGCGGCGCCATGAACCTCTACTCGCAAACTGCCCTGGCGGCCGATCTGACGGCCGGCCTTCCCCCGGACCGACGCGAAGAGTGCACCGCCGAGATCCAGCGACTCAACCAGTGGCGGTTCGACGCCAGCCACCCGTACGACGAGCGGTTCAAGGCCATGCTGTCTCGCTGTGTCTGCGATGCGACCCTCGCAACTCCGGAGACCGACCTCCCTCGACGGCTACTCCTCGCGAGCTACGCCGGCCTTCTGGACCTTCCCGCCAAGGACTACGCCAACCAGCGGGACCGGCTCATGTACCAGAACTACTCGTCGATCATGCGGACGATGCCTCAGCGGACCAAGAGCATCATCTGGACGGCGAGCCGCCACGCTCTTCTCGCCGAGTATCGTGACATCGTCTCCCTGGGGAGCCTCATTGCGAGAGAGAGCCCAGGGGCCGTCAAGGCCATCGCCTTCGTCGCGAAGGAGGGGACATACGGCTTCCAGGGGGGACCCACCCAGACGATCGAACCGGCTCAACCCGGCACGGTCGAGGCCGATGCACTCGCCAGCAGCGAGGCCGGTGTCGCCTTCCTGTCGGGGCCGGAGCTGTCCCGGCTGAGCGGGCGACCGTCTCGCCTTCTCGGGTACAAGCAATTCCTCGAAGGCCCCTGGGCGAGGCTCCTCGACGGCGTGTTCGTCGCCAGGACCGAGCGGGTGCCCGCCTACACCCGCCCGCGCACGCCGCAGCCGTAGGGGCGACCGGGTTGCGCCGGGTCAGCCGTCCACGTCGTGGCCGGGGTATGGGAACATCAGGAATGCGCGCACGCACGACCTCGCTGCTCATCGCGGCTACCGGCGACCTCGACGGCCGTCGGTTCATCTTCACGGACCGCAAGGACCAGATGGGAATCCTCACCGTCAAGGCGGGCGCCGGCGACGACCTCCAGGTGGACGGGAAGATCACGCCCTAGGAGAGACCCTCCGCAGCACGCCGCCCGATCGAGCCTCAGATGCCTCGCCCGGAGAACTCGATGAAGCTGATCCAGAGCCTCGTCATCGCGAGCGGACTCCTGACGTCACCGGCGCAGGCGGACGACCGCACCTCTCGGGAAAGAGCGCCAGCCGCCGAGGTCGTCCCCTTCTCGGATGACCTGGGGCTCCTCTCGACCCGCATCCACGCGGGCAGCTTCCAGCCGGAAACCGGCAGCTCCGGGGAGGGAGAGTCCATCACTCTCGGCGGTGTCATCGACGGATCCAGGAACGAAGCGGTGTGGATCCACTTCTACTTCCCCCGGTCGAACCCCCGATCGGAGGGACTCTTCGCGTTGGTCTTCGAGCCGCACGGCCTCCTCGAATCGAACGGCTGGAAGGTGGTCGAGCCGCGGACGCGGTCGACGCGGCCCTTTCCCTGGGTCAAGGAGCAGGTCGCCTTCGTGAGCGCGAAGGACGGATGCCGGGGTTGGATCTTCGTCGGAGAGGAGAGCGGTCGGACGTTTCGAGTCACCGTGCATCATCCGGACGCGCTCGAGAAGTGGCTCGAGCCCCGATACCGGACGGTTCTCGAGAACCTGAAGGTGCGGCCCGCCGCGTCCTCGGCGCTCTCGTTCTACCGGGACCGACTCGGGTTCGAGATCACGTTCCAGGCTCCGGAGGACGAGCCCTTCTTCGGCATCGTGCAGAGGGGGCGCGCGATGATCCTGCTGAAGGACGTCGGTGTCGATCCGCTGCCGAACTGCAGACGCGAGCCCGCGGCTCGCTGGGACGCCTACGTCCATGTTCCGGATCCCGATGCCCTTGCGGCCGAGCTCGCTTCACGCCAGGTCGAGCTCTCCCGGCCGCTCCAGGACACGCATGACGGTCTGCGCGGTTTCGAGCTCGAGGACGCGGATGGCTACGTGCTGTTCTTCGGCCGTCCCCGGTAGCCGCCAGCGAACGGCACGGCCAGGCGCGACAATGGCAGCAACCGCCCCGACCCTCGTGCTCGTCGAGGGCGACAGCGACGCGGCCGCCGTTCGCGCGCTTGCTGACCTCATCGGCTGCGACCTCGACGCGCACGACATCCAGATCTCGTCGGCTGCCGGCGTGACCAATTTCCAACGGGTGCTCGCGGACTTCGTGAGCGCACACCCGGGCGCGGGCTACTGCGGTATGTACGACGTCGCCGAGGAGCGGCACGTCCGCCGTGCGCTCGCCGACGCGGCCGTTCCGATCGGCGCCCGGGAGTCCCTCGAATCCTCCGGCTTCTTTGCGTGCGTCGCCGATCTCGAGGACGAGCTGATCCGGGCTCTGGGGGCCGAGGCCGTCGAGCGCGTGATCGACGCTCAATCCGAGCTCCACTCGTTCCGCCGCTTCCAGGCCATGCCCGAGCACCGCCGCGAACCGGTGGCCAACCAGCTCCGCCGCTTTCTCGGGACACGAGCGACCCGGAAGATCCGCTCCGCGCGCCGTCTCGTCGAGGCGCTGGATCCTGCCCGTTTGCCACACCCGCTCGCCCAGCTGGCGGCCAGGATGCTCGAGGCGGCCTCCCCCAGTGAAAATCACTTTCAGACCGAAGGACGGCTACCCGAATGAAGCGCACGCGGACGATCGTCGGCGTGGACGAGTGACTCCGACGTCGAAAGGAATCAAATGGACCTCCTGATCCCCCTCTGGCTCCCGATCCTCCTGTCCGCGGCCGTCGTCTGGATCGCTTCCGCCATCGTCTGGATGGCTCTGCCCCATCACAAGCGGGACTTCATCGCCCTTCCGGACGAGGACGCCTTCATGGACCACGTCCGCAGGAGCGGCATCGAGCCCGGCAACTACGTCTTCCCCGATTTTCGCGACCGCGAGACCATGAGCTCCGAGAAGACGCAGAAGGCCTTGAAGGAAGGCCCGGTCGGCCACCTCAGCGTCTGGCGGACGCCGTTGACGATGGGGGACAAGATGGTCGCCACCTTCGTCGTCTACCTCGTCGTCAGTACGCTCATCGGCTACCTCACTCGCGTCGCCCTCCCTGGCCCGGCACCCTTCGCCAAGGTCTTCCAGGTCGCCGCGACCGCCGGCATCCTCTCCTACTCCTTCTCCTTCATCCCCAACGCGGTCTGGTTCGGTTCCTACAAGCGCACCATCGTCGCGTCGTTCCTCGACGGCATCTTCTTCGGCCTGATCACCGGAGCCATCTTCGCCTGGCGCTGGCCGCGCTGAGTCGGGCCCGGCGTCGCGTCTTCCGTCAGCTGACGAGCCAGCGCGCGAAGGACTGCCAGGCTCCGGTGTGTCCCAGGGCGAAGCGTACCGGTCCGGACGCCAGGATGACGAAGACGCCCCACGCGTAGATCGGGGAGACGCGGCGGCGCGTCTTCCAGTCGTGGAGCATCGCGGCGACCACGAAAAGGGCGGTCAGGAGGAGCGAGACGACCGGGTTCCCGCCGAACGGGAGGCGGCTGATCGCCGGCGTGACCAGGACCGCCGACGAGAGGAGGATGAAGCGCCGATGGACTTCCGGCGTCCTCCGCTTCCACAGAGCCGTGCCGATGAAGGCGGCGAAGAGGAGGATCTGGCCCAGCGGGAAGATCAGGAACGGAAGCGCCTCCGGCCCCTTCGTGGCGAATCCGTGGCGGGCGCCGGCGATCGACACCATCACGCCGAGCGGGACCATCACCGTGACGAGGCCCGCCCCGAAGTACCCGAGGCGCCGGTGCCAGGCGACGCGGTGCCGTGCGACGAGCGAGGTCTGGACGACGAGCAGGACCAGCCACGACGTGAACGCCAGACCGTGGACGTGAAGGAGAGGGCTGAGCGGCTCCCGGTTCGTCTGCGAAGCCGCTCTCAGGAAGTACGTCGGCGCGAAGCCGGCGAACGCGGTCAGGAGGAACGCGACCGCCATGGCGGAATGGAACACGCGTGTGCCCCGCTCGGAACCGGGGAGAGGGGCCGGCGCGGGCCGCGCGCCCAGCGTCCGGAGAGCTTCGCCTTCCTCGATCAGTCCGTGGACCCCGTAGGTGGTGGTGTCTCTCATCTTCGAACCGTCCTTCTGCGCGACCTTCGGCCGGCGATTCGAAAGATGGGGGCGCCGTGCCCGCGAAGACCTCGGGCGGATCACCCATTTCCCGGCCCCGGGCCGAATGGGTAGTTCTACCCAGCGGCCCCCCTTCGAACGCCCGGTTCCCGGAACCATGCGTGAGGCCGGCAACGGCGAACGCCACGACCCGTGGCGAATGGGGGGACAGCAGAGGCGCTGCGCTCGCGCCATCCCGGCGCGCATCGAGCGCGTCGAAGGCGGCGCCCCACGCCCGCCGCTCCCAAGCGCCCCGGCATTCTCCCTGGCGCTCGTCACGGCGCGTCGATTACACGGTGGCCGCCGGTCCTCTTTCGGACGACCGACCGAGGACCGCTACTCCACCACCTCCATCGGGACGAACGCCCCGTCTCCCGACCGCTGACCCGGCTGCCCGCCGTCGTTGACGACCCCGTAGACGATGAACGGGTTGGCCCCCGCGGTGCGGGTGACGTGGACGTAGGCGTTTGTGGTGCCCGGCGCGTACTGGGCCAGGAAGGCCGTCAGCTGGGTCCACTTGCGAGCGGCGAGCGAGGCGTCGACGACCTTCACCAGCTGGCCGGTGACGCCGTCGAAGATCTCGATCCGCAGGCCGTCGGTCGAGCCGTCGGTCTCGCCGGTGTTGACCAGGGCGAGGTTGGAGCGGTCGAGGCCGTCCTGCTTGAGGCCGAAGATCCAGGCCGACGTCGTCGCCGCGAGCCCTCTGGGCACCGCGGCGTAGAAGAGGCCGTAGCGGCCGCCGCCCCCGGCCGACGACGTTCGCGACCCCACGAAGAGGCCGCTCACGTCGCCGTTGTCCACGGTCGCGAAGACCGCGCCGACGAGCGCCGTCCCCTCGGCCGGCACGCCGGCGACGCCCTGCGCGCGCAGGTAGGCACCGAGCGCCGGGATGAGCACCTGCTCGCCGGCGCGCGCCGTGACGCTGAAGCGCGCGGTCTTGTCGCCGGTGGTGAAGCCGTCGGCCACGTACTCGAAGCGGACCGTCTTGCTCACCGAGGACCAGTTGGTCACCACCAGGTCGCTCGAGAAGACGCCGACCTCGACGGCCACCGGCAGCGTCAGCGCCGTCCGTCCCACCAGCGAGCTCTCCAGGAACGGCTGCACGAAAGAGCCGTCGGAATTGGCCTCGTCGTTGATGACGCCGTAGGCGTAGTACGGCGCCGTGCCCCCGACGCGCTCCACACGCACGTAGCCGTTCGAGAGACTGAGCCCGTTCGACTGGAGAATCCCCGAGACCTGCTGGAAGCCCCCCGGCGGCAGGCCGATGTCCGGCAGGACCTTGGAGACCGGGTTCGCGGGATCGCCGGAGTAGACCGTGAGCCGCAGCAGGACGTCGCCGTCTCCGTCCTTGCCCATGTTCATGACCGCGACGTTGGAGCGGTCGGCGGCGCTCTGGCGGAGGCCGGCCAGGTAAACCGGACCGGTCAGGCCCGCGGAAGACGGGACGCCTCCGTACGCCAGGCCCGCGCGACCCTCGGGCACCGGCGTCGCGGTGCGGGCGATGGCCGCGCCCGCGTTGGGAGACGAGAGTCCGCGGAAGCGGACACGCAGCGTGCCCACCCGGCCGCCGCTGTCGGGGATGGGGACGCCGACCGAGCGCAGGTACGCGATGGCGTCGGGCACCGTGATCTGACCGCCAGGCGGGAGGACGTCGAGACCGACGCCGCTGCCGCCGCCGCTCGCGGCCCCGTAGGCCAGCTCGACGACGGCGCTGGTGGTGCCCCGATTGGTCAAGGTCAGCTCGGAGGTGAAGAAGGAGCCGCTCTTGCCAGGCGTGGAGAGGACGATCGGGACGAAGACGTCGCGGACCGGCTCGCCGCCCTGCTGGGTCAGCGTCGACGAGAGGTTGCCGAGCGTCACCTTGGCCGTCCGCGTCGCCGAACCGGAGCTGGATTGGTACGTGTAGCCGATCGTCCCGCTGCCCGAGCCCTGGGTCGTGGTGAGCGCGAGCCACGCTTGGTCGCTGGACGCGCTCCAGGCGCATCCAGCCGGCGCCGTGACCGTGAGGGTGCCGGTGCCGGCACCCGAGCCGAGCGACGCCGCGCCCGGACCGAGAGCGTACTTGCAGCCGGTCGAGCCTGTCGGGGTGACGACCGCCCGGATCATCATGTTGACCTTGGTCTGCGCCTGGGTCTGCTGGTCCACGAAGACCAGCGGCCCGAGGAACGTGGCGCCGCCGTCTGTCGAGAACCAGCTCCTCTGGTACTGAGTGCCGTTCTGATCGTACGGGAAGCCCACTCCGGCGGCGGGTGTCGGTGCGCGATATCCGACGTAGAGGTCGCCGGACGTGACCGTGGGCCCGTTGGCGATCGGGAAGTCGACGAAGGCCCCGCCGCTGATCGACGGGAGGGTCACCGCCTGGTTCAGCACGAGCTGCGGACTCTGGGGGCTGCCGGCGACGCCGGTCGGATCGAGGTAGGCCACCAGGTTGATGGTCCGCCCCGACGGGTTGGGCTGGTTCAGGATCGGCGTGAGATAGAGGCGTATGGTCGTGAGCTTCGACGGGTACGTCGTGGGCGTCAGCCGGTTGACGATCGTGAAGCCGTCGGCGATGTAGGCGAACTCCACGGTGCCGTCGTCGGCGGCCAGCGTCTCGGGGCTTCCGCTCGCGGACGTGCCGGTTCCCCGCGCCGCGAGGACCACCGACGGCCGGGAGCCGGCATTGGAGGCCAACGTGATGCTGCCGGTCGCGGCACCGGCGGACGCAGGGGTGAAACGCAGCGTCAGCGCCTGCTGGCCGCCGGCGGCGACCGTGAAGGGCACGGACGGCGACGAGAGACCGAACGCCGACGGGTTGCCGGTGACCGAGGTGACCGTCAGCGCCGACGAGCCGGGGTTGCTGACGTTGACGGTCAGCGTGATCGGGGTGCCGACGGGACCGGAGCCGAAGTCGAGGCTCTCGCCGTCGAGGGCGATGTCGGGGCCGGAGCCGCCGCCGGTTCCGCTCAGGGAGACGCTGGCCGAGCGGTGGGTCGGATCGTTGGTGGAGACGATGAGCGAACCGCTTTGGGCTCCGCTGGCGAGCGGAGCGAAGCGCACGGTCACCGTCTGGGTGCCGCCCACCGGGATGGTGACCGGGCCGGGGGAGACGACCGAGAAGCGACCGCCGGTGGCGGCGAGGGCCAGCAGCTTCATCGGTGCCGTTCCCGTGTTGCGGAGGGTCACGGTCTTGTCGGACGTCGCCCCCACGGCGACGTTGCCGAAGGCGAGGCTGGCGGTACCACCCAGGTCGAGGCGGGGCGCGGCCACGGTGAAGGCGACCGGCGTGCTGGACTTCTCGCCCACGGTGACCACCACGTCCACCGTCCCGGCCGGGAGCGTCGCCGGGACCAGCACGCCGAGCTGGCCGTTCTCCGCGGAGGTGACGATGGCCCGCTCGGTCCCGAAGGTCACCACGTTGGCGGCGAGGTCGGCCTTGAAGCCGCCGCCCCGCAGCACCACCGGGTCGCCGGGCCCGCCGCCGCCGGGGGTGAGCTCCTCGACCCGCGGGCCGGGATCGGGTACCACGAACGTCGCCGACATGAACGGCGTTCCGGGGGTGCTGCTGATGCCGACCTTGCTCCAGAACGCGTCGTTGGCGACCACCACCGGCGGCTCGGAGCTCCCCGGGATGGAGATCTTCGCCTCCACCTGGTAGTGCTGCGGCGGCATCTGGAAGTAGACCTTCCCGCTGGCCACCGGGACCATCTCCGTGCGATTCAGCCCCTCGACGCCCTGGAAGACGAGGTCCACCTGGGCGATGGCGCCGTCCGGCACCTCGGCGCCGCTCTCGCTCTTCAGCGTGACGTCGAGGTAGGCGTCGGGGAGCTGGGGGAGGTTCCGGCGCGTCGGGCGGGCGAGCGCCGTGTACTCGACGAGGTCGCCGGTCTCGTTGTAGATCCAGCCGGTCCAGGGCGTGTCGTTGGCGGCGCGCCCGATCTCCTCGGTGGGCTGCCAGATGGAGTCCCCGTTGTCGTGGAAGATCCCGTGCAAGAGGAAGAGCTGGTCGAGCTTGGTCGGCGCGTCCCCGGCGGCGAGCGAGGGGAACTTCGTCTTCAGCTGCTGATAGATGTCCAGGATCGTGCTGGGCTTCGTCTCGGCGAAGAACTTGACCACCGTGTCCAGGGGCAGGGTGATGGCGTCGGTGAACTCCCTGAGGCTGCCGCGAGGCGTCTCCTTCTCGACCACGCCGCTGAAAGGTGCATCGATGAGGTCCCAGAGAACGCCGGCGATCGCCTCCTCCTCGCCCACGGCCGGGAACTTAGCTCCGGCCGGGGTGTTCGGCTGCTTGCGGATCTCGTCGACCAGGTAGTTGTCCTCCAGGGCGATCGGCTTGGTGTTCGGGTCCGACCACCGGAAGATGCCCAGGGCGGCGAAAGGTCCGAGAGCGTCCCGCTCGTACAGCAGGCTGGCGGCCGCCGCCCAGAACGTGGCGAACCCCTCGTCGATCGAGGCGCTCGAGAAGTTGTTCGCGTAGCCGTTGTGGTTCCGGTTGAGCTGCCCGCCGACCGCGCCGTCGGGACGCGGGATCTCCCCGCGGTACAGCTCCCGGATGGCGTGGTGCCCGAACTCGTGCCAGAGGGTACTGGCGTTGACGCCGGGCTTGGAGTCTTCGGAGTTGAGCACGATGGCCCCCGGCGTCGGGCAGTCCCCGGCGTCGTTGACGCAGTAGTGGGCGTCGGGGAACTTGCCGTCCGTCCCCTTGACCGCGTCGAGATAGATCTCGAGGGGCAAGGTCGGCAGGGAGAGCTGGGCCCCGACCAGCTCGGGGTACATCTTGTGGACCATGAGCCAGGTCCGCCAGTAGATCTCGGCGGCGGCGACCCCCTTGCTGACGGGGAGGGATCGCGTCCCCACGTAGACCGACTCCAGCTCGGTCGAGGGGTCGACGTTCAGGTCGTGTGTGCCGTCGGTCCCGGGCGTGAACGGCTTCCAGCGCAGCTCGAAGGCTGTGTTGCCGTTCCCGTGGTCGCAGACCATCACCTTGGAGGAGCTCTCCTCGGGGGCGTCCTGGAGCTTGGCCCGGATCTGGTACTTCTTCGACGAGCTGAGCCCCTTGAAGCTGTAGGTGGCGGTCGGGGCCGGGAACTCGGAGTACTTGGCCTGGGTCTTCGCGACCTCGGTCGCGCTGCCGTCGGCCTTGATCTCGTAGATCGTGACGGGAACGTCGGGGAGCGCGAAGTTGCCCTTGGCGGTCTTCCGCTCGATGTTGCCGGCCAGGAGGCCGGACACCGGGTAGCTCACCACCAGGCTCTCCGCCAGGATCGTGGACGAGGGCCCGAAGAGCACGGCCTTGACGTCGATCCGGGTGGCGGTATCGGGCGGTGTGAACGCCACGGGCTCGACGAGCCAGGAGTGGTAGTCGAAGTCGGCGGTCTTCACCTGTGGCGGGCTCGTATAGAGGAGGGCGCCGTCCTGGTCGAAGAACCGGACCATCAGCTCGGCGGTGGGCTTCGTCCCCAGGAACCACTCGCCCCCGAACCGGAACGTGTTGGGGGCGCCTCCCTTGATGGGGGTTCCCGGCAGGGGGAACGTCGAGTACATGATCCTCACCCAGTCCACCTTGGGGATGAACTGGTAGATGGTCGGGACGTCCGCCATCTGGAAGTCGACGAAGGTCCCGCTGGCGTTCCGGTAGGTGCTCCCGTTCTTGTCGGTCACCTTGAGGTACGCCTGCGCCTTCGCGAACGAGATGGGCAGGTCCGATCCCGTGATGTAGAGCCCGAGCTGGCTCCAGGTACAGGTCTGGGTCTCCTCGAACGTCGCGGTGGCTCCCGCCTTGACCCCCTCCTTCGTGAACTTCTTCTCGCAGACCTGGGAGGGGGGAAGCGGGGGCGAGGAGCGAACCCCGTTCCGGTTCGTCAGGGTCAGCTCGAGCTTGTACGGCTCACGGCTCTTCGTCCCGTCGTCCCCGGGAAACGACACCGCGATCCCCTTGGCCTCCATCTTGATGTCGACCGGCGTCTCCACCCCGATCAGGCCGTTCTTGTTGTCGAGGTCCTTCCCGACCGTCTGGGTCGGGGAGCCCGACACCTTCAGGGTTCCGCCCGTCCCGAAGGTGGCGGGGATCGAATAGGTGACGGAGGAGGCGGAGCACGTGTACCCGTTGGGACAGAAGAACGTCCCGGTGTAGGTGGACGGGGTGACGTTGATCGTCAGTGTGACGCTCTTGGAGATCCCTCCTCCGGTCGCTTTCAACGTCCGCTGGTACTGCCCGACCGGCTTGTTGAAGCAGTTGACCTCGACGAACATCCCTCCCGTGCCGGGCGCCGGGACCTTGGCGTCGGAGACGGCCACGTAGTCCCCCGTCTCGTCGCCGCCGAGCCCGTCCACCTTGATGTCGGCGTTGAAGCCGTTCAGGGCGACGGTGGAGAGGATCGAGCTGCCCTTCTCCCCCTGGCGGACATTGATGGTGGAGGGGTTGGCGGTGATGCTGAAGTCCCCGTCCGCAAGGGCCGAGGAGGCCTGGAGCAGGACGAGTGAGACGGCGCCGAGAGCGAGGGCGGCAATCCTGGACTTTCCCATGGCGCAGGATTAGCCCTCCGGGGTCACGAAGTCACCGGTCCCATGAATATTTCACGCCTTTTTCAACGGGCGGCTCACGGGGCGACCCGCTAACGTCTTCATTCGGCTCCCGTTCCCCTGGATCCGAAGGAAGATGGACTAGCGCGGCAGCAACGTCCGGGGGTCGTTCGTCACGTCGTCGATGGCCGAGGCGTAGGCCGCGAAAATGCCGGCCGGCGTGGGGGTCGACAGCTCGAGCCGCGCACCTGCCAGGCTGTGCGCGATCCCGAGGTCACGGACCACCCGCGTGACCTGGGTCATACCGAGCGGCGCCAGGGAGTAGCGCTTCGTGGCCAGCGCCTCGCCCTCCGCGGAGATCAGACGGACGTCGACCTCGAGGGCAGTCTGGGTGGCGTTGGCGAGGATCAGGTTGCTCCGGAAGGCATCGTCCTCCCGGATCGCCAGGATCGACCGCCTGCTTCCGAAGTGGATCAGGTCCGTGCCCGTCGACGCCGGGACGCTCTGCCCGACCGTGCCGCCGAAGGCGGGCGTCGCCGTCTCCGCCAGGACGGCGAGGTCTCGCGTGTAGGTCGGGGTGATCCGGATCGCGCCGTGATCCGACGTCGCGTGGAAGACCGAGCCGAGGACGTCGCGGTAGGTCACGGACCTCTGTGGGCCGAGCTCGAACGTGAGCTCCGGCCCGGTATTCCCGTCCCGGTCGTGGCCGAGGAACTTCAGGACGTAGCGCGCGCTGAAGTCTCCGCGGTACGCGATCGAGAGATCGGTCGTGTAGAACGCGCCACCGGCCCCCCCGGTCCGGGCGCTCGAAGGCACGAGCTGTCCCGCCCAGGTCGAGCCGCTGGCGACGGGCGCGATCGGGAGCAGCGTGCGCGGGTCGTTGGTCGCGTTGTCGATCGCCGAGGCGTAGGCGGCGAAGAGCTTGCCGGCGGCCGGGGTCGAGACCACCAGGCGGGCGCCCGACACGTCGGCCGTGACGCGGAGGGCGCGCACGACGTGGGAGACCTGCGTCATGCCGACGGGCGGCAAGGTGAAGCGGCGGGAGCCGAGCTCGGCCCCGTCGTCCGCGACGAGCGCCACGTCGACGTCCAGGGGACCGTCGGTGGCGCTCGCGAGGATCAGGTTCGTGCGGAAGAGACGATCCTCGCGCACGCCGAGGATCGAGCGCGGGACGCCGCCGGTGACCAGGTCCTCGAGCCTCGCCGCGGGAACGCTCTGCCCGACCGTGCCGCCGAAGGCGGGCGTCGAGGTCTGCGAGAGCGCCCGGAGCGCGCTCGACGGAGACGTGATGCGGATCGCGCCGAAGGCCGTCGTCAGGCCGAAGACCGATCCGAGGACGTCCGGAAGCGTCGTCGACGCGCCAGCGCCGATCGCAAAGCTTCGCTCGGGACCATCCCGTCCGTCGACGTCGTGGTCCAGGAACTCCAGGGTGAACGTCGTCGGCGTCTCGCCGGTGTTCGCCACGGTCAGATCCGTCGTGTAGTACGCCCCGCCCTGCCCCGGCCCCCGCGCGCTCGACGGAAGGAGCAGCGTCTTCGTGCTGGCGCCCTCCGGCGGGGGCGTCGCCTGCCAGACACTGCCGACCTCGAACCCGGCGAAGAGGGTCGTCGTGCCCGTGGGATCGAGAACGAGGGCGCGGGCCGCCCGGTACGGCAGGTCCGCGTCGACGGGGGCCCAGGTGTCGCCCGAGTCGGTGGACTCGAAGACGCCTCCATCGGAGCCGGCGTAGAGCGTCGACGGTATGTCCGAGCTGATCACGAGGGCGTTGACGGGGAATGTCGCGAGCCCCGTACTGGCGGGCGTCCAGCTGCCTCCGGAGTCCGTGGATCGGAAGAGATCTCGAGTCGTCGCGACGTAGAGAATCGAGGGACCCGAGAGTGCGACCGCGAGGGCACGGATCGAGGGGGTCGAGTAGGGACTCGACAGCCCTTCGTTGACCGAAACCCAGGTCCCGGCCGAGTCCGCGGACCTGAAGAGGCCCGAGTCCGTCCCGGCGTAGAGAGTGGAGGGGGTCGAAGGGTCGAGGGCCAGGACTCTGACCATGAGTGACCTGAGGCCCACGCTCGAGGACCTCCACGTCCCGCCGGAATCCGTGGATCGGAACACACCGTCGGGCGTCCCGGCGTAGACGGTGGACGGCACCGAGGGATCGATGGCCAGGGCGCGGGCCGAAGCGTAGCCGAGCCCGACGCCGGCGTGGGCCCAGCTACGACCCGAGTCGGTGGACTTGAAGACGCCGTCGTCCGCGCTGAAGTCGTAGACCCCGGCGATCCCCGCGTAGAGGGTGGCCGGGTTCGACGGGTCGACGGCGATCGCGTAGACCTGAGAGGGGACGTAGCCCGTGAAGGCGGTCGGAATGCCCTCGTTCGAGAGGGCCCAGGTGTCGCCGAGGTCCGTCGACCGGAAGATCCTGGCGTCGGAGGCGCCGGCGTAGACGACCCCCGGGGCGGCCCGAGAGACGGTCAGAGACGAGACGGACAGGTTCGTCAGGCCGGCGCTGGAGGGTGCCCAGCTTCCGCCGGAGTCCGTCGACCGGAACGGCCCTCCGTAGGTCGCGATGTGGAGCGTGGCCCGGTTCGAAGGGTCGATCACCAGCGCATTCACCCAGCGGTTCACGTACCCGACCAGGCCCGCGCCGGCCGTGGTCCAGGTGGCGCCGGAGTCGATGGACCTGAAGACCCCGTCGGTCGTCCCGACGTAGACGATGCCGGTCCAGGAGGGGTCGAGCGCGAGGGAGCGAGGGGTGCCCGAGAGCCCGCGGCCCGGGGGGCCCCAGGAGGTACCGGAGTCGGTCGATCGGCGGATTCCATAATCCGTTCCGGCGTAGAGCGTCGACGGATCCGTCGGGTCGGGCTGCAGGGCGTAGACGGCGACGGGCCCGGGCCTGGTCGTCGCCAGGCTAGCGCACGGCTTCCAGGTGCCGCCGGAGTTCGTCGACCGGAAGGCGCCATAGCCATACGTACCGGCGTAGACGGTGGTGGGAACGGTCGGATCGATCGATAGAACGGAGACGTGCGGAGCGCTCGTCAGGAAGAGGCCGGTGTCGGTCCACGTCCCCCCGGAGTCAGTCGATTTGAAGACGCCGAGGAGGGTGCCGGCATAGAGCGTCGAGGGACGGGACGGATCCACGGCGACGGTGTCGACGGAACCGCTCGCGAGTCCCTTGCTCGCGTGGATCCAGGTTTCGCCCGAGTCGGTGGACCGGAAGATGCCTGCCTCGGACGTTGCCGCATAGAGAGTCGAGGAAGCGGTCGGATCGATCGTGAGACCGAGTACCGGCACCACTCCCATACCCGCGCTGCGGGCGGCCCACGTGATGCCGGAGTCCGTGGACCGGAAGACGCCGCCCGCCGTGCCGACGTAGAGCGTCGATGGAGCGGCTCGATCGAGGACCAGGGTCTTGGCGCTCCCGCCGTACGGCCCGCCGCTCCTCCAGACTCCGGGTGCGCCGGCCCCGACGGCGGAGAACGACGCGACGACGATCATGAAGAGAGCCGCCCCCAGGCGGCTCACCCGAGCCTCCGCGATCCGCATCGGTCTCACACCCTCCGGCCGGATCGAGGTGACGCCAGGAGGCGCCTTCCCACGGGCGCCGAAGCTTGTCGTCGTCACCACGATCACGGCGGGACGTACGCCACGCGAACGCCCGCGCGGACCGTCGTGCCGGCAGCGATCATCGGCCGCCAGACGCGCCGCGGCCGGGGAATGTTCCCGCCGTCAGCGCTTGCGACGCATCTCGGCGCCCAGCAGCAGGCGGTCGAGCCGCGGCTCCCAGACGACGTCGGTGCGCATCCCGTACAGGTCGTACGGCACGAAGAGCGGGATGTGGTACAGGTCCTCCGTGGGCATCCGCATCGCCCGCTGAAGGAGCCCGCGGCGCGCGGCCATGTCCCGCGAGGCGGCGCTCGCCTCGATCAGCTCGTCCAGGGCTGGGTTCGAGTAGCCGGTGTAGTTCGTCGAGCCGTAGCCGTGCTCGACCTCCCGGGTGTGGAGGAAGCTGTCCAGGACGTCGCTGGCGTCGGCCGTGGGGGCCGAGATCCCACCGAAGTAGAAGGGAATCTGCCCGGCCCGGAGGCGGGCGAAGACCTCGTTCCACGGGCCGCTCCGGAGGGTCACGCGGATGCCCGCCTCCGCGAGCTGGCGCGCGATCTCCTCGCCCCGGCGGCCGTCCCGGAACTCCAGGGTCACGTCGATCCCGTCGGCGTGCCCGGCCTCGGCCAGGAGCTGCCGCGCGCGGGAAAGGTCGCGCTTCACCACCGGGATGTCGGGGTCGAAGCCGAAGACCCCGGCCCCCACCATCTGGCTGGCCGGCTGACCGTATCCGCCGAGCTGCCGGACGAGCGCCTCCCGGTCGAGCGCCAGGCTGACCGCGAGCCGGACCCGGCGGTCCGCGAAGAGCGGCTCCTTCGGGGAGAGCTGGAGGTGCTCGAGGATCGACGAGGTCTTGACGACCGTGCGCAGCCCGCTCGTCCCGGCGACGCGCCTCACGTCGCCCGTCGGGACGTCCTGTACGACGTCCACGCGTCCGTCGAGGAGGGCCGCCACACGTTCCTTCGGGTCGCGGATCGGGACGAAATCGAGCGGCAGGCGGGCCGGCACGGAACGCCAGTCGTCGGTGTACGGGATCAGACGCAGGAGCTTCCCGCGCTCGAACGAAACGAACCGGTACGCGCCTGTGCCGAGCGGCGCCGTGATCACGTCCGGCACGTTGCGGGGAACGACGTAGATGAACGTCAGCTTGTTCAGGAGCCCGCCGAACGGCCGCCGGGTGACGATCCGCACGGTGTGGTCGCCCTCGGCGCGCGCCTCGGCCACCTCCACGAGGTACCCGGCCAGCCCGGACTTCGGGTGGTGCCGCGCGCGCTCGATGCTGAAGACGACGTCGTCGGCCGTGAGCGGCGTGCCGTCGTGGAAGCGCGCCTCGGGCCGGAGGCGGAAGAGCCAGCTCACCTCGTCCGGGTTCTCCCAGCTCTCGGCCAGATTCGGGACGACCTTGAGCTCGGGGTCGAAGGCGGTCAGCGCGTCGTAGACGTTCGCGAGGGTCGCGAAGGTGAGGATCTCGTTCTGGAGGTGCGGATCCATGCTGATCGGGTCGTTGTGGATCGCGACCCGCATCGGCCCGGCCGGCCGGCGCGCGCAAGCTGCCGCCACGACGAACAGCGCGGCCGCGAGCCACCCGGGTCGCCTCACGCGCGTGCGTTCCACCGGTCAAGCGTAACCCGCGACGCGGCCCGGATCCGTAAGATCCGCCCGTGCGGATCCGGCCCGTCCTGCTCGCCTCGGTGCTCCTCGCCTCGGCCGTCGACGGGGCCCCGGACGACGGCAAGCCGGAGGCTGCCGCGATCGAGTCCGTCTGGCGCCGCCTGCCGGGGGCCGTCGCGGTGCGCGCGATGGCGGGGAACGGCGGCCGGCCGGTCGCCATCTTCCTTCCCCGGAAGCTCGACCCGTCGCGCCCCGTCGCCACGCTGACGTTCTTCCACGGCCACGGCTGGGACGTCGGTCCGCGCGTCGAGGCGGACGGTGTCCTTTCGCGCGTCGGGGCGCTCGCCGGCGAGGACGCGCAGACCGTCTTCGTCTTCCCTCAGGGCGGCCCGCATCCGTTCGGCTACTGGATGGCGCCGCCCGAGAGCTTCCGCGACACCTCCCGCGAGGCGCTCGAGCTCGCCGGGATCCTCGCGGGGCGCCGCCTCACCGTGACGCGCCGCCTGGTGGACGCCCACTCCGGCGGCGGGCTCGCGGTGAGGAACGCCGCCGCGACCGGTGAGCTGGATGCCGACAAGGTGAACCTGATCGACGCCGCGTACGGCGCCTGGGCCCAGGTGATCACGGCGTGGGCGCTCGACCGCCCCGGCACCCGGATCGAGAGCTGGTTCACGTGCCACTCCTCGGTCCCGGCCAACAACGCCGAGATCGCCCGCCTCGCCCCGCGGATCGTGACGGTCCACGAGTCGGCCGAGCGGCACGACGACCTTCCGCGGCTCGTCCTGGGAGCCCGCTAGCGCTCGACGACGAGGCGGGAGCCGTCGGCGCTCTTGAGCACCCTCACGCGCGCCGGAAGGCGTTCCGTCAGCTCCGCCAGGTGGGTGATGACGCCCACCATCCGGCCCCCGGTCGGCAGCGACTCGAGCGCGCCCGCCACGACGTCCAGGGTCTCGGGGTCGAGCGTGCCGAACCCTTCGTCGATGAAGAGGCTCTCGAGCGGCACCGCGCCCGACGCGCGCTGCACCTGCTCCGACAGCTCGAGCGCGAGGGCCAGCGAAGCCAGGAACGTCTCGCCGCCGCTCAGCGTGCTCGCGCTCCGCCGTTCCCGCGCGTTGTCGTGGTCGAGGACGTGGAACTCGTCCTCGGCGAACTCCAGCGTGTAGCGCGCCCCGCTCAGGGCGTGCAGACGCGTGGAGGCGCCCCGTACCAGCTCCTGGAAGGTCTCCTCGAGGAGATACGCCTGGAACCCGTCGCTCCGCAGGTCGTCGGCGAGCTGGCGCACCAGCCCGTGTCGTGCCTTTCGAGCCGCGAGCTCGGTCGCGAGACGCGTCGCCGCGTCCACCCGTCGGGCCAGCTCGTCGCGCCGGACGGCGAGCGCCGCCTCCTCGCGGGCCTCCTCGTCGACGAGGCGGCGCAGCCCGGCGAGAGAGTCCTCCGCCGCGGAGAGCTCGTCGGGCTCCGCCTCGCGGGCCACCTCGCCCTCGAGGCTCGCGATCCTCTCGTCGACGGCGTGGAGCGCCCGCCCGTGCTCGGCCACCCGCTCCTCCAGGCGGCGGACCTCGGTCTCCGGAAGGACCGCGGCGGCCGCCTCCTCCGACGTGCCGAAACCGGCCCGCGCCAGCGCGTCCCGTCGACCCTGGG
>CAYLNK010000057.1:0-25788 GCA_964384675.1 uncultured Holophagales bacterium | reverse complement strand
GCCGCGCTCGCGGACGCCGGCGTCGAGCCGGCCGCGGTCGGGCTCGTTCACCTCTCGGCCAACGGCGTGACCACGACCGACGCCGCCGAGCGCGAGGCGCTTCGCCTGGTCTTCGGCCGCGACGTGCCGGCGACCGCGGTGAAGCTGGCGCTGGGCGAAAACCCGGCGATCGGGGCGATCCAGCTGGCGATCGCGGCCGCGCAGCTCGGCGACGACCCGTCGCTCGGCGCGGTCGTCGTGAACGGCTTCGGCGCGGGCGGCAACTTCCTGACGGCGGTCCTCACCGCGGTGTAGCCCCCATGGGCTAGGCTTCGCCCGTGCGAACCCACCACCTCCGCCGCGCCGCCCTCCTCTCCCTCGCGACGCTCACCGCAGCGACCCTGGCCGCATCGGAGAAGCCGCCGGCCACGACGCCGCCGGCTTCACCCACCGCCGTGCCCGCGGCCCGGGTCGCCCCCGGCGAGGCCGGGGCCAAGGCCGCCCTCGACACGTCGCCGCGCCACGGCGAGTGGGTCGACGTGGCCCTCCCCGGCTCTGAGGTGAAGCTGCGGACCTGGGTCGTCTATCCCGAGCGGAAGGGGAAGGCTCCCGTCGTCCTCGTGATCCACGAGATCTTCGGCCTCACCGACTGGATCCGCTCGGTGGCCGACTCGCTCGCCGCCGACGGCTTCCTCGCCGTCGCACCCGACCTGATCTCGGGGATGGGTCCGGGCGGAGGCGGCACGGAGGCCGCCGCGAGCCGGGACGACGTGGTGAAGCTGATCCGCGGCCTCACCCCCGCCGAGGCGACCCGCCGCCTCGACGCCGTGCGGACGTGGGCGCTGGCGCTCCCCGCCGCCGCACCGAGGACCGGCACCGTCGGCTTCTGCTGGGGCGGAAGCCGGAGCTTCGCCTACGCGGCCGACCAGCGCGGACTGAACGCCGCGGTCGTCTACTACGGCACGAGCCCCGAGACCGCGGACCTCGCCCGGGTGGGCGCCCCGGTGCTCGGCCTGTACGGCGCCGACGACGCCCGGGTGACGGCCACCGTCGAGCCGGCGCAGGCGGAGCTGAAGAAGCTCGGGAAGAGCTTCGAGGCGGAGCTGTTCGAGGGGGCGGGGCACGGCTTCCTGCGCGCCCAGGCCGACCGCGACGGCGCCAACCGGCGCGCCGCCGAGAAGGCGTGGCCGCGCACCGTCGCGTTCCTGAAGAAGCACCTCGAGACCCGATGACCGGCGAGGTCCTGGGCCGCTATCGGATCCTGGAGCGGATCGGCCAGGGCGGGATGGGCGAGGTGTACAAGGCGGAGGACCTGAGCCTCCATCGCCTCGTCGCGCTCAAGGCGCTCCGCTGCGGGTCGGAGGAGGAGAAGCACCGCCGCCTCCAGCACGAGGCGCGCGTCGCGTCGGCGCTCAGCCACCCGGGGATCGCGACCGTCTACGAGATCGTCGAGGCCGAGCGCGACGGCGAGCGGTTCAGCTTCATCGCGATGGAGTACGTCGCGGGCCGCACGCTCACCGAGGCGGGCCTCGCCGGCGTCGAGGAGATCGTCAAGGCGGTGCTCCAGGTGGCGGGCGCGCTCGACGAGGCGCACCGGCTGGGCGTCGTCCACCGGGACGTGAAGCCTTCGAACGTGATCGTCACCGAGGGCGGGCGAGTCAAGGTGCTCGACTTCGGGCTCGCGATGTACCGCCCGGCCCTCCTGGACGACCGCGAGACGTGGAGCCGGCCTGGGGCCGTCCTCCTGCCCGACGAGAACGCCGGCGGGACGGTGTCGTACATGTCCCCCGAGCAGGCGCTCGGGCGGGAGCTCGACGCCCGCACCGACGTCTTCTCGCTCGGCGTCCTCCTGTACGAGCTCCTGGGCCGGCGCCTGCCGTTCACCGGGGAGAACCTCGTCGCGAAGTTCGACGCGCTGCTGCGCGTCGATCCGGTCCCGCTCCCGCAGCTGAACGATGCGGTGAGCCCCGAGCTGTGGCGGATCGTGAGGAAGATGCTCGAGAAGGACCGCGACAGGCGGTACGCCTCGCTGCGCGAGGTGGAGCACGACCTCGTCGCGCTGCTCCGCGAGCCGGGGCTCGGGAGGCGGGAGACGAGCGATCGGTCGGTCGCGGTCCTCTGCTTCGTGAACGTGACCGGGACGCCCGAGGACGAGTGGATCGGCACCGGGATCGCCGAGACCGTCACCGCGGACCTGAAGGCTCTGGGCAGCCTCGCCGTGATCGGGAGCGAGCGGGTGGCCGAGGTGAGCCGCAACCAGCGGGCCGCGCGCCCCGGCCTGGACGAGCGCCTCGCAACCGAGGTCGCGCGCGGGCTGGGGGCGCGCTGGATGGTGAGCGGCGGCTACCAGCGCGTCGGAGACCGGCTGCGCATCAACGCTCGCTTCCTGGAGCTTTCGACCGGCGAGGTGCTCCACACCGTCAAGGTCGACGGCCGCGCGAGCGACCTCTTCGTGCTCCAGGACCGGATCGTGAGGGAGCTGGCGCTCGGCCTCCCGTGGCTGGGCGGCGCCGGGTCGGCGGCGCCGGAGGACGAGGCCGCCGTGCCGGCCGCGTACGAGGCGTACACCCGCGGCCTCTTCAACCGCCGCGCTTCGGGCCGCGAGCCGCTGGAGCGGGCGATCCTGCTCTTCGAGCGGGCCGTGGCGCTCGACCCGTCGTTCGTGAAGGCCCAGGTGGCCCTGGCGATGGCGTACGACGACAAGGGGCAGGACCTGGCGGCGCCCGAGCTCGTCGAGCGCGCCGTCGAGCTCTTCCGGCGAGCCGTCGGCCGGAGCCCGGCGCTGGCCGAGGGGTGGCGCGGGCTCGCGTCCGCGCTCGGCTACCTGGGCCGCGACGACGAGGCGCTCGACGCCGTGCGGCGCGCGCTCGACCTGAACCCCGCGGACGCCGCGGCGCACTCGACGCACGCGCGCATCCTCTTCATCGGGAAGGCGCGCTTCGCCGAGTGCGCGGCGGAGCTGGAGAGCGCCCTCGCCCTGAACCCCCAGGCCGGCTGGGCCGCGCTCCAGCTCTCGCACGCCCGCATCCTGCTGGGAGAGCTCCCCGCCGCGGAGGTCGCGGCGCGGCGGGCCGTCGAGCTGCAGGAGCACCTGATCTCGGGTAAGGCGGGCTTCCTGATCGTCGGGGCGCACGCGCGGCTCGCGCAGGTCCTGGCCCAGACCGGGCGGCTCGACGAGGCCGAGGCCGAGTTCCGCCGCGAGCTCGACTTCCTGGCGAGCCACGACCACTCCCTGAAGGAGCGGACCCTGATCGAGATCGACGCGCGGCTGGGGAGCCTCCTCCTGGCCCGGGGCCAGGAGACGGAGGGCCGGGCGCTCCTGCGCCGGTCGGTGGCGGGCTTCGAGGCGCGGCTGGCCGCCGGGGCGGACGATCCGTTCACCCGCTTCTACGCCGCGGTGGCGCACGCCCAGCTCGGGGAGAGCGCCCGCGCGATCGAGACCCTCCGGGAGGCGGCCCGCCGGAGGAAGCGCTTCACCCTGGCCCGCGCCGCCATCGACCCCGGCCTCGCCCCCCTGAGGGACGACCCGGCGTTCACCGCCCTCCTGGCGTCCTGACGCTCCGCCCGGACTGATCCGCGCGGGCCTCCCCCTCCGTATCCCGCTCGAAATCGACGAGACCGGAGGGGAAGCATGCTGAACGTGATCGTGACCGAGACGAACGACATCGAGCCGGTGCGCTACGACTGGGGCGCCGTGAAGTGGGTGGCCAACCAGGACGTGGCCCCCGGCTGCAGCCAGAGCTTCGGGATCGTCCACATCCTGCCGGGCAAGACGAACCCCGAGCACTGGCACACCGCCGCCGAGGAGCTGGTCTACATGCTCCAGGGCGAGTGCGACATCCACACCGACGACGGCGAGGTGGTGAAGCTGGGCGTCGGGCAGACGCTCTTCATCCCCCAGGGCGTCAAGCACGAGCTGACGAACAACGGCTGGGAGCCGGTCGTCTACGTCTGCTCCTTCTCCGCCAGCATGCGCGGCACGCTCTTCGAGGATCCGACGGGTCCCGGCGCCAAGCCGCTCGCCGGCGGCCGCGCCGACTGGTGAGGGACGACTTCGACCTGGTCGTCGTCGGCGCGGGACCGGCCGGGGAGAAGGGGGCCGCGCAGGCCGCGTACTTCGGCAAGCGCGTCGCCGTGGTGGAGGCGAGCCGCGATCCGGGCGGGATCGCGGTCTCCTCCGCCGGCATCCCGACCAAGGCGCTCCGCGAGAGCGCCATCCACCTGAGCGGCCTCGGGCAGCGTCCGGCGGACCTCTCGGCTCGCGGCCCCCTGCTCGAGCAGCTCATGTCGCGCAAGACCGAGGCGATCTCGGTGATGACCCACACCGTGCGCCGCAACCTGACGCGCCACCGCGTGGAGCTGGTGCACGGACGCGCCTCGCTGCGCCCCGACCGCTCCGTGGAGGTGCGCCTCGCGAAGGGGGGGACGCGGGTGCTGACCGCGAAGGCCGTGCTCCTGGCGACCGGCGGCCGTCCGGTGCGCCCCCGCTGGCTCCCGATGGACGACCCCGGAGTCCGCGACTCCGAGTCGATCCTCGACCTCGACCGGCTCCCGGAGAGCCTCGTGGTGGTCGGCGAGGGGGCGGTCGGCTGCGAGTACGCCTCGATCTTCGGCGCCCTGAACGTGCCGGTGACGCTCCTCTGCCGGAACGGACGCGTGCTCCCGACCGTCGACCTCGAGGCGTCGCGTGTCCTGGCCGAGTCGTTCAACGGACTCGGCATCCGGGTGGTACCTGACGCACCCGTCACCGGGATCGCCCGCAAGGGGGCGCTCCTCGAGGTGACGCTCGCCAGCGGCAAGGCCGTCTCCGCCGAGCTGGTCCTCGCCGCCCTCGGCCGCCGCCCGGCCACCGAGGGTCTCGGCCTGGAGGAGGCCGGAATCGCTCTGGCCGAGAACGGGCACGTGAAGGTGGACGAGAGGTTCGAGACGACGCTGCCGGGCGTTTACGCGGCCGGGGACCTGATCGGGCCGCCGGGGCTCGCCGCGGCGGCGATGGAGGAGGCGCGCGTCGCCGTCTGCCACGCCTTCGGCTTCGGCTACAAGCAGGCCGTCGACGGACTCTGCCCGATCTACGTCTTCTCGATCCCGGAGGTCGCCTGTGTCGGGATGACCGAGGAGACGGCGAGGGCCGAAGGGATCGACTACGAGGTGGGCCGGGCGGCCTTCGCGAACAACGCCAAGTCACGGGTGAGCGGCTTCTCGGACGGGTTCCTGAAGCTGCTCTTCCGGGCGGCCGACAAGACCCTCCTGGGCGTCCACATCGTGGGCGAGCAGGCCAGCGAGCTGATCCACCTCGGCCAGTTCGTCCTCCACGAGGGGGGCGGGCTCGACCGCTTCATCCACGCCACGTTCGCGGTGCCGACCCGGAGCGAGGCCTACAAGTACGCCGCCTACGACGGGCTGATGCGGCTCTCCCGGCGCCGGGCCGCCTGATCGTTCGCCGGAAACGGGGCTCTTCGGGGGAGAATCGGGGACTTCATCTCGGAGGTGCCCGATGTCGTCCACCGAAACGGCGGCTCCTTCCCCGTCGGCCCCGGCCCCCTCGCCCGGCTCGATCCCCGTGCTCAGGGATTACATCGGCGGGAAGTGGGTCGACTCCAGGAGCGGCGAGCTCCTCGACGTCTACAACCCGGCCACGGGCGGCGTGATCGCGAAGGTTCCCCTCGGCCTCCGCGCGGACGTCGACGCCGCCGTCGCCGCGGCGCGCGCGGCGTTCCCCGGCTGGCGGGCGACGCCAGTGGTGGAGCGGGCGCGGGCGATGTTCCGGTTCCACGACCTCCTGGAGGCGAACCTCGACGACATCGCCCGCATCGTCACGACCGAGCACGGCAAGACGCTCGACGAGTCTCGCGGCTCGGTGCGCCGCGGGATCGAGGCGGTCGAGGTGGCCTGCGGGATGCCGTCCCTGATGATGGGCCAGGGCCTCGAGGACATCTCCCGCGGCATCGACTGCGACTACCACCGCCAGCCGCTCGGCGTCTTCGCCGCGATCGCGCCGTTCAACTTCCCCGCCATGGTGCCGCTCTGGTTCCTGCCGTTCGCGGTCGCGACCGGCAACACGTTCGTCGTCAAGCCGTCCGAGCTGGTGCCGCTCTCGCAAAGGCGCATCTTCGAGCTCCTCGACGCGGCGGGCCTGCCGCCCGGCGTCGTCAACCTGGTGAACGGCGCCGTCGACGTGGTGGACGGCCTCTGCGAGCACCCCGACGTGCGCGGCGTCTCGTTCGTCGGGTCGACCCCGGTGGCGCGGCACGTCTACGAAACGGCGTCCCGCCACGGCAAGCGGGTCCAGGCGCTGGGCGGGGCGAAGAACTTCATCGTCGTCATGCCCGACGCCGACCTCGACCGCTCGATCGACATCGTCTCGGAGTCCTGCTACGGCTGCGCGGGCGAGCGGTGCCTGGCCGGCTCGATCGTCGTCCCGGTCGGGAAGGGGCACGGCGAGGTGCGCGAGCGCCTCCTCCACGCCGCCCGCTCCATCCGCGTCGGCAACGGTCTCGAGCCGGGGATCACCATGGGGCCGGTCATCCGCGAGAAGAGCCGGCAGAGGATCGTCGGCTACATCGAGAAGGGGCTCACGGAGAAGACGAGCCTGGCGCTCGACGGGCGTGGCCTCACCGTGCCGGGGCACGAGAACGGCTTCTTCCTGGGACCGTCGGTCTTCGACGACGTCGACCCGCGCTCCACGATCGGCCGCGAGGAGATCTTCGGACCGGTCCTCGCCCTGATGACCGCGCCCGACCTGCCGGCCGCTCTGGAGCTCCTCCACGCTCACCCGCAGGCGAACGCCACGTCGATCTTCACCTCGAGCGGCAAGGCCGCCCGCGAGTTCGCGATGCACGCGCCGGCGTCGATGGTCGGCGTGAACATCGGCGTCGCCGCGCCGATGTCGTTCTTCCCGTTCGGCGGAGCCAAGCAGAGCTTCTTCGGCGACCTGAAGGCCCACGGGCGGGACGGCGTCGAGTTCTACACGGACAAGAAAGTCGTCATCAAGCGCTGGTTCTGACGCTCATGCGGGGCCCCCGCCGCCTGGCGTCGGCCGGACGCCGGGCCCCGCACCCCCACAGCGATTCGAGGAGATTTCGAAGATGCCCAGAAAGCTGATCGGCGGCCTGATCCAGGCCCACAACCCGATCGCCGACGAGAAGGCGCCGCTCAAGAAGGTGCAGAAGGCGGCGCTCGACCTGCACGTCCCGATGATCCACGAGGCCGGCAAGCGCGGCGTCCAGGTCCTCGGCCTGCAGGAGATCTTCAACGGCCCGTACTTCTGCCCGTCTCAGGACGCGCGCTGGTACGACGCCGCCGAGCCGGTCCCGGGGCCGACCACCGAGACCCTCGCGAAGATCGGCAAGAAGTACAAGATGGCGATGGTGATCCCGGTCTACGAGCGCGAGTCGGCGGGTGTCTACTACAACACCGCCGCCGTCTACGACGCCGACGGGACGTACCTCGGCAAGTACCGGAAGAACCACATCCCCCACACGTCGGGCTTCTGGGAGAAGTACTTCTTCCGGCCCGGCAACATGGGCTACCCGGTCTTCCAGACCCGCTACGCGAAGGTCGGCGTCTACATCTGCTACGACCGCCACTTCCCCGAGGGCGCGCGCCTCCTCGGCCTGAACGGCGCGGAGATCGTCTTCAACCCGTCGGCCACCGTCGCCGGCCTCTCGCAGTACCTCTGGAAGCTGGAGCAGCCGGCGCACGCCGTCGCCAACGGCTACTTCATGGCGTGCAGCAACCGCGTCGGCACCGAGGCACCGTGGAACATCGGGCGCTTCTACGGCACGTCGTACTTCGTCGATCCGCGCGGGAACTTCCTGGCGGTGGGCTCGGAGGACGAAGACGAGCTGGTCGTCGCCGAGATGGACCTCGACATGATCGAGGAGGTCCGCCGGACCTGGCAGTTCTTCCGCGACCGGCGGCCCGACTCGTACAACGGGCTGGTGATGCCATAGCAACCGGGAAACCCGTCAGGCGGGTTGAGTGGACGGCGCCGGGCACGCCCGGCCCCGTCCCACAGACCCTCGCGATCACGCTCGGGTTCCCCACTTCCCCTCGGCCGCTCTCGCGGCCTGCGGAGGCTGAATGAGCAAGCTCCTCATCAAGGGCGGCCGCGTGGTGACGGCCGTCGACGACTACACGGGCGACGTCCTCGTGGAGGACGGGAAGATCGCCGCGGTCGGGACGTCGCTGCCGGTAGCGGACGTGCGGGTGATCGACGCCGCAGGAAAGCTCGTCATCCCGGGCGGCATCGACGTCCACACGCACCTCGACATGCCGTTCGGCGGCACGACGTCGGCGGACGACTTCGAGAGCGGCACCATCGCCGCGGCCCACGGCGGCACGACGTCGATCGTCGATTTCGCGATCCAGGGGAAGGGCCAGACGCTGCACGACGCCTGGGGCGCCTGGATGAAGAAGGCCGAGGGGAAGGCCGCGATCGACTACGGCTTCCACATGATCATCACGGACCTCCCGGATCAGGTCGAGCGCGAGATGGACTCGATGGTGGCCGAGGGGGTGACGTCCTTCAAGCTGTTCATGGCGTACCGCGGCGTCCTGATGCTCGACGACGGGTCGATCTTCCGGGCGATGTCGCGGACCGGCGAGAACGGCGGGACGATCTGCATGCACGCCGAGAACGGTGACGTGATCGACGTCCTGGTGCGGCGCGCCGTGGCCGAGGGGCGCACCGCGCCGAGGTTCCACGCGCTCACCCGTCCGCCCCGGGCCGAGGCGGAGGCGACGTACCGCGCGATCTGCCTCTCGGAGATGGCGGGCGTGCCGGTCTACATCGTCCACCTCTCCGCCGCCGAGGCGCTCGAGAAGGTGACCGAGGCGCGCGACCGCGGGCTCCCGGCGTACGCCGAGACGTGCCCGCAATACCTCTTCCTGTCCTACGAGAACTACGAGGAGCCGGGCTTCGAGGGGGCCAAGTACGTCATGTCGCCGCCGCTCCGGGCGAAGGGGAACGAGGAAAAGCTGTGGCGGGGTCTCGCCGGCAACGACCTCCAGTCCGTCTCCACCGACCATTGCCCGTTCTGCATGAAGGGGCAGAAGGAGCTGGGGAAAGACGACTTCTCGAAGATCCCGAACGGCGCGCCGGGCATCGAGACCCGCATGTCGCTCCTCTACGACGGCGGCGTCGTCGGAAAGCGGATCTCGATGAACCGCTTCGTCGAGCTCACCTCCACGTCGCCCGCGAAGATCTTCGGGATGTTCCCGCGGAAGGGGACGATCGCGCCGGGGAGCGACGCCGACATCGTGGTCTTCGACCCGGAGAGGAAGATCACCCTCTCCGCCTCGACGCTCCACCACCGAGTCGACTACACGCCGTACGAGGGACGCGTGGTGCAGGGCGCGCCGGACGTCGTGATCTCGAGGGGCGAGGTGATCGTGGACGGTGGGGGCTTCCGCGGCCGCGCGGGACGCGGGGAGTTCCTGAAGCGGAAGCCCAGGTAGGCCGAAGCGTTCGTGGTGACGGCCCCCTCAGGGAGCCGTCACTGCCGACACGACCGGCAGCTCCACGAAGCTCGCCTTGCCGGGCGCGTGGTGGATCCGCTGCTCGGCCTTCCGGTAGTCGCCGGGCTTTGCCCAGAAGATGCTGGGCACGAACGTCTGCGGGTTCCGGTCGTAGAGCGGGAACCAGCTCGACTGCACCTGCACCATGATCCGGTGCCCGGGCAGGAAGACGTGGTTCGCCGTCGGGAGCGCGAACCGGTAGACGAGCGGCTCTCCGGCGGCGATGGCCTTCGGGACCTCCAGGCTCTCCCGGTAGCGGCCCCGGAAGATGTCGGCCGAGACCATGAGCTGGTAGCCGCCCATCTCCGGCTGCCCCGCCACCTCGTCCGGATGGACGTCGATCACCTTCACCACCCAGTCGGAGTCGGTGCCGCTCGTCGACGCGACCAGGTTCGCCACGGGCTGGCCGGAGATCTTCACCGGAGCGGTCAGCACGTCCGAGACGAAGGAGAGCACGTCGGTGCGCCCCGACGCCTCGCGCTGGTCGTCGACGAGCCAGCGCGACCACCCCGCGCCCTTCTCGTCGATCGGCCGGGCGCGGAACGGGACCGGCTTCGCCGGGTCGGAGACGTAGTCGTCGTACGCGGGCGCGGAGGCGTCGGGCGGCGTGAAGCTCGCCCTCGGCCCGGCGTTCAGGTAGAGCGGGGCGGGGCGGATCGCGCAGCCCGTCGAGCAGCCCGCGGGCCACGACGACAGCCGCCGCCACGCGTTGGTCCCGGTCTCGAACGCCAGGACCGGCGGGATGTCGGCCTTCGGCGCGCCGTCCTTCAGGTACTGGTCGAGGAACGGGCGGAGCACCTCGCGGCGGAACGTGAGCGCGGTGTCGCTACCGAAACGGAGCGGGCCGAGCGTGCTGCCGTCCTTGATCGCCTGGCCGTGGTGCCACGGCCCCATCACCAGGAACACCTTGTCGTTCGCCGTGTCCTTCGCCTCCAGCGCCTTGTAGACCGCCGGGGCGCCGTAGATGTCCTCCTGGTCCCAGAGGCTGTGGACGATCATCACCGGCACCTTCAGGGGCTTGCCGGCGAGGATCCGGTCCACCGCCTGGTCGCGCCAGTAGGCGTCGTAGCTCGGGTGCGCGAGGATCTTCCGCCAGAAGCCGACCTGCTCCATCCCGCGGCGCCGCCCCAGCTCCCCCGCCGACCCCGCCGCGAGGAACATGTCGTAGTCGTCGAAGTGGGTCGTGTACCACTTCGCCTCCGACTTGCGCGTCGCCTGCTGCTCGAAGATGTAGCCCATCCCCTGCTGGCGGAAGGCGCCGTTGTGGAACCAGTCGTCGCCGATCCAGCCGTCCACCATCGGGTTCATCGGCACCGAGACCTTGAGGGCCGGATGCGGGTCGACCAGCGCCATGAGCGGGGTGAAGCCGTCGTACGAGATGCCGAGGATGCCGACCTTCCCGTTGCTTTCCGGGACGTTCTTCACCAGCCAGTCGATCGTGTCGTAGGTGTCGGTGGCGTGGTCGACCGGCGTCGGGTTCTGCGGTCCCTTGAGCGGGCGGTTCATGACGTAGTCGCCCTCGGAGCCGTGCTTGCCGCGCACGTCCTGCACCACGCGGATGTAGCCGCCCTCGACGATCACGTCGGTCGCGTTGTCGTAGCCGAAGAGGCTCGGGCCGAGGTGCGCGCTCTCGGCGTGCTTCGTCAGCGCGGAGGCGTCGTACGGCGTGCGGGTGAGGAGCATCGGCGCTCCCTTGGCGCCCTTCGGGACGAGGATGACGGTGAACAGCTTCACGCCGTCCCGCATCGGGATCATCGCCTCGCGCCGGATGTGGTCGAAGCCGTCGGTGGCGGGCTCGACGTGCGAAGGCGTCTCGCTCGGCAGCGACGTGTAGGTCGCGGGAGCGACGTCCGTCGCCGGAGCGGCGGGCACCGCCTGGGCCGCTGCCTGACGGGAGGCCGGCGGCGCGGCGAGCATCGGGACGAGGACGGCGAGCGTGCGCAGCCGGAGGCTCTGCTTCATGCCGCCGACTCTACGGCAAGACGGCGGCCCTGGACCTCAGGATCGCGTCGAGGTCGTGGCCGCTGCGGGATCGGCCTCCGCCGCGGCGTAGCCCTCCGCATCGTGCCCGCCGTGGTACTCGTCCGGGTTCGGGCGGCGGATCTGAGACTGCGCGACGACGTTGCCCCGTCGCAGGCCCCGGAAGTCCTCCAGGCACTTCCAGCCCCGCTCCGCGTTCCTCTCCAGGAACTCGGTCATCCCCTGCTTGAGCGTGCGGATGACGTTCGGGCCGATCGCGTGGTCGAGCATCGCCGCGGTGCAGACCTGCACGGTGCCGCACCCGAGCAGGAAGTAGTTGAGCGCGTGCGAGAAGTCGGCGATCCCGCCGATGCCGGAGAACTCCTTGTCGGGGAACGCGTGCGTCAGCGAGGCCATCTTCGCGAGGGATAGCGGCAGGATCGCCGGCCCGCCGAGCCCGCCCGACGACGTCAGCCCGTCGACGCTGGCTTCGAAGTCGAGGGTCTCCGGATCGATCAGCGGGATCGACGGGAAGGTGTTGGACGAGGAGATCGCGTCGGCCCCTCCGCGGAACGCCGCGCCCGCCTCCACCACGATGTCGGTGGTGGACGGCGTCAGCTTGCACCAGACCGGCACGCGGGACACCTCCTTCACCGCCTTGGTGACGACCGAGCAGAGGGCCTGGCTCTTCCCGATGTTCGACCCCATGTCCTCGCGGTCCATGTGGGGACAGGAGAAGTTCAGCTCCAGCCCGTCGACACCCTCGTCCTGGCACGTCTTCGTCAGGAGCTGCCAGTGCTCGAGCTCCTTGTCGGTGCCGGAGCCGGCCATGATCGATGCGATCAGGACGCGGTCGGGGAAGGCCTTCTTGATCCGGGACAGCGGCCCCACCCACCAGTCGAGCGGCTTGTCCGAGATCAGCTCCCAGTTCCAGGAGGAGTGAAGGACGCTGTTCGGCCGCTTCTTCATGGAGATCTGCGGCGTGTCGATCGACGTCCTCAGGAACTTGGTCTTCGGCCCCACCACGTTCACGACCGGGTGGAGCCCGATCGTCTTCGTGACCACGCCGCCCCATCCGGCCTCGAACGCGCGGAGGATGTTGGACTCCGACTCCGTCGGCGGCGCCGAGGAGAGGAGGAACGGATTCTCGAACCGGATGCCGGTGAAGGTGACGGAAAGGTCGGCGCTCACGGTGTCCCCCTTGCCCGCAGAATCGAAGGTTCAGAGTACACCCCGGCGGACGTCCGGGGCAGGCCCTACCGCCAGCTCAGGGCGAAGAGCACCGCGACGAGGGCGAGGGCGATCCCGATCGAGAGCAGCCCCCGCCGCCGCACCGCGGCCGCGAACGCAGGCCGCTTCACGGCGATCAGCCGGGACGCTCCCGCCGCCGCGAAGACGAGCCCCATCGACCACGCGGCCGGCCCGTGGGCGGCTCCCGAGGCCCCGTGCGCCACGAGGACGAGATGCGGGAAGTAGACGGCCCCGCCGACCGCCCACGCGACGCCGGCCAGGAGCAGCATCCACCCTTGGCGCGCGTGGACGCTCGCCCGCGGCGTCGAGAGGCCGAGGGGGCGCCCGGCCGCGCGCGCGGCCATCACCCCCTCGCGGAGTACGTCGACGAGGGGCCGTCCGTCCTCGGCCACGAAGAACCCGTGAGCCGTCGGCGAGCCACGGTCCACCCGCGCCCGCGGGTCGTCCCGGCGCGAGAGGTCGGCCAGGTCGAAGACGACGCGTTCGGCCGGGAGGGCGCGGAGGCCCGCCGCGATCGCGTCGAGCTCGGAGAGGGCGGAATCGGCGTCCGACGGCATCAGGCGTCCGGCGAGGAGGTGGTCGAGGACGATCGGGAAACGGCTGCCCCAGCCGTCAGGCTCCAGCCGGTAGCTGACGGTGGCGGCGAACGCCTCGAGGACGACCCCCGAGGCGATCTCAGCGGGGAGCGGCACCGATCCCTCCGAGGAAGCGCTCCGCGAAGGCGCGGTTTCGGCGCCGGCGCGGCTCCGAGGCGAGCCAGGCCAGCCCGCAGCCGAGCGCCGTCGGCACACCCACGAGGAGCAGCAGGAGCGACGCGATCCGCAGAGGCTCGCCGGCTCCCCGGCGGGCGCTCTCCACCCAGCGCGAGCAGGAGACGGACGCCGTGTCGAGGTCCGGGATCCGGGCACGCAGGCCCTGGAGCGACGACACCAGTCCGAGCTCGACCGGGGACTTGACGACCACGTAGCCGAGGTCGACCGCTCCGCCCCTCTCGTACGTCCGCTCGGGAAGGAGGAGCGCGCGATGCCCCGCGCCGGCGCGGGCCCAACCGATCCGGAACGCGCGGCCGGTGGCGCGGACGACCTCTTCCGGCACCACGAGGGAGGCGGGCGCCGGCTCGCGTCCTTCGAGAGGGACCATCCCCCCCACGGCGTACGTCTCACCGACGGCGACCGGCCCCGCGAGCCATGCGCCCGCTTCCACGACCCGCAGCATGGAGCGAGGCGCCGAGCCGCCGAGAGCGGCGAGCCCGGCCCCGCCCAGGAGAGCCACGACGAGCCCCGCGGCCGCGAGGCGCAGCGCCCCGCCGCCCGGCAACGGCCGGAAGTCCGTCCCGACGAGCTCGGGCTCCACCCGGGCGAGCAGGCCCGGCAGGAGCTCGGCCGGCACGTGCCCCGCGGCGTACGCGTCCGCCAGGAACGTCGGGAGCATCCGTTCGACTCCGTCCGCCTCCGAACGGATGCCGAACAGCTCCTTCGACCCCATGGTGTGCACCGTTCCGTCCCGCCACTCCCGCGGGTCGGTGACGTGCGCCGGGATCAGCTTGTACACCTCGACCCGGAACGACGCCGGCCGGTCCCCGTTCCAGGGATCCCGCGCCTCCATCTCCTCCCGGGTCCGCATCCGCCGCGGGATCAGCTTCACGCTCACGAACATCGCGCCGACATTAGCAGCGGGCGCGGGGTGCGGCGCTAACATGCCCCATTCGCTTCGTGGAGGTCGTGATGAGCCGGATGGCACCGGGTGAACGGGAGCTCGCCGACGGACGGGTGGAGCTCGCCGAGACGTCGACCATCGAGGGAAGCCCGCTCTACAACCACGACCTGGCCCCGGTGCCGATCGCGCGCCGCACCTGGTCGACGTACAACTTCGCGGCGCTCTGGATCTCGATGGCCCACTGCATCCCGACGTACATGCTCGCGTCGGGTCTGATGAAGGAGGGGATGAGCTGGCGGCAGGCGCTGGTCACGATCCTCCTCGGGAACGTGATCGTCCTGATCCCGATCCTCCTGAACTCCCACCCCGGGACGAAATACGGCATCCCGTTTCCGGTCTTCGCCCGCGCGGCCTACGGCACCGTCGGCTCGAACCTCCCGGCGCTGATGCGCGCGATCGTCGCCTGCGGCTGGTTCGGGATCCAGGCCTGGATCGGGGGCGAGGCGCTCCAGACGTTCTTCGCGGCGCTGATCCCCGGCTGGAGGGACCTCCTCGGTGCGGGCTTCCAGGGGCACACCGGCACGGAGTGGGTGTCGTTCCTCCTCTTCTGGGGTCTCAACGTCTGGATCATCTACCGCGGCATGGACCTCCTCCGGAAGGTGGAGAACTGGGCCGCGCCGTACGTCCTCGTGGTGACGCTCGTCCTCGTCGTCTGGGCGGTGCGGGCGGCGAAGGGCTTCGGCCCGCTCCTCTCCCACCCCGGGACGCTGAACACCTGGAGCGCCTTCCTGCCGGTCTTCGTGCCGTCCCTGACCGCGATGATCGGCTTCTGGGCGACTCTCTCGCTCAACATGCCCGACTTCACCCGCTTCGGCCGGAGCCAGCGCGAGCAGGTGGTCGGACAGGCCGTGGCGCTCCCGACCACGATGTTCGTGTTCGCGGCGATGGGGGTGCTGATCACCAGCGCGAGCGCGATCATCTACGGCGAGGCGATCTGGGACCCGGTGAAGCTCGTCGGGAAGTTCCGGGACCCGTTCGTGGTCGGCGTCGCGATGTTCTCGGTCGTGGTGGCGACCCTCGCGGTGAACATCGCGGCGAACGTGGTCTCCCCCGCGAACGACTTCGCGAACGCCCTTCCCCGCCTCATCTCGTTCAAGACCGGCGGGCTCATCACCGGCCTGCTCGGGATCGCGATGCAGCCGTGGCGGCTCCTGGCGGATCCGAAGGGGTACATCTTCGCCTGGCTCGTCGGCTACTCCGGAGGGCTCGGCTCGATCGCCGGCGTCCTCATCGCCGACTACTGGATCGTCCGCAAGCGGACTCTGCGGCTCGCGGACCTGTACCTCGTCGAAGGGACGTACCGCTACGGCGGCGGCTGGAACCCGAGCGCCGTGGTCGCCACTCTCGCGGGCTGCGCCCTCGCGTGGGGCGGCCTGGTGATCGCGCCGCTCCGCCCGCTCTACGACTACGCCTGGTTCGTCGGCTTCCTGGTGTCCGGGGCGCTCTACGTGGCGCTCATGCGGAGCCGCGCCGCATAGCCGGGAAAGCAGAAGGCCCCGGGTTCACCGGGGCCTTCGAACGGATCGTGACGGGATGGATGCCTAGATCGAGCGGCGCGCCAGGATCACGAGGGCCACCGCGGCGAGGGCCACCATCATGAGCACCAGGCCCGGACCTCCGGCGGTCGGGATCGGGACCGGGATCGGCGTGGGCGTCGGCGTCGAGGAGACGCCGCCCCAGTTGGCGGTCGCTATGTTCGACTGCGTGGTCGTCTGGTTCTCGGTGTACGAGGCGCGGATCTGGTCGATGCCGGCGACGTTTCCGGTGTACGAGAAGCTCGCCTGTCCGTTGGCGTTCGTCACCGCCTGACCGGTCGTGCCGTTGTTCGGGCCGGAGATGACGTTGAAGGTGACGTTGATGCCCGGGCGGGGCGCGCCGGCCTGGTCGACGACGGTGGCGGTGACCGTGTGCTGGCTGCCCACGTTCAGCGTGGCGGACGCCGGCCCGAGGACGATGCCGCCGCCGACGATGGCGGCGCCCGACAGGTTGAAGTACGCGAAGAAGATGTTGTCGTCGTTGGACGGATTGAGGGTCTGGACCGAGATGGCCGTCGTCTGGGCCGTGATGAGCGGCAGCAGGCTGTACAGCTCGTCGTCCGAGCGCGGTGTCGTGGGGGTCGCGTTCGGGTTCGCCGGATTGGCATTCGTGTCGCCGATGCCGCCGACCGTGATGAGGGAGCCGTTCGACGTCAGGTTCCCGTCGTCCTCTCCGCCCGCCGCAGTCGTGAGCCGCTGGCCGTTCACGTTGATCTGGCTGTATTGCTGTGTGCCGTTGGTCTGGTAGCTGAAGGAGATGCCGAGCCCCATGTCGGCGAGCGCGCCCGGGGCGGCCGGATTGATCGGCTGGGCGAGAGTGATGCTGAACGTGTCACCCGTCGTCAGCTGGGCGCCGAACAGCATGATGATGGTCCGGGCGCTGGTGACGGTTGGGTCGTCGAAGACGACGGCGAGGGCCTCGCCGTCGATGGCGCCCGTGTTGCCGGCCTCGCCGATCGTCAGGTTGACCGTGCCCGCCGCGGCGGCGTCCACGATCGGCTTGACGATGGAGGTGACGTCGGCCCGGTGGTTGCGCGAGCTGATGCTGCTCGCCACCGTGCTGTTCCAGGTGACGCCCGTGCCGTTGAGCGTGAGCGCGCCATTCGGGATGGTGAAGTTGCTGAAGCCGGTGGAGGCGGCCAGGAGAAACGCCTTGTTCACCGTGGCGGAGGCGTTCGGCTTCTGGACGCGGACGTTCTGGGTCGCGCTGTTGGACCCCGAGCCGTCGACCGACAGGGTGAAGAAGCCGGTCGCCGCGAAGAACTGGTCGTTCAGCGCGGTGACGACGGAGGGCCGGGTGGAGTTGGCGGGGGCGGTACCCGGTACGTCGTCGGCCCGGACCAGGCCAGACACGGAGAGAGAAGCGAGGATGGCGCCGGTCAGCGCCGTCCGCCGCAAAGGCGTCAACATCGACATAGGGTCTCCTTTCGGCACAGCAGCTTGTAGCGTACCGCAAAACCAGAAACGTGGGGAGTGGGCCTCAGGACGCCTGCGCCATCGAATCGGGCAGCCTCTGGATTCCCTTGGCCCGGAGGCCGATCCGGTGCTCGTCCAGGTAGGCGCCCGCCTTCATCATTCGCTGGGTCCGGAGAAGCACCCGGGCGATGTAGACCGCGTGAGCGGGCTTCACCTGGCGCATCCAGTCCGCGAGGCTCTTGTCGCCGCTCACGTTCAGGATCGAGCGTCGCCACGTCTCGGCGTACAGCTCGAAGAAGCGCTCGGCCCCGAGGCGCGGCTCCCAGAGGACGTGGTGCATGTCGAACTTGAACCACGGCTGGCCCTCCAGCAACGGGAGCAGCTTCTCGTAGAGCTCGGTGCCGGGAAGGGGCGTCAGGATCGTGTAGCCGGCCCTCTGGAAGCCGTGCGCTCTCACGAACTCCCACAGCTCCCGGAAGTCCGCTTCCTCCCAGTCCGGGTCGACCAGGAAGTTCCCGGTGACGCCGAACCGGAGGGACCGGGCGATCTCCGCCGCCGCCACGGTCTGGTTGACCCCCAGGTCCTTGGTCACGTGGGCAAGCGCGCGGTCGGTCGCGGCCTCCAATCCGAAGAAGACGTCGAAGTCCTGGGCGAGGGGACGCCACGCCTCCAGCAGCTCCGGGTGACGCGCCACGAGGTCGGTGCGGCTCTGGACCAGGATCCACCTCTTCCGGATCCCGGCCTTTCGGAGGGCCTGGGCCAGCTCGAGGCTCCGGGCCGGGTGGTTCCAGAAGAGGTCGTCCACGACGAAGACGTGAGGCCCGACCCGGGAGAAGTCCTCCACGACGGCGCCGATCGACCGCTCCCGGAACGAGCGGCCGTACAGCTGCCACACCGAGCAGAAGCTGCACCGGAACGGGCAGCCACGAGCGGTCTCCACGAGCCACGTCGGCTTGAACAGGAGGCACTGGTATCGGCTCCGGTACCGGTCCACCAGATCGCGCGCCGGGAGCGGAACCGCGTCCAGGCTGGTGCGATCCGTCAACGGGGCGGTGTCCCTAAAGCCGTCCGGGGACGCGAGCCGCAGCCCGGGAACGGCGTCGAGCGGCGTGCCATCGCGCAGGGCAGCCACCAGGCGCGGGACGATCTCCTCGCCGTCGTCGATGCAGACGGCGTCGATCGAGCCCGCTGACAGGCCGCCCGGATGGGCCGAGACGGCGTGCCCGCCCGCCACCACGAACGTCCCGGGCGAGAACCGCTTGACCCGGTCCGCCACCGCGATGACCTGGGCGAACTCCAGGGCGTGCATCCCGGCGATCCCCACGACCTGCGGCCGCACCCGTCGCAGCCAGTAGCCGAGGGGGAGGCCGAACCGCAGGTCGACGAGCGTCACCTCGTCGCCCTGCTGCCGGAGCGCGGCCCCGATGTACTCCATCCCGAGGGGCTCGGCCCGGAAGAACGGACCGAGGCCGAACCTCTCGTTGCCGGGATCCGGCCGGACCAGCAGGACTCTCACGATCGGCGAAATCTAGGGGAAGGAGACGGGTCCAGGCAAGAGCTCAGGCGGCGGTCTTCTCCGGCACGACGATCCCGGTCGCGCGCTCGAAGGCCCCCTTGCCCTGGAGGCGCTGCTTCACCCAGACGAGGCCCGTGCAGGCATGGAACGCCACCGTCCAGAAGCGCGCCTTCAGGCTGGGGGTGAAGACCCCGCCGGCGAGGATGGTGGTCACCGCGCTCTCGATCCGTGGATTGGGGGCCTCGGTGTAGAAGGTCTCGAGCATGTGGGGCTTGTAGAAGGCGTGGACGAACCGGCTGAAGCGGCGGATGGCCCCCCGGTAGTACGCCTCCATCGCCTGGAAGTCCCGGCCGTCGACCCGCCCCTTCTTCTTCAGGGCTCCGGCCACGGCATTCGCCGCCATCTCCCCGGACGTCATGGCCAGGAGCACCCCGGTCGAGAAGACCGGGTCGAGGAAGCAGGCGGCGTCCCCGACCAGGCAGAAGCCGTCGCCCGCAAACCGGGGCGTCGTGTACGAGTAGTCCGGGATGGCCCGGATCTCGCCCAGCCGGGAAAAGCCGTCGAGAAGGGCCTTCACCTCCGCCGTCGCCGCGACGCGCTCCTCGAAGAGCTGCTCGACCGACCCGGTGCGCGTCTTGAAGCTCGAGGACGGCATCACGATGCCCACGGACACCGTGCCGTCCGAGAACGGGATCAGCCACCACCAGCCGTCCGGCGTGGTGAAGATGACGATGTCGCCCCCCTCGGGACCTTCGGCCCGCTTGAAGCCCGAGAAATGGGCGAAGGCCGCCGACCGGTCGAGCTCGACGTCCTTCACCCGGCCGCCCAGCCGCCGCGACAGCAACGCGTCCCGCCCGGTGGCATCGATGACGACCTTGGCCCTGACGCGGCGCGCCTCGGTGTCGCCCTTCAGCTTCACCGTCACGCCGCAGGCCCGCCCGCCCTCGAAGAGGACCTCCTCGACACGCGCCTCCTCGTGGACCGTCGCGCCCAGGCTGCGAGCGTGGTTGAGGAGCAGCTCGTCGAAGTCGGCGCGCTTCACCTGGAAGGCGGACGCCGGAGAGCCGTCCATGGCCCGCGCGAACTTCACGAAGCGGGTCATCTCGGTCCCCTGGTGATAGAAGCGGGCCCCGTACTTCACCTGGGGCCCGGACGCCTTCAGCTTCTCCATGAAGCCCAGGCGCTCGAAGACCGGCAGGTTGAACGGGAGCAGGGACTCGCCGATGTGGAAGCGGGGGAACTTCTCGCGCTCCAGGAGCAGGACCGAGCGCCCCTGCTTGGCGAGGAAGCCGGCGGCGGTCGCGCCGCCCGGCCCTCCGCCGCACACCACGGCATCGACGTCGACGGGAAGGGTGTTGATGCTCACCGCCCTATTATCGCGATCGTGACCCTCCAGAAAAGCCGTCCCTTCACCGTCGAGCTCGACGTGCGCTTCCCCGAGGTGGATTCCTACGGCGTCGTCTGGCACGGCCACTACATCCTCTACCTCGAGGTCGGACGGAACGCCCTGTGCCGGGCGGGAGGCCTCACCCCCCGTGAGGCCCTCGAGGCGGGATACAAGGTCCCGATCACGAAAGTCGACCTCGGACTTCGACGCCCGGCGCGCCTGGACGACCGGCTGGAGGTGGCGACCTGGCTGCGCCCTCCGGAGGTGGCCCGGCTGGTGATGGACTACGAGATCCGGCGGCTGCCCACCCGCGAGCTCCTGGCGACCGGCTCGACCGAGCAGGTGCTCCTCGACCCGAAGGGCCAGCTGCTCCTCGGGTTTCCGGCCCCGGTCCGCACGCTCGTCGAGCGTGTCCTCTCGTTCCAGCGCGGCGAGGCGGAGCTGACCGGGGAGAAGATCCTCCCGATACGGTAGCCGGCTCAGGCGGTCGGGCGGGGCGCGCGATCCAGCCCCTGGTCGTCCCACGACGCCGGATCCTCGATCGGCTCCATGTGCGTCGTGACCGTCGACTCGGGGAGAGCGTCCAGCACGGCGAGCTCGATCTCCTCGGACAGGTCGTGCGCCTGCTTCACCGTCCAGAGCCCAGGGACGAGGACGTGCATCTCGACGAACCGGCGCCGCCCGGCGATGCGCGTCCTGAGCGCGTGGATCGCGATGCCGCGCGCCTGGATCGGCGCGAGCACGCCCGCGAGGGTCTGCCGGTCCTCCGGGGAGACGGCGCGGTCGAGGAGGCCGTGCCCCGTCTCCACCAGGAGGCGTAGCCCCGTGAAGACGATGTTGGCGGCGACGAGGAGCGCAATCAGCGGGTCGAGGATCAGCCAGCCCGTGAGAGGGATCAGGAGGACACCGACGATGACGCCGACGGAGGTCCAGACGTCGGTCAGGAGGTGGTGCGCGTCCGCGCGGAGCGTGATGGACCGCAGCCGCCGGCTGGCTCGCATCAGGACCCACGCGACACCTCCGTTGACGACGGAAGCCGCCACGGAGATGGCGATCCCGAGCGGGACCTGGTCCACCGGCTCGGGCTTCTGGAGACGCTCGATCGCCGTGTAGGCGATCGCGGTGGCCGCCGCCAGGATCATGAAGCCCTCGAAGCCGCTCGAGAAGTACTCGGCCTTCGTGTGTCCGAAGGCGTGATCGTCGTCCGGGGGACGGGCCGCGACGCGGAGGGCCCAGTAGGCCACGACCGCGGCAAGCAGGTTCACGAACGACTCGACGGCGTCGGAGAGGAGCCCGACCGAGCCGGTCACGAGGTAGGCCCACATCTTCAGGGCGATCGTCACCACGGCGGCCGCTATGGAGAGGAGGGCGTAGGACTGGGCCAGGGGCGCTCTCACGCGCCTCCGACTCTACCTCTCCCGGGCCTGGGGCTCACCCCTTCGGGAAGCGCGCCTCGGCGCGGGTGGGATGCCCGGCCTCGGAGACGAGCAGGAGCGACCCGCCGTGCGCCCTCACGATCCGCTCGGCGATCGGCAGCCCCAGCCCGGTGCCGGCGGGCTTGGTCGAGACGAACACCTTGAAGATCTCCCTCTGGGTCGCCGCCGGGATCCCCGGCCCGCGATCGGTCACGAGGAGGAGCCAGCGCGGCCCGTCCTCCTCCACCCGTACGTCCACCTCCCTCGCCAGCGCGCCTTCGGACTCCACGGCGTCGAGGGCGTTGCCGACGAGGTTCAGGATGACCTGGCGTACCCGGGCCTCGTCGAGCCGGGCCGCGGCCGGACCGGGCGCCGGCGAGAACTCCAGGCGGATCCCCCGCTTCGTCGCCTCGGGCCTCAGGAACGTGACGGCGTCGGACGCCACCACGTTGAGGTCCGAGGGCACCGGCGCGATCGGCGACGGGCGGGCGTAGGAGAGGAAGTCCCCGAGCATCCTCGCCAGGCGGCCCGTCTCCACCCGGACGGCGTGGGCCAGCTCCGTGGTGGCCGGGGCGGGCCCCGCCGTGCCGCCTTTCTCCAGCTGCTCCTCGAGCAGCTCCAGGTTGAGCGACATGGAGTTGAGCGGATTGCGAATCTCGTGGGCGAGCCCGGCGGCCACCTCCCCCAGCTCGGCGCGGCGCTCCGCCTCGGTCCGCGCCGCCTCGGCTCGACGCGTCCGGCGAAGGAGGAGCAGGACCGCCGTCGACGCCGCGAAGATCCCGAGGAGGGAGACGCTGGCGGCCGCGAAGGTCCGGAGGTACAGCTCGCGGCGGAGCTTCTCGACACGCAGAGCCAGCTCGCGGCGGGAGACGCCGACCCGGAGGACGCCGAGGTTCCCGATCGGCACCTCGATGTTGTACGGGTCGTCGATCGGGAGCGTGGTCTCGCTGGAGCGCTCGACCGGGGATAGCGGCTGCACCGGCGCGCCGCCTTCGAGCGCCCCGCCGGACGGATCTCTCCGCTCCAGAACGCTCTTGTACGAGTACAGGAGCTTCCCGGCCTTGTCGAGCACCTGGACCTCGTTCACCACCCGGCGGTCCGAGATCGTCGAGCCGAGCAGCGTCTCGTACTCGGTCTGCTTGTACCGGAGGGTGTAGAGGTCGCCGAGCGAACGCGCCTCGAGCCCCTTGGCGAGCCGTTCGGCGTCGATCTTCGAGTGGAAGAGCGCGTCGGAGACGACGTCCCGGGAGAGATCGCGGAAGAGGAGGTGCCCGAACAGCAGCACGGACCCGGCCGTCAGGAGGCCGAGGAGGACGAGCACCAGGGTCAGCGTGCGGCGGAAGCGCCGGCTCTCGGAGTCGGACATCGGGTCGATTGTGGCGTCGGGGCCAGCCCGGCCGGTTATCCTCCGCCGGACCGATGGGACGCAAGACGAAGGCCACGGCCCCCGACACGAATGGACGACGATTCCTGCTGAAGTTCCTGGGACTGGTGACGCTCTTCTTCCTGGCCGCCGCCCCCGTCCCGGTGAACCGCACGCTCGTCGAGCCGTTCACGGCGTTCCTGGCGCGGGCCGGGGGTGCCGTGTGCCATGCGCTCGGGGCCGGCACCCGGACGATCGGCACGATGATCCAGGGGCCCACGTTCGCCGTCGACATCAAGAACGGCTGCAACGGGCTCGAGACGGTCTTCGTCTACGCCGCCGCCGTCCTCGCTTTCCCGGCGCCCTGGCGCCTCCGGCTGATGGGCCTGATCCCGGGGATCCTCGCCATCCAGGCCGTCAACCTCGTCCGCATCGTGACGCTCTTCTTCATAGGCGTCAGGTGGCCCCAGCTCTTCGAGAAGACCCACGTCGTCGTCTGGCAGACCCTGATCATCCTCTTCGGCGTCTCCCTCTTCCTGGTCTGGGCGAGCCGCATCGGAGACCATGCTCGATCCGCGGCTCAGACGGATCCTCACTAGGCTCCCCGTGGCGGCGCTCGCCGCCCTGGCCCTCTGGCTGGCCGGAGGGGACGAGGTGTGGGGCCGGGCTCTGGTCCCTGTGGCCGAGTGGGGGCTGCGGCTCGGCGAGAGCCCGAAGGTCAGCTTCCTCTCCTACGAGGACGGCGAGGCGCTGATCCGGCGGAGCGACCTCTCCACGCGCTCGGCGCTGCCGGCCGTCCCGCTCCAGCCGATCACGGCGAACCTGGTACTCCTCCTCGCGCTCACCTGGGCGACGCCGGGAGCGTGGACGACCCGGGGCGTGCTGGGCACCGTCGCGGCCGCCGCCGCGCTCCTGGCGTCGCACGTCCTGCACCTCCTCTTCACGATCCAGACCGTCTACGCCATGGATCTCGGAGCCTGGAGCGAGGTGGCGTACCGGCAATGGCAACGGGAAGTGTTCGGAGGGTTCCGCTACTTCTTCGACATCGCGCTGAAGTACGCGCTGCCGCCGGCGTTCTGGGCCGCGTTCGTCCTGCCGGTGTTCTGGACCGGCCGGGACGAGGAGCCGGCGGATGCCGAGGCAAAGCCCTGGAAACGAAAGCGCCGGCGTTGACCACCGGCGCGAGATCGTTCCCCGGTCTCAATCCCCCTGGCGCTTCAGGTAGCGGAAGTCCTTGATGTCGTACTCCTTCATCTTCGCGATGAGGCTGCCGCGCGAGATGTTCAGGAGCCTCGCTCCGAGGGACTGGTTGCCGCGCACCTTGCGCATGACGCGCTCGATGACCTGACGCTCCACCTTGGTGACGATCTCCTTGAGGTCGTCGCTCTCGGTGAGGGCCAGCTCCATCGGCTCGCCCGCGAACTTGGGATCCAGATCGGCCAGGGTCGCCGGGGCGTTCCCGAGCTGGGCGGCCAGGCGCCGCATCTCGTTCTCGAGCTCCCGCACGTTCCCCGGGTAGCCGTAGTTGAGAAGCGCGTTCATCGCCTCCACGTCGAAGCGGTCGGCCGTCGGGGCGCCCAGGCGCTGGGCGAACGCGTCGAGGAGGGCCGGGAGATCCTCCTTCCGGTCCTTCAGGGCCGGGATCCGGAGGGTGAGCGCCGACAGACGGTAGTAGAGGTCGTCGCGGAAGGCGCCATCCTCCACCGCGCGGGTGAGAGGGTGGGACGACGTGCAGATGATCCTCACGTCGATCGGGACGGCCCGGCCGCCGGGAGCGATCACCTCGCGCGCCTCGAGGAGCCGGAACAGGAGCGCCTGGGTGGCCGAGGGGAGGTCGCCGACCTCCTCGATCAGGAGCGTGCCGCCGTCGGCGTCGAAGAGGCGCCCGGCCTTCTTGCGGCGGTCCGTCGTACCGACCGAGCCGAGGAGGTCCTCCTCGAGGGCCGCCGCCGTGGCGGCCGTGGCGGCCACGCGCACCAGGGGACGCGGGCGCCGGGGGGACAGCGCGTGGATCACCTCGGCCACGAGCGTCTTCCCGCTTCCGACCTCGCCGACCAGGAGGATCGGCGCCCGCGCCGACGAGATCCGCTGGAGAGAGGCCTTCAGGTTCTGCATCGGAAGCGAGATCCCGACCAGGGACGAGAGCGGGTCGTCCGCGGCGACCGGCGGCAGGACCGGCGCGGTGATGGGACCCCGCTCGCCGATCGGCGCCTCGCCGCGCTCGGAGTGGACGAAGCCGACCGCGGAGGCCGCATGAGCGACGAAGTCGTGGTGGGCCAGCTCGGCGACCGAGTCGAGCGGCACGACGACCGCGCCGACCGCCTCGCCACCCGGCCGGAGGATGGGGAAGGCGCGGATGCGCGTGCCGGACTCGAATGCGTCGACCGGGACGCCCTTGTCGCGTAGCTCGTTCACCGTGCGGGTCGAGAGCCGGGGGAGGCTCCCCTTCCAGATCGCCGCGACGGCCTCGCCGGCACCGGCGTCCTGGAGCGTCACGAACGCGATGCTGTGGAGCGGCGTCGCGGAGGCGATGAAGGAGGCGAGGTCCTGGAGCAGCTCCTCGAAGGAGACAGGACGCTTCAGGCGGGTGTACAGCTCGGACCAGACTTCGAAGGAGCGGGTGGCCGCGACGCCGGGGGCCGGCGCGGCCACGACGGGTCTCCTCTCCTCCTCGCGACGGACGGGCGGCGGCTCGGCAGGGGCTTCCCAGCGGGGACGCTCGACCGGCCGTG
>CAYLNK010000056.1:0-25875 GCA_964384675.1 uncultured Holophagales bacterium | reverse complement strand
TGGGAGAGCGCCTGAATGGCATTCAGGAGGTCGACAGTTCGATCCTGTTCAGCTCCACCATTCCTTCGAACGAACCCCTTTCAGCAGCACGTCGAACGGCGATCTCATTGACACGGAAACACTTCCGGCATCGATCGTATAGTTCGATACCATCGTTTTCAGCAGTCGAGCCTTCTCGTCCGGTTCCTGCGTAACGTACAGAGTCGCCGCCACTTGTAGGAGTTCGATGGGCTTGCGCGCCGCGGCGAGAAGATCCTCCTTCGAGACGGCGTTTTCCAGCATCTGGAGCTCCGTGGCGATCTCGTCCAGCTCCGACTGCCAGGCCCGGTCCCGCTCCTTCCAGAACCCTTCCTCGATCCGGCCGAGGAGCTTGTCCTCGTACGCCTGCGCCTTCAGGCGGTGGAGCTCGTTCTTCCGGTTCGTGAGCGCCCGGAGCTTCGCGTCGTCGAGGGTCTCGTCGTGCCGCTTCTCGAGCTCCAGGAGCAGCCACTCGGCGACGTCCTGGCCGATCTGCAGCGACCGCAGGAGCTTCAGCGTCTCGGCCTCCAGGATCCGCTCCGGGTAGAAGCGCCGGCACTCCTTCGAGCCGTTGCAGACGTAGTAGACGTATTTCCCCTTCTTCAGGTCGCCGCTCATGAGGTGGCCGCACTTCCCGCACCGGACCAGACCGGCGTACGTGAAGAGGTGCTTCCTCCCCTTCGCCTGGCTCCGGCGGTCGAGCGCGTGCTGGACGCGGTCGAAGAGCGCCTTCGAGATGAGCGGCTGGTACTTCCCCTCGTACGTCTTGCCGCCCCACCGGAACGTGCCGTAGTAGGCCGGGTTCCTCAGGGCGCTCGCGCAGATGGTGTCTTTGTTGAGCTTGTGGCCCTTCTTCGACGTGAGCCCCAGGGTTCGGGCGAGGCGGGTCAGCTCCTGCGCCGAGTACATCCCGGTCGCCGCGCGCTCGAAGAGGTGCTTCACGAGCTCGGCGTGCTTCGGGTCCGGGACGATCCCAAGCGTCTTGTCGGGCGTGTTGACGTAGCCGATCGGCGCGACGGACGGGAAGGCCCCCTCCTTCGCCTTCTTCGTCATGCCCTTCCGGATCTCCTCGGAGAGGTTCTCGACGTAGTTCTTCGCCATCAGGACCTTGATCCCGTGGAGGAACTTCGCCGACGAGTGCGAATCCGGGGCGATGACGCTCCCCTCGCGCACGAAGTGGATCTCGGCCCGCAGCTCGTCGAGCGTGATCCAGTCCTTGAGGTTCCGGTAGAGCCGGTCGGTCTTCTCGACGAGGAGAACGGCGCGGCCCTCGCGCGCCTTGACGTAGTCGACCATCTTCATGAACGCCGGACGCTTCCCTCCGGTCTTGGCCGTCTCGCTCTCCTCGAAGCGGGAGGCGACAGAGAAGCCGTGCTCCTTGGCGTACGCCTCCAGGAGCTCTCGCTGGGCGCCGAGGGAGAAGCCTTGCTCCTGCTCCTTCGAGCTGACCCGCGTGTAGAGGACGGCGGCGCGACCTCCTCGCGCGACGGGCCGCTCGGTCGGCTGTGGTGCGGCTGGCATCGATGCCCTCCTGGCCGGGGCGCCCCGGCCGGACCGACATTACGATCCCGGACGCGAAACGCGTAGCCCTCGCGTCCGTGGTGCGGGCGGCCCGCCTCCCGCCTCCCTGTTCATTTCAGACGTCTCGCCGCTTGACCCACCCAAGGCGCCGTTTAATAATCCCTACACAGCCTGGAGGACACGTGGCTGACCCCGAAACACCCCCCACCTTCGGTACCACCGTCCGCAAGAAGCGCGTCGAGAAGGGATACGGCCTCAGGCAGTTTTCCGAGCTCGTCGGCATGAGCCCCACCTACCTCTCGAAGGTGGAGCGCGACGATTTCGACCCTCCGAGCGAGGAGAAGGTCGTGGCCATCGCAAGGCTCCTGGATCTGAACGAGGACGAGCTATTGGCGCTCGCGGGCCGCGTCGCGTCCGACCTCGAGAAGATCATCCAGAAGCACCCCCGCGAGATGGCGACGTTCCTCCGGGCGGCAGGAAGCCTATCCTCGAAGGAGATCGTGCGCTTGACGGAGCAGGCCAGGAAGCGCTCGCCGTAGGAGCCAAGCCGCCATGCCAGACGTTCCCTACATCTCGAAGCAGGACATCGAGCTGAGGGCTGAGCGCCTGCTCCTTGAGTTCGCCAGGGCGCAAGGCCGGGCGCCGGTCGCGCCGATACCCGTCGAGGAGATTCTGGAGACTCATCTCGGCTTCACGTTGGACTTCGATGACCTCGCGACTCTCATGGTGACGGACGGCAGCCCCGTGCCTGCGGACCTGCTCGGAGCAACATGGATCGAGAAGAAGGAGGTCTTCGCGGACGAGAGTCTCGACCCGACAGTTAGGCCTCAGGTCCTTGGGCGATACAGGTTTACCATTGGCCACGAGGTCGGACACATCGTCCTGCACGGGCCCGGTGCCTACGACCCAGACCAGTTCAACCTCTTCGGAGAAGCTGCAAACGCACCTCGCCCGTTCTGCAAGAGCCAAGACAAGGGATTCAAGGAAGTCCAGGCGAACCAGTTCGCTTCTTGTCTCCTCATGCCGAAGAGCTTGGTACTCGATGCCTGGAAACTGAGATTCGGAGACATCAGGCCGCGGACCGGGGTCGACGCCAAGGTACGGGCTCGACTGCCCGGGCGGACGAACCTCGCAAGGGCGGTCGCCCTCGACCGCGTGCTCGATCTGTTCGCACGGACGTTCGCGCAGCAATTCCAGGTCTCGGCGGAGGCGATGCGGATCCGCCTCGAGAATCTCGGGCTCCTGATCCGCGACCCCGGTGCCCTCGGTCACCACGGCCTCCAGGCCCCCTGAGCCACCCGAAGCACCCGTCCTCGGCGGCACCTTGTTTGACCGTTTAGTCTCCCCTACAATGTAAACGGTACGGAGGCGCAGATGGAGGAAGAAAGGGGTTCTCATGGATATCGAGGACACGCTTCCCGGGGACCTAGGGCGGGCGGTCGAGCGGCTCTTCGAGGAGTTCCGTAACGGGCTCGACCACGGACACTTCGAGATCTACATCAAGGGCGAGGTGGGCACAAAGGGCCGGCGCGAGATCACGATCCTGTCCGGCAGGAGCCACCGGTTCGTGATCTCAGAAGCCGACGCGAAACGCTGAACTGCGGCGGTGACGCCTGTGACGGGCGCGCCGAAACCCAGATCCGCTAGGCGGCACTCGCCATCGGTGTGATTCCGAGGTGAGGGGCCAGACAGCCAGGGCTCTATGCCCGGCAGAGTCTGGAGCCACCGATGCCCCTCTCCCCCGTCGCCGCCCACACGGTGGGCGAACCTCGGTCGCCCTCGAAGCAGAATCCGGCGACGCCCTTCGGCGAGGATGTCGACCCGACGTACGTCGTCGAGTTCTTCGCCATCCTGAGCGAGTGGCGCACGCGGGCGCTCACCTCTGACACGCTCTCGGATGCCAACACGGCGGTGCCCGCATGAGCGGCGTCGCGTGCAACGTTGGCCGGGTCGACGCCGTTGCCCTGAACGCCCAGGCGGGACCGGTCCTCGGCGAGGTCCTGCGCTGGCTCGGCGCCTCGAAGCTGTCCGGTAGCCCGGATCGCGGACGCTCGAACGGCGTCTGCCACGGCGGGAAGGACCTGAACCTCTCGTACTCCAACGGCTACGCGAAGTGCTGGGTCTGCAACCGCGGGTTCGACCCCATCGGACTCGTGACGGCAGTTCTCGACCTCGACTTTCGACAGGCCGCCAAAGCCCTCGCTGACTTCCTCGGCTGGACGGACTCGACCACTCCCGGCTGGCACACCCCTCGGCGCCGGCCCGTGGCCGATGGGCGGCGCCGGGACGCCGTCGTTCTCTGGGGTCGCTTCGCCGGCCGCGACCACGGCGGCGAGGCGTATCTGGGTACCCGGCGGCTACCAGCGCGGCCGCTGCCGGACGGACTGGTCCGGTTCAACACCGGCCGGACCGGGGACCGGTGGGTGGACGAACGTGCCCGCGAAGGCTACCGCGTCGCCTTCGCCGTGCGGCGTCCCACCGGGGAGCTCGCGAGCGTGAGCTTGCGGCACTGCGGCACTGGGAAAGCACCCTCGAAGTTCGGGAAGTCTCCTGCCGTCGCCGGGTTACCCGTCGCGGGCGCCGCGATCTGCAGACCGGAGATCGGCCTCTTGTCCACCGGCGATTCGGAGTTCTCGCACGATGAGCTCGTGCTCGTCGAGGGCGGGCCAGACGCCCTCGCGGTCACCGGCATCTTCGGCGTTGCGGCAATGGAGCGTCGTGTCCCACCCACGTGGGCACTCGGCCTGATCGGCAAGGACCAGGCGGCCCCCGTTCTGGAGGCCTTCAAGGAGGTAGTCCGTAGCCGCGTCGTCCACATCGCGCTCGACACCGACATGGCCGGCGAGGCCGCAACCCCTGCCGCCGTGGCAGCAGCTTGGGCGGCAGGCGCCCGGCGGGTGACCCGGATGCGGCCGCCTCAGGGGAAGGACATCAGCGCGGCATGGGAGGTGCTCCGTGGATAGCGAGTCCGCCTTCGCCGAGACCCTACGTGACTCCGCTGACCCGACTGCCCCTCCTCACGGACCGCTCACGCATCCCGTCGAGATCCTGCGGCACGAAAAGTACGACGGGCCGCGGTACTCGACAGGAATCGCCTCCTACGACGAGCTGCTCGGGGGCGGGATCGCGCCGGGGTTCTCGCTGATCATCGGCGGCGAGCCGTGGATCGGGAAGACGACCCGAGAGGTACAGATCCTGGCGGCGCTCCTGAAGCAGGGCGTCGCGGTCGCAGGTCTCTTCGGCGACGAGGACCGCGCCGGCATCGCCACCCGCCTCGGTCAGTGCTTCGGCTTCCGCTACGCGGAGCTGGGCCCCTCCTACCCCGGGGTGCTGTCGAGGTTCGAGGAGGCGCTCAGCAACAAGGTGATCCTCCTGCTTCCAGGCCCCGACGACCCGATGACCATCGAGGATGCCGAGGAGGCCCTCGTCGCGGCCGCCCCGCCCGGCGTGCCCCGTGCCCTCTTCATCGACAGCCTCCAGACGGTGGCGTCGAAGACGGTGAGCGAGGACGACTCGCCACGCCTGGTCATCACGAAGAACGTCGACGCGTTGAAGCTGGCCAAGCGGCGGTCGAAGCTGATCGTGGTGGCCACCTCCGAGGTGAGCCGCGCGGCGTACGCCTCGCCTGACGCGAGTCAGAGGATCAGGCCGCTGGCCGCATTCGCGGAGTCCCGTGCTCCGGAGTACCGGTTCGATATCGCGGAGTTCCTGAGCTCGGGCGGCGGCGACACTGTGAAGTGTGAGCTCGTCAAGAACCGGCTCGGCCATCTGAAGGGCTCGCTCCTCCTTCATCTCGACCGCGCCTCGGCGTCGTTCATGCCGATCGACCCGGCAGCCCACGAGGAGGAGCTGAAGGCGGAGACCGCACGGCGCGATACCGAGGCCAAGGAGGCGATCGAGAAGAGGGTCCTCGAGGTGGTCGGCAGTGCCAGGGACCGCTCCGCGGGGCGGGCGGTGGAGGAGACGGTGACGCTCGCCGGGGGCCGGAAGGACGAGACGCGCGCCGCCGTCGTCAGACTGGTGGACAAGGGCGTTCTCGAGTTCTACGAGCCGCTTCGCGGGGATGGTCAGAGGGGGCCTACCCGCCGCCATGTCCGCTGGCCGACTCCCCCGCCGGCGCCCCCCGAAGCGGCCCGCCAAGACGACCTTCCGCTCGGGGGTGGAGAGTGATCTTCCGAAACTTCGCCCCACTTCGCCCTACTTCGCCCCACTTCGCCCCGTCGGAGTTGTCGGAGGGCTCCTCTACTACTTCGCCCCGACCCTATAGGGAGGGGCGAAGTAGAGAAGACCGACTGATCTCGGGGCGGCATTCAAACCACCATCGCCTCGAAAGACGGGGCGAAGTTTCCGCCGGTCCCGGACATGACGATGCGGAGGGGTCAAGGCGGGTGCTGCTACGCGCTCCGTGGTGCAGGGTCGCGACCATCGCGGGCGGGGTGACGCCGTGAGCCGCACCCTCGTCGGCACCGTCCCTTCGGTCGCGGATTCGACCGGCCCTGGTCCGGCGGTCGAGGTACTCCTCGAGCGGGTCGGTCCGGACGACCCGGTCTACCCACCCATCTGGCTGGTGGTCAGCGGGGTCAACGTCTGGCTCGAGCCGCTGCAAGCTGACGCCCTCGCCGATCTTCTTCGACTCGCCGCTGTGGAGTCCCGGCGATGAGGGGCGGGATGCACGCCGCCACCCAGGCCCGACTCGAAGTGGCCCGCGAGGTCCTGGCCGAAGAGCACCCGATGACGGTCCGACAGGTCTACTACCAGCTCGTTTCCAGACAGGTCATCGAGAACAGTCGATCCGCGTACCAGGCGGTGTCCACGCTCCTCGTCGATGCCCGGAAGGCGGGCCTCATCCCGTGGGAGTGGCTCGAGGACCGGACCCGGCGTCCGCGCGGGGCGTCTGCGTGGGACGGGCTCGCCGACTTTGCCGTGACGGTGCGCGGGGCGTACCGACGCGATGTCTGGGTCGAGCAGCCCGTCTACATCGAGTGCTGGCTCGAGAAGGACGCGCTGAGCGGGATCTTCGAGGAGGCCCTCCACCCGTACGGCGTCACCTTGAACGTGGGGCGTGGCTTTGACGGGTGGGACTCGATCCGGAACGCCGCTCTTCGCTACCGGGCGAAACGGAACGTCACGGTCCTCTACTTCGGCGACTTCGACCCGAGCGGCGAGGACATGGCCCGGTCCCTTCGGGAGCGCCTGTCGTTCTTCCAGACCAGTCCGGAAATCGTGAAGTGCGCGCTGACGAAGGAGGACATCTCCCGGTACCGGCTGCCTCCAGCGCTAGCCAAGAAGACCGACACCCGCGCTGCGAGATTCATCGAAAAGCACGGCGACGTGTCGGTGGAGCTCGACGCGCTCCCCACGAGCGTCCTTCGGGAGCGGCTGATCGAGGAAGTCGAGTCGCGGATGGATCTGGACGCGCTGGACGAGGTCCGTGATCGGGAAGAGCGCGAGCGCGAACGCCTCATTCAGGCGCTGTCGGAGATGTCGTGAAGAGCACCTACCACGCCCCCACCAACGAGGAGCCGGAGCCATGAAACGAGCGACAGCTGCCGAGAAGACGACCACGCTCGGACCGATCCGCGACCGCGTCCGGGAGCTCCGCCGGGTCCGCGCCGGGGACCTCCTACCGAACCCGAAGAACTGGCGCACCCATGGAAAGGCCCAGCGCGCCGCGCTGCAGGGGCTCCTGGCCGAGATCGGCTACGCGGACGCCCTCCTGGCCCGGGAGACGCCCGAGGGGCTGATGCTCGTTGACGGGCACCTCCGGATGGAGACGACCCCGGACGTCGAGGTCCCGGTCCTGATCCTCGACCTCACCGACGCCGAGGCCGACAAGCTCCTCGTCTCGCTCGATCCGCTCGCCGCGATGGCCGGAGCCGATGACGAGCGGCTCGCCGCGCTGCTGCAGCAGATCGAGACCGACAGCACCGCGGTGCAGGGCATGCTGGCCCGTCTCGCCCGGGAGAACGGCGTTGAGATGCCCGGCACGGGTTCCGACGTCGACGCCGAGCCGCAGATCGGCCGGGCCGACGAGCTCCGCGAGATGTGGAAGACCGAGCTCGGGCAGATCTGGCTCCTCGGTGACCACCGGTTGATGTGCGGCGACAGCACGAACGAGGCGGACGTCACGCGGCTGATGATCGGCGAGAAGGCCGTCCTCTTCGCGACGGACCCGCCCTACCTCGTCGACTACGACGGCACGAACCACCCCGGAACGAAGGTCTCCCAGAACCGCGACTCGCTCAACAAGGACTGGTCCGGCACGTACCGCGACTTCGACCGCGCCGAGCAGGGCGAGGGCCTTTACGACGGCTTCGTCGGCGTCGCCGTGGAAGTCGCCATCCGCGCGGATGCGGCCTGGTACTGCTGGCACGCGTCGCGGCGCCAGGCGATGGTGGAGGCCGTCTGGGAGCGCCACGGCGCGTTCGTGCACCAGCAGCTCGTCTGGGTCAAGGAGCGCGGCGTCCTCACCAGGAGCTGGTATCTCTGGCAGCACGAGCCGTGCTTCTTCGGCTGGGTGAGGGGGCAGAAGCCGCCGCGGTCCGCGATGGCGCAGCCGCTCGCGAGCGTGTGGACGCTGCCGTCGATCGCGCGGAGCGAGGATCTAGACCACCCTACCCCGAAGCCGACGGAGTGCTTCGCGATCCCGATGCGCCAGCACACGGAGCCGGCCGACATCTGCTACGAGCCGTTCTCGGGCTCAGGCACCCAGATCATCGCCGCGGAGCAGATGGGGCGCCGCTGCTTCGCCATGGAGCTGGCGCCGGAGTTCGTTGCGGTGGCGCTCCAGCGCTGGGCGGACGCGACCGGGAAGACGCCTGCTCTCCTCGACGCCAGGGAGGCGGCGTGAGCGAGGACTCAGGCCACCCAGCGGTAGAGGAACTCGTTCTCGATCGCGTCCTTGATCGGCATCACGGTGAGCTCGCCGTCGCCCGGGCCCTCAACAATCACGATGAGGTCCCCGCCCTTAGCGTGCCGGTTCATGCGGCGGCAGAAGTCCTCGGCGAGCCCGCCTTCGGCTTCGGTGTATGTGCGCGTCGTCTTCATGACGTACATGTTGGCCCGGTCGCGCCCGATAGCAAGGCGATTCGACCCGTAGCAAGTCTCGGTCCTCGGGAGGCGGCGTAGTGGCGGGCATGGGAAGGAAGACGCTTCTCTCTCCCGAGCTCCAGAGAGCGATCGTAGCGGCGATTCGGGCGGGCGCCTACGACTGGGTCGCGGCGGAAGCGAACGGAATCGGCAGGAACACCTTCAAGCAGTGGATGCGGAAGGGCGAAGCCCAGAAATCTGGTGTGTACGCGAACTTCAGGGCCGAGGTGCTCACGGCGAGAGCACAAGCACGCCTTGGTGCCGAGATCGAGGTCCGCAAGGACCAGGCGTTCAACTGGCTCCGCTATGGCCCCGGACGTGAGCGTGAAGGAGACCCGGGCTGGACCGAGACGAAGGAGATCAAGCACACCGGCTCCATCGACGTCATCCACAGCGACGAGTGGGGACGGATTGCCAACGTCGTCGTCATCGCCCTGGAGCCGTTCCCGGACGCGAAGCTGGCCGTGGCCGGCGCTCTCCGGCTCCTTGCCGCGCCGAAGAAGGACGACGAGTAGCCATGATCGTCGTGCTCCTCGCCGCGCTGATTCGCGTCGTGGCGCTTGGAGGCGCCGATCCGGGGCCCGGGCTTGGCGTCGGACTCGCTGCCATCGTCGCCAGGACGGGCGCCTGGTGGCGACGCTGGGCGGCTCCGGGCGGGATCGCCCACCGCGTGGTGCGCTGGGCATGCCGGAGGTCCCGTGCTCGCGCGTGACCTCGAGATGCGCCTCGACCCGGCCGCGCTCATGTACCACGCCGGGATGCCGCCGGATCCGTGGCAGGAGCGGCTGCTTCGCTCCCGGTCGAAACGGATGCTGCTGCTGTGCAGTCGGCAGAGTGGAAAGACCGAGGTCACCGCGGCGATGGCGCTCCACGACGCGGCAAACGTCCCCGGCTCCCTCGTGCTTCTCCTGTCGCCCTCGCTGCGCCAGTCCCAGGAGCTGTACCGCAGGGTCACCGACTACCGCAACCGCCTCAGCAATCCCTGGCCCGTGAAGGAGGAGTCTGCCCTCCGGATCGAGTTCAAGAACGGCAGCCGGATCGTCGCCCTGCCCGGCACCGAGGAGACGATCCGCGGCTACGGCGGCGTCCGGCTCCTCGTTGTCGACGAAGCGGCGCGCGTGCCGAACGCGCTGTACCTGTCCGTCCGACCGATGCTCGCCGTCTCCGGCGGCCGGCTCGTGTGCCTGACGACGCCGTTCGGGAAGCGCGGCTTCTTCTACGCGGCGTGGAACGGTCCGGAGGCGTGGGACCGCGTCCGGATCACCGCGGAGGAGTGTCCGCGCATCTCGCGGGAGTTCTTGAAGGAGGAGCGTCGGTCCCTCGGCGACTGGTGGTTCGAGCAGGAGTACCTCTGCATGTTCACTGCGACGAACAGCCAGCTCTTCCGCGACGAGGACATCCAGGCCGCGTTCACCGGGGACGTCGAGCCGCTGTTCCCGGACCGCACGATCGGAGGTGAGTGATGAGCTTCACACTCGGCATCGACCTCGGGCAGGTCACCGACTACACGGCCATCGCCGTTGTCGAGGAACGCCCTTCCGGCACCCATCTGGTGCGCCACCTCGAACGGGTCCGCGGCGTGACCTACCCGCGGATCGTCCAGCGCATCGCCGAGCTGGTCCGGAGCCTCCCGTCCCACGCGGATCTCGCCGTTGACGCGACAGGCGTCGGGCGCCCCGTCGTCGACATGCTCCGGGCCGCTCGGATCCCGGCGCACCTGTACGCGATCACGATCACCGGGGGCGGTTCCGTCACCCGGAGCGGCCTCGAGTGGAGGGTGCCGAAGAGGGACCTCGCTTCGACGATCGCGATCCTGCTCCAGACCGGCCGGCTCCGGATCGCCCCGTCGCTGCAGGAGGCCGGGAACCTGGAGCGCGAGCTGCAGGCGTTCCGGGTGAAGGTCTCGGTCGACGGGCACGACAGCTACGAGGCGTGGCGGGAGAACGACCACGACGACCTGGTCCTCGCCGTGGCGATGGCGGTCTGGCTGAACGAGAAGGGCCGGAACGGCTGGCTCCGGCTCGCCCGTGAATCGAATGAGCAGCATGCGGCTGAGGCCGCAAGGAGGACGCGATGAGTGACTTCGTGGGCATCGACCTCGGCCAGGGTCCGGACACCTCCTCCCTGGTGGTGGTTCAGTCCGACTCCCTGCCCAGCGACATGCAGGAGACCCGCGGCAGGAACGGCTCCGTCTGCACCCGGCCGGTCTTCAAGACGCCGGACGGCCGGTGGATCACGGAACACCCGCCGATCACCTACACGGTCCGGCACATCGACCGCTTTCCCGCGGGAACCACCTATCGAGGGGTCGTCGAGCAGCTGCGGTTCCTGAAGGGGACCCTGACCGACCTGACGCTCGCGATCGACGTCACGGCCGTCGGGAAGGCCCCGATGAAGCTCTTCGAGGCGGCCGGGTTCTCCCCGAGGGTCGTGACGATGACGACCGGCGACGCCGAGACGCACGAGCGTGGCCACTACCGCGTGCCGAAGCGGGAGCTGATCTCCTCGGCCCAGGTGATCCTCCAGGAGCGGCGCATGAAGATCCCGAGCTCACTGCCGCACGCCGCGCTCCTGGCCAAGGAGCTGCAGTGCTTCCGCTACCGGGTCGAGCTTCGGGCTGGGACGGACACGGCCGAGGCATGGCGGGAGGGCCAGAACGACGACCTGGTGTTCGCGTTGGGTCTCGCGCTCTGGATCGGGGAGAGGAACCTGCCCGGCGGGGGCCTCGTCTGCTACTCGCGTCGGGAACGCACGCTGGGGATCTTCTAGGAGGAGCCCATGACGACCCTCGCTGCCGACATCGGTCAGGCCGGAGAGCCCACGGCCATCGTCGTCCTGGAGCCGGAGTTCCTACCCGTCGTTCGATGGGTGGAGCACGCCGCTGAGCGCCACGGGTCCGTGTTCGATCCGGACCCGCTCTACACCGTGACCGCCGATCCGGTCTTCCGCCTCCCGGACGGGCGCGAGACCGACGATCACCCGCGGCCGTGGAACCTCGTACTTCGCCACGCCGAACGGCTGCCGCTCGAGACGCCGTACTCGCAGATGGTGGGGCGGCTGGACGAGCTCAAGAGGCAGCTCACGAGCGAGGGGAAGGAGGTCCACGTCGCCCTCGACGCGACGGGGGTCGGGATGCCCGTCCTCGAGCTGGCCGACAGGGCTGAACTCTCGCCGCGGCGGATCACGATGACCGCGAGCGACACCGTGGTCGAGGTCGACTGGCGCACGTCTCGCGTCCCGAAGCGGGACCTCATCGCCTCGGTCCAGATGGCCCTTCAGGACCGCGTCCTGAAGATCCCGAAGGCCCTGAAGCTGGCCGACGTTCTCGTCCGGGAGCTGGAGACCTACAGGGTGAAGGTCAACCTGGCCGCGGACGACGAGGCGGTCGCTTGGCGGGAGCGGGACCACGACGACCTCGTGTTCGGGCTCGCGATCGCCGTGTGGCTGTCGAGGAAGGTAGACCACCCGCCGTCGTCGCACATCGTGCGGTCGTCGGGAGGGCGGCGATACGACTGGGGCGATTCGTGGGGGCCATGAGTCCCCGCTCCTGGACTCGAAGTTCTGCGCCGTCCCGCGCAGCGCTGGTGCTAAGTAGCAGTCAAAAGGCCGCTTACAGCCGCTCGTCCGTCAGGCTTGCTTTGACCTCGGGCGATGATGAGAGAATCACTTCGGCATGCGCATGCCTGAGTTGAGTGAACCGCGGAGGAGCCCTATGGCATTGAAAGACAGTCAGGCAGGTGCGGGTTCTGTCGAACCCGTGACGGGAACCACCCGCCTCGACGCCGAACGCCGACGCTACCAGCAGAGAAAGCGGGCGTGGTTGCTTCGACTCCACACAGAACGAAAGCGAGAGGCGCAACGGGTGCGCGAACTCACGAACGTCCTCGGTACGGCTCACTAGGATCTCCCTTCGCTAGGTGTGGCGCTGATCGAACGGCGCAGGGCTGATAAGTAGTCGTGCGCGCGCTCGGTGCCCCGTTGAGTTCCGGGGCGCTGCTAGAGGCGAATGCCCCGAATGCCCGTTCAATCAACGCCAGAACGCCGGTGGTGTACTGGCCCCTCACTGCCGACGTGCCTATACTCCACCAGCCACGGCCGGGATAGCCGCCAGTTTCCTGAGAGGACGACCATGAGTCAAGAGTCCCTCCTCGATGTCGCCGTTGTCGGCGCAGGCGTAGCCGGCTGTTACGCCACGTGGCGGCTCTCCCAGGCAGACGTACATAGGCCAGGCACACTTCCTCGCGTTGCACTCTTCGAGGCGGAGGAACGCGAGGGCGGCCGGATCCTGACCCTCGATCTACCCGGAACAATGTTCCGGGCAGAACTCGGCGCCATGAGATACACAAAGCGCCACCTCCTGCTCAGTAGCCTCGTTTCGAAACTCGGACTCACTTCTCGCCCTTTTGACTTTCCACTCCGATCGTACTTTCTCAGGGGGCGACGCCGGAGTGTCTCGGGGGCGAGTTCGCTATACCGACTCAGTCCAGCGTTCGCCGAGCGCGGACTGTCTCCGGCGAAGCTCATTGTGCACGCTCTCTCAAAGGCGCTTGGCGACCTGACGTTCTCGGACGAAGGCGACCCAGCTTTCGGCGCCCTACGTCAGACGTTTGGCCGCCTCCATCCACCGAAGACGGTTGTCCAATTCGACACGCTTTCGGCCTCCGAGTGGGAGCTTGTCCGGCGGTTTGGTGTCCTCCACGGGCAGCCCCTGCACGCCATCGGCTTCTGGAATGTCCTGCATCACTATCTCAGCCCAGATGCATACCCCTATTGCGTTGACGGTCTCGGGTACGAGTCAATCCTCGCGAACTGGAACGCCGCTGACGCGATTCCCTGGTTCTTGCGCGATTTCCATGACACCGACTATTGGACTGTGCAGGAGGGGATGGACGAAATCCCCTTTCAGCTCTTGATCGGGTGCATGGATCGCGTGCCCGTTCGCCGGAATCATAAGCTCATCGCGCTCGAGCAGAGGTCGAAGAACGGTTCTCGTGAATTCCGTCTCAGATTCCGGCAACCGGGAAGCGCCGAGGGTAGAGACGTCATCGTCCGTGCGCGAAATGTCGTTCTCGCTCTTCCTCCACTCGCAATCGGGGACGTCAAGTTCGAAGGGTTAGCTCCCCGCCAACACGAGGCGCTCCTTCACGTCCTCGGGACTGTTTCCGGCCACGTGCTGCTGAAACTGTTTCTCGGGTACGAGCGCGTTTGGTGGAATGTCCGTCGCGGCTTGGGAGCAGAGTCAGGGAAGATCGTGACAGACCTGCCCATACGACAGGCATATTTTTGGGGATCAGACAAGAGTGCAGACGCAAACGGCGTCGGAGTCGTAATGGCGAGTTACAGCGATGCCCACTATACGGGCTTTTGGCGCCCCCTTCACCGCAGAGCTGCAAACCTGGAGCAGCCACAGCCATATCTCTTTGCTAACAGGAAGCCCAGCGGCTTCGACAAAGCTGTCCTCAATCACTTCGGGGCCACTGATGCGATGGCTCGGAAGGCGCACCGACAGATCTTGACCGCACTCGGCATCTCGGACGGGGACGCGGCGCCGCCTCGGCCATTTGTGGCGCTTGAGAAGGAGTGGTCGCCCGGCTGGCATACCTGGGACGTGCATGTGAGCTCCTGGGACGAGATGGACCGCTTGACCCAACCGATCGACGGCGTCTTCATTTGTGGTGAGGCCTTCTCTGAAGAGCAGGGTTGGATAGAGGGCGCGCTGCTCTCAACTGAACGAGTGCTGAGGAGGCTGAGTGTTGGGGAACCGACTTGGGTCTCACGGGACATGTTTGATGAGTGCGGCATCGAGAGCCTCGGCGAGTACCTGAATCGCGCGACTGGAGGCCGCTGAAGCTCGAGGCCCCTGGACGCCGCGTCGTTGGCCCTCGGTCTTCAATGACATGGGGGATCCTCGAGACGAGCCGAGGCCTCGTCCTCGCCGTTGAGCTATGCCTTCTGCGCAGTCCAACGTCATACGAGGTCAAAACTGCTTTCGGGTCAATCACTTACAGTCCGATAAGTGGTATTATGTAAAGGTGGCCAAATAGGCACTTCGTGGACTTGGACCGGGGGCCCTCGCTGACCGGAGGGCTCGCACCAACACCGACCGCAGTTCCGACCGGAGTAGCCCATTGAACTGACGGTTCGTGACGCAGGCCCGGAGAGCCGACCTCAGGTCGAGCTCAGAACCTCCCGTACCCTCAAGAGCAGCTTCTGCGGCGTGAACGGCTTCTCCAGGAACGAGGCGTTTGCCGGCACGTCCCCGTTTGTGGTGGCACTCCGGTTCGTGTAGCCAGAGACGAAGAGGACGCGCAGCGTCGGCTGGATCTCGAGGAGCGTCCGGGCAAGCTCGGGCCCGGACACCGCGGGCATCACGACATCGGACAGCAGAAGATCCACCCGCTCGGCACGCGTGATCGCCGCGGCGCCCTCGAGGTCGTCCGCTTCGAGCACACGGTACCCGGCCCCCTCCAGGACCCGCCTAGCAAGCCGGCGTACCTGGCGGTCGTCGTCCGTGACGAGGATCGTCTCGCTACCTCGGCTCGCGCTCTCCACCACCTGGAGCCTCGGCGACGAAACGGGTTCCTGCACCCTTGGGAAGTACAGCTTGAATGTCGTGCCTCGGCCTGGTTCGCTATAGACGTAGACGTGGCCCCCGCTCTGCTTCACGATCCCGAACACCGTGGCGAGCCCCAGCCCAGTCCCGCCTTCGCCCTTTGTGGTGAAGAAGGGTTCGAAGATCCGGGCCTGCGTCTCGGCGTCCATGCCGCACCCCGTGTCGCTTACGGCCAGGAGCACGTAGGGCCCGGCCCGAACACCGAGGTGCACCCTCACGAAGGAATCGTCGAGATCCGTCTCGGCGGTCTCGATCGTCAAGATCCCGGACCCCTTCATGGCGTCTCGGCCGTTGACCGCCAGATTCATGATGATCTGATCGATCTGGCCGAGGCCGCCCCGGATGTGCCCGAGCCCCGGGCTGAGCACGGTGACGAGACTGACGTTCTCCCCGATCAGCCGTTCGAGCATCGCCTTCATGTCCGTCACGATCGCATTCAGGTCCAAGACCTTCGGTTCGAACTCCTGCTTGCGACTGAAGGACAAGAGCTGGCGCGTGAGCGACGTCGCCCGCTCGCCCGCCCGTCGGATCTCGGAGATTTCCTCGACGAGCCGCCCCTCGGCTTCGAGCCGGCTCAACGCGAGGTCCGCGTAGCCGTTGATCACGGTGAGGAGGTTGTTGAAGTCGTGCGAGATGGCCCCGGCGAGCTGCCCGATCGCATCCATCTTCTGGGACTGACGCAGCTGAAGCTCCAGCTTCCGACGCTCCGTGACGTCATGGAGCAGTGCGAGGCCCGACCGGCGCGAACCCACCGTCACATCTCTGACGTGGACCTCGACCTGAATGACGGACCCGTCCTTGCGGCGATGACGGTAGGTACCGGTTTCCACTCCAGCCAAGCTCCCACCTGTCGGATCCGGACCAGTGCCTCCTTCAGACGAGAGCCACACGTCCTTCACGGTCATCGACAGGAGCTCCTCCCGGCTGTACCCGTACTGACTGGCCGCGGCGTCGTTCACCGCCAGGATCTGCAGAGTGTCCCGGTCGAAGTGCCACATGGGGAGAGGACTGTGCTCGAAGAGCGCCTGGCTTCGCTCGGCACTGTCCCGTAGCGCCGCCTCGGCCCGTCTCAGGTCGCTGATATCGCGCGAGATGCTGGCCACACCGGTGACGGCACCCGAGGCATCGAAGATGGGGCTCAGCGTGGTCGAGACCTCCACGGTCGAGCCGTCCTTCCTGACCCGGGCGGCCTCCAGGTGAGCCACCGATTCGCCCCGAAGCACCCGGTCGACCATCGGCTTGACGGCCTCGAACCGCTCCGGGGTCAGGACCGTCTCGACGACGCTCCGGCCCACCGCCTCCGCGGCGGTGAAGCCGAAAAGGCGTTCGGCGCCTGGATTCCAGCTCTGGATGACGCCATCTATCGTCGTGCTCAGGATGGCGTCGTCCGAGGCCCCCACGATCGAGGCAAGGCGCGCGTTGGACTGCTCGGCCTGGGAGAGCCTGATCACTCGGTCCAGTGCCCCGGGAAGCTGATCCCAGAAGCCCTCTGACTTGATCAGGTAGTCCGCGCCGCCCCGGTGGATCACCTCGGCCGCGATCCGCTCGTCTCCCATCCCTGTCACGAGAATCACGGGGACGCGCGGGACACAACGCTGGGCGGCTTCAAGAACGGACCACGGCTCGCCGTCCGGGAGCCGGTAGTCCAGAAGGACTGCCAGGAAGCTGCCTCTCTCGAGCGCATCCAATGCCGGAAGCGCTCCACCCACGACGAGACTGGTTCGCCCAGCCCGAAGGAGAGTTCGCCGTTCGAGCTCCGCGGTGACGGCGTCGTCTTCGACGACGAGGATTGCGGTCGGTGGGTGGGGAAGCACGTCTATCACGCGACACCGCGCTCTTCCGGGATGCTCACCACCGACACGAAGAGGCCGAGGCGAGCGACGGCCTCGATGAACGCGGTCGGATCTACAGGCTTCACGATGTAGACGTTGCAGCCGAGCGTGTAACAGCGGTCGATCTCACGAGGGTCGTCCGTGGTTGTCAGCATGATGACGGGGATCCGGGATCGCTCGGGATCGGCTTTGATGCGGCGCAGCACCTCCACGCCGTCCACGCCCCCGGGCATGTTGATGTCCAGGAGAACGAGGAGGTTCGTGTTGGCCCGCGAGACGAACTCCCCTTCCCGGAAGATGTAGTCCAGCGCGGCACGCCCCGAGGTCACGACGCTCATGGAGTTGTTGATGCCGGCTCGACGCAGGTTCCTGCGAACCAGCTCGACGTGCCCGGCGTCGTCGTCCACAACGAGGATCTCGATCCTCTGCTCGCTCGTCACGACACAGCCTCCTGCGCCGCCGACGGGGAGGGCAGCGTGAAGCGGAAGGTCGTCCCTTCGCCCTCGACACTCTCGATCCAGATCTTGCCGCCGTGCCGCTCGACGATCCTCTTGACGGTGGCGAGACCGATCCCTTCGCCCTCCGCGAGCTCGGGGTGGAAGCGCTGGAAGACCTGGAACAGCCGGCTCCGAGCCGCTTCCGGAATGCCGGACCCGTTGTCCTTCACGTGGTAGGTGTTCATCGGCCCTCCTGTCTCGGCCCCGATCTCGATCCGTCCGGGTCGTCCCTTCCTCAGGTACCGCAGTGCGTTCGAAAGGAGGTTCGCGAGGACCTGCCCGATCGCTGTGGCGTCGCCTCGCGCGGGCGGGAGCGAGGCCAGGGCGATATCGGCTCCGGACGTGGCGATGTCGACTCGGAGCACGTCGATCGTGGATGCGGCCAGGCTGTTCATGTCAAGCGTCTCCATCCGGAACTCCCGACGTCCGGTACGGGAAAGCTGGAGGAGGGCGTTGATGAGCTTCTCGAACTTGGTGGTGCTGGCCGAGATGAAGCGGAGCGAGGTGGGGATGTCCGACCCGAGCAGCTCGCGCACGCTGGCCTCGACTCCCGGCTCCAGGGTCGCCGCCTGGAGCGTCCCGGAGAGCGTCTCGCAGCTCCTCCGGAGCTCCCGGCTGAAGCCCTGAAGGTTCACGAGCGGCCCCCGCAGGTCGTGCGAGACGATGTAGACGAACGCCTCGACCTCTTCGTTCTTCCGCGACAGCTCCTCGCTCTTCAGGGCCAGCTGCCGGTTCACGGCGCGCAGGTCGCCGTCCCGTCGCTCGATCTCGTCGAGCATCTCGTTGAACACACGCACGAGAACGCCCACCTCATCCCCGCCCTGGCCGGTGGCCCTGAGCCGATAGTCCTTCGCGGTCGCCACGGCCTGGGCGGTGCGCGCCAGGGAGAGGATTGGCTCGGAGACCTGCTTCTGCAGCACGGAGGCGAGCCCCACGGAGGCGAGGAGCGCGACGCCGAGGACCGAGACGGTGATCCAGACGTACCGCAGGACGCTCGCCTCCAGCTCGTGCAGGTCGGCCCTCAGGTAGACGGAGCCGAGAGGGCGCTCCCGGGTCCCGAGCGCGCGGGTCAGCTCGTAGTACCCCGGGCGAAACCCGGTGCCCGAATCCGGGCGCAGGGCAGACGGAGGCGCCTGCTCCGGCGGGAGGCCGGCCCGGACGTAGGTGCCGAAGGCAGCTCCGTCCGGGGTGTAGACGCCGGCGAAGAGCAGCTGGGGAGCCGCTCGCAGCGCCCCGAGGATTTCGGTCGCCGCCCGCTCGTCCCGGAACACGAGGGCCGGCGTGACATTGAAGCCGATGATGTCCGCCTGGGTGGCGAGCTCCCGGGCGAGGTCCTCCCGATACCGGCGGACGCCGTACGTGGCGAAGGCGATGCCGGCGAGGAGCAGGGTGATGGCGCTGGTGACGAAGCTGAGCAGGAGCAGCTTCCGCCGGATCGGGAGGCTCGTTACGGTCCGCATGTCTCAACCCGGCGACCGGCTCGACCCGACGACGCGGGCGAGGCTCAGGAGGCGTGAGCTGATGCGCAGTCCGACGCGCTCCGCCGGGGCCGGGTTGATCTGGAAGCGGACCCTGCGGTCCACCATCACGAAGCCGATCATTCCCTTCCTTTCGGCGAAGCGCGGGATGTCGCTCACGGTCAGGACGCTCGCGCCGTCGAGGATGCCGAGGTGGGCGGCGAGGTCGCGCGCCTCGGAGGCGCAGATGTAGACGATCTGACAACGCAGGGCCTCGCGCGGGCCGGCGAGGCGGACGATCTCGAGCGACTTGGTCTGGAGCGGTCTCGCCTTGACGGTCTCGTCGAGGAGCGTTCCGAACGGGTCGACTCCCAGGATTCCGATCCGGATCGGACTCCCAGGCGCCGTCTCAGGCCACTCGACGAACTCGGGGAAGCTGCAGAGGAAGGCCGCCTTCACCTCGAATTCGCTCGCGATCGGGGGCCCGGCCGGCGCCCGGAGCGCCACCAGCACGAGGGCCAGGAGCGGAGCCGCGTGCCGGCCTCTCAGAATCGCCAAGTCGCCTTCCCGTAGACCGCCCCTTGGATCTCGGTGTTGCCCGCGTCGCCCCCAGCGAACTGGAGCTGGTGAGGCCGCAGGAGGCCTTGCCCGACGACGCTGACCTCCAGCCCCGGGAGCACGCTCCATGCGACGCGGAGCGACAGGTCGAAGTAGCCCGGCACATTCTGACCGGGTAGCCGATCCACGAAGCGGAGCGTGACGTCCGACGAGACGCCGGCCGGGAGGGCCGCGTGGAGCCCGAGCGACCCGGTGTGGCGGGGGCTCGCCCCCTCGATGTTCGGGCCCGACACGAGGTCCGTCGCGCCGGGCTTGGGCCGGAGGTCGAGCGCCAGGTAGGCGTATCCGGCGCGGACGGTCAGCCAGGAGAGCGGCGCGACGTCGGCCGAGACCTCGGCTCCTCTGGACTTGCCGGTCAGTCCGTTCCGGAAGGCGAACGGGATCACGATGCGCGTCTCGGCACCGCTCCCCTCGGCGAAGGGGGCGCCGCTCAGCTCGCCCGAGGTGAGATCGTCGAGGTCGTCATAGAACACGGCCACGTCGAGCTGGACCCGCGACGCGATCCGTGCCCGGTAGCCCGCCTCGTACGCGACGAGCTTCTCGGAGACGAACCCTCCGTCTCCCGTGAGCCGGGCGAACACCGGCGAGGGAGGCGCGGCCGCAACCGACTTCGAGACGTCGAATTCCACGCGCGAGGGTGTCCTCACGGCGCGCGAGACGGCGGCCCAGAACACGTGTCCCTGACCCGGCAGGAAGACCAGCCGGGCACTCGGCTGCACCTCCACACCCGTGTAGTCGTTGTGCTCCAGCTTGGTCCCCAGGGTGAGCCGAAGGCGGCCGGGGACGACTGCGATCTCGTCCTGGAGGAACGCGCTGAATAGCCGCTCGGTCGCTCGCGACGCATTGATCACCAGCGTGGGGATGGAGGAAGTCTCGCTGCGGCTCGAGCGGAAACCGAGACCCCAGGTCACTTCCTGCCGCAGCGGCAGGAGACGCCGGTCCTGCAGCTCGACGTCGAAGGTCGTGCGGCTCTCCTCGAACTGCGTTTCCCCGTGATGGGTGTGGTCGAGATAGGTCTGGATCCGCGTCTCGGTGCCGTCCGCACGCGCGCCGAGGAAGCGCGTGAGGAGGTTCTGGCCGGAGAGGTCTCCCCTGGACTCCACGCTGGTGAGGTAGGGGACGCTGAACGAGCTGACGTTGACTCGCTCGCCGAAGCCGGTCGCGTACGCATCGCCCTGTATCGTGAGGAGGCTCGTCCCGAGCCGGGAGTCGGTGCGGAAGCCGCCCTGCGTGGCGTGCCAGGTGTCGTAGTCGTTGCCGCTCGCGTGGAACTGGGCGTCCCGATCGGACCGCTTGAGGTAGACGCGGTACGAGGTGTCGGCGACGGCGCCTCCGTAGCGGGCCGCGAGGATCGCGCGGTCCTCCGAGCCGACGAGGCCGGAGACGAGCGCACCCTTCGTGTCGGAGGCGACCTTCGTGATGATGTTGACGACGCCGTTGACGGCGTTGGCTCCCCACAGGGACGCGCCGGGGCCGCGGATCACCTCGATCCGCTCGACGTCCTCGAGCAGCGTGTCCTGCGCCTCCCAGTAGACGCCCGCGAAGAGGGGCGTATAGACGCTTCGCCCGTCGATCAGGACGAGGACCGATCTCGACAGGCGGCTCTGGAAGCCTCGGATGCCCACGGCCCACTGGCTGGCGTTGATTCGTGAGACCTCGACTCCCGGCACGAGGGCCAGCGCGTCGACGAGCGTCGTGACGCCGCTCCGCCGGATGTCCTCCTGGGTCACGACGGCGATGGCGGCCGCCGCCTCGAGCCGCGACTCGGGACGCTTGGAGACGGATGTGACCTCGACGTCGAGGAGCTCCTCGATCGACATCTGCGCCGGTTTCTTCACGTCGGAACGAATGCCCACATCGCCGAGAGCCGGAAGCGGGTGGCCCCCAACGAGGCCGAGCCCCACGAGGGCGAGCGCGACGGCGAACGGGCGGCTGCCAGGTGGGGGCTCGCCTTGGCGGACGATCGACGAACGGCGCCGAGGTGCGCGACGACTCCTCGGTATGGTGCTGTGGCGCGCGATACCCTGAGGCATCATTACCGGCACCTTCCTTTGTCGCCGGGGGCCGCCAGCGAGCGTGAGAGGGCTGACGGGTTGTCGAAGAACCTAAACCTAGACTCAGTCTACGTCGTCCGCTGAGGATTCGGCGCGCCGCAGTAGCGAGAATTCGTGTAAAGAAATCGGATCCCGGCAGGGCCAGGTCTCTCCCGCCTTCCGGACATAAGGGTAGGGAGATGTGTACCAGGGCCACAACCGGGTCATCTTCGTCGCCGCCACCCAGGATGCGGGGTCCTGTCACCCGAGCAGGCATGGCGCGCGTCTAACACGAACATCCGGCTGAACGCTCTCGGTCTTCCGTTCGGCAACGCGAGCAGAGATGGGAATGTCGCCCTCTGGCGCCAACGTGTCTGGAAAGAAAAGGAGCCGCGAACCCGGCCAGGCCCGCGGCTCCTGTGGGAGCGGGTGGTGTACCCGTCCCGGAGTGGCGAAGGTGGACTCTACGACCGGCAACGTCGGGCCGTCAACCGTTCACGCCGTCTTAACGGCCCCGGCATAGATCTCGGTCAGGAGGATCGGCATGCCCACGACCGTCTTCCGAAGGACCCCAGATGGGAAGCTCCTCATCGTCCTATCCGACGGCGCCACCTGGCTCGCGTCCCCCGACTTCGAGCTCTTCCAGCCCGCCTGGCTCGCCCTCGATCGCGCCCCCGTGGTGCTCGGCGACGAGGTCGGCCTCCCGACGCCCCGCCTCCGCAAGCTCCTCCTCAGGGCGGAGCGCTACGACCTCGCGAGGAGACGTGAGCCAGATCAGACCATCTAGCGGGGAGATCCACGAAGCGAGTGAAACCCCCGGCGTGACCGGATCCACCGGGTGCGACATCGTCGTTCGGCGAGCCAAGTCGCCCTACCTTCTCTGATGCCACGTTCTCTGAAGGCTGGAACGCCCGAGAGTGCTGCGAGAATGCTGGCTGATGAGAAGGGCACCCGGGCCGATTGACCGTGCGCAGAGTCACCCAAGAGATGAAGCTCGGCGCGGGGTGCCTGGTGCTGGTGGCCGTACTCTTCCTCGCTGCTTCCCTCGTCGCGGCGACTCTTGCCGCGATCTCCCGGTGAACCCGCTGCGAGTCTGGGCCGGCACAGACGTCAGACTCTAGGAGGCGAACGGGATAATGCCCGCGCACCACATCCCACCGCTAGCGAGCGCCCGACCGAGTGTGCGTCGCGAGACCGAGGCGAACGTCACCCGTTTCGCCCGCTTCAGGTTCATCTCTCGCGAGTCAGCCGTCTCGGGGACGGCCCTCGGGGTTCTCTATCGGTTCGAGATGGAGGATGAGCTCGGGACACGGCAAGTGACGGCCTTCGTCCCGGAAGCTCTCCCCCCGGAAGGCAAGGGAGGTCGGCGCCCATGATCGCCTTCTTCACCGGCGTCGATCCCCGCGAGGGGACTTCGACCGCCGGACATTCACAGCCCCTCCTACGCCTCAGGGGCAACGGGCGCAGCCGGGCCGGTAGACGCAGGAGTACAGCGTCCAGTCGTGCCCTGAGGGCTCGAGACGATGGCGCGTGCACGGCCGCCCCGCGGGAGCCGACAAGCGCGCAGCCGGAGGAGCCCGGCAGGCACTCAGGGACGGCCGAACCGCAGGCCGTGCCCGTGGCCGCCCTGCCACGCTTCGCCCCTGACGAATCCGCCGCCATCGGCCGCGTCCTCGAGCGGGCCGGCTACGCGGCGTGCATCTACTGCCACCAGCGGCTCAGCGTATTCGACGCCGACGGCCTGCTCAAGTTCGTCTGTCCGGGCTGCGGACGGACCGGCAGCCGGCGGGCCGTCCTGACGACGGACGGCCGCTGATGCTGACCCTGGTCCGTGCTGCCGTACTCCTGGGGCTCGCCGCCACCGCGGACCCCGGCGCCCCGCAACCTGAGGCAGCCTGGCTCGGTCACCCGCCGGCGTTCGCCCTGGTGCTCGAGCAGTTCCCCCTCGGGATGGAGGGCGAGCAGTTCCCCTTCCCGGAACTCCAGATGCTCGCCGAGCGGCACCTGCGGAACGCGGGCTTGCCGCTGGTGCCCCGGACCGTCAAGCAGGAGCCGCCGTTCCTCCGGATCTCCGTCGTCGGGATCCGCCTGAAGACCGGCTACGTCTACCTCTTGGAGAGCGACCTGCGGGAGATCGCCCCGGCGTCCTGTGCCGGCGGAAAGCCCTTGGAGGTCTCGACCTGGCAGCACCGGCGGTGGCTTACGGCCCAGGAAGGCGGTGTGCCGTCACCCGATCAGGCATGGGGCGCGGTGGAGCAGACACTGAAGGCGTTCGGGAGGGCGTATGGGACGAAGAGGTAGGCTCCTTGGCCAGCCGGGCCAGACGCCGCCCGTTCGACTCGAGCAGACCCACACGGCTCACACGGCTCCCGCCTTCAAGCGCGGGACCTCGGCGGAATGCCTGGCCCGGGAGTCTCCGCGGGAGGACAATGCTCCTCAACACCAGACTGAGGAGAACCTGCTGCCAACCCCTACGCCCCGCCAGCCGCTCCCTGACATGTTCCTCGGTTGGCACGAGGCCATCCACGCCGCGAGCGGGGAGAAGGAGCGGGCTATGTTGCTCCGCGCGCGAGGATGGTGGGCATTGAGGGCGAAGGCGCAGGCCGCCAGAAGGGGCAGAAGCCAGAGCCGCCCACGGACTCCTCTGCAGGCACCGAAGGTGCGCAGTGACGAATAGGCTCTACTACGGGGACAACCTCGACATCCTCCGGCGCTACGTTGCCGACGAGTCGGTCGACTTGGTCTATCTCGACCCGCCCTTCAATTCTCAAGCGAGCTACAACGTGCTGTTTGCGGAGAAGAGCGGGAAGCGTGCCGCCGCACAGATCAAGGTCTTCGAGGACACGTGGGAGTGGGACCAGGGTGCGGCTCTCGCCTTCGCTGAAACGGTGGAACGGGGCGGGCCGGTTGCGGACGCTCTTCGGGCGTTTCGGACGTTCCTGGGCGAGAGCGACATGATGGCTTACCTCGCGATGATGGCTCCGCGGCTCGCGGAGCTACGCCGCGTCATGAAGCCGACCGCGAGCCTGTACCTGCACTGCGATCCGACCGCGAGTCACTACCTGAAGATGCTTCTCGATGCTGTCTTCGGGCCGCAGCACTTCAAGAGCGAAGTCATCTGGAAACGAACGCTGGCGCACAGCTCGGCCAAACGGTTCGGGCCGGTTCATGACGTAATCCTCTTCTACACCCGTGGCGAGGTCTTCACGTGGAACCACGTTCGAGGTCCGCTCGAAGAGGGCTACGTGGAGAGTCACTTCCGGAAGTCGGATGACAGCGGCCCCTTTCAGGACATTTCACTTACTGGGGCTGGAGCGCGACAGGGGGAGAGCGGTGCCCCATGGCGAGGGCTAGACCCCACCGCGAAGGGCCGTCACTGGGCTATACCCGGGGCGGTCGTCGAGAAGATGGGGATAGATGGGGCGTTGAGCGTTCAAGCCCGCCTGGACGCCCTGGATGCCGCTGGACGTGTCTACTGGCCGAAGTCGAAGGGGGAGAGCTTCCCCCGCTTGAAGTGGTATGTACAGGACAGCTCAGGATCGAAACTCTCTGATATCTGGACGGACATCCCGCCCATCAACTCGCAGGCTCAGGAACGCCTCGGCTACCCCACGCAGAAGCCCGAAGCGCTCTTGGAACGCATCCTCGCCGCGTCCTCCGACGACGCGGCCGTGGTTCTTGATCCCTTCTGCGGGTGCGGCACCACGATCGCCGCCGCGCAGAAGCTCGGACGCCGGTGGATCGGCATCGACATAACGCACCTGGCAATCGGGCTCATCAAGACGCGTCTTCGAGACACGTATGGAACAGCGATCGAGAAGACCTACCACGTAACCGGAGAGCCGACCACCCCCGAAGGGGCTCAGGAGCTTGCCGGCACCGACCAGTATCAATTCCAGTGGTGGGCGCTTGGCTTGGTGGGGGCGCGGCCCGTGGAACAGAAGAAGGGGGCCGACAAGGGAATCGACGGCAGGATCCTGTTCCACGACGAGGGCCCGAGTGGAAAGACCAAGCAGGTGATCTTCTCGGTGAAGGCCGGGAAACTACACGCGCCTTACGTCAGGGACCTCGTTGGCGTCATCGCGAGAGAAGAAGCGGCAATCGGCGTGCTGATCTCCCTCGACGACCCGACGAAGCCCATGAAGGCAGAAGCGGCTAGCCACGGATTCTATTCGTCGCCATGGGGGAAGCACCCGA